>JADYZH010000060.1 GCA_020853215.1 Sulfuritalea sp. | reverse complement strand
ATCCCCGTGGGGACGCCAGCAGCCAAGCACAACGCCAGCTTATGCTGGCGTTGTGCTTTCCGTCCCAAATTTGCGGCATTCAGCGCGAGCCGGCCCCGCTGCCGCAAGTTCGCCGCCAAACGGGCTTGACCCGGATCGGGAGGGTCGGAGATACTCGCCCATGCCGCCGAACCGGCTATCCGTCGCGCTTCCTGGTTGGCTGATATCCGCGGATCCGCCGGCTGGAAGCATCATCCGATTGCCCCTGCGAGGCCCTTGACCATGAAGCCCCTCAACCTCCTGCGTGCCCTCAGCGGCGTGTTGTTGCTCGCCTGCAGCTTGCTCGTCAGCGCTGCCAGCGTTACGGCGCCGGCAGTTCCCGGCCAATCCCGGGCCGGATCCGCGCCCGCCGACCTGGTGGTGTTCAACCGCTACGTAACCACATTTCGCGGCGACTTTCTCGGCATATCACCTGCGGAGCGGGTCGAACGCGCGCGCGCCATCCTGCAGACGCTCGCCTACGATACCGACGCGAAGGTGGTGGTCACCTCCATCGAGCAAGGCAAAAAAATCACCATTGACGGGCGTTATATCCTCATCGTCATTCCGGGTGACGTCGATCCGCTGGGCCAGGAGTCACTCGACGAAACCGCCGCCGCCACGGCGGCGCGGTTGAAACAGGTCATTACTGAAACGCGCGAGGCGCGCAGCGTCGAAAACCTCATCCGGTCATTGGCCGCCGGCGGTGTTGCCACGCTGGTTTGGCTGGCCTTGCTGTGGGGGCTGGCGCGGCTACATCACCGCTTTGCGCGGATCTTAGTCCGGCTGGCGGCGAGCAAGGCGCCGACCCTGAAACTGGGCGGTACCGTACTGCTCGACCAGCACCATGTTTACCCCATGGTGCGGCACCTGGTCGGCATACTGCGCTGGCTGTTGGTGACGATCTTCAGCTACGAATGGCTGAGCTTCATGCTTTCACGTTTTCCCTATACCCGTCCCTGGGGAGAAAGCCTGAACGGCTATCTGATCGGCATCGTGGTCGATATTTTGCAGGCCATCGTCGGTGCGATCCCGGGACTCGGCGTCGCCATTGCCATCTTTCTTCTCGCGCGCTCGCTGATCAGCCTGATCGACGGATTTCTGGAGCGGCTCGCCGTGGGCGAGTCGCCGCCGCGCTGGCTCGATGCCGAAGCCATGCCGACCACCCGCAATCTCGTTGGCATGGCGGTCTGGCTGTTCGCGCTGGCGATGGCCTACCCCTATCTGCCTGGCGCCGAAACCGAGGCCTTCAAAGGCTTGTCGGTGCTGCTCGGCCTGATGGTCTCGCTCGGTGCATCGAGCCTGGTCGGCCAGGCGGCGGCCGGCTTGATCGTGACCTATACGCGAACGATCCGCGTGGGTGAATACGTCCGCGTCGGGGAACACGAAGGCACCGTCACGGAGCTCGGTATGTTCACCACCCGCATCCGGACCGGGACCGGCCAGGAGCTGGCCTTGCCGAATTCGCTGATCACCGGGACAACCATCCAGAACTACTCGCGCGCGGTGAATGGGCGCGGCTTCGTCGTCGATACCAAGGTCACGATCGGCTATGACACGCCCTGGCGGCAGGTCGAGGCGATGCTGATCGAAGCGGCACGGCGCACGCCCGGCATCCTGCGGGAGCCGGCACCGCACGTGTTCCAGACCGCGCTGTCGGACTATTACCCGGAGTATCTGCTGGTGGCCCAAGCCACGGCCATGAAGGCGAAGCCGCGCGCCGAAACCATGACCGAACTGCACAGGAACATCCAGGATGTATTCAACGAGCATGGCGTACAGATCATGTCGCCGCACTACATGACAGACCCTGCCGAGGCCAAGGTGGTGCCGCCACAGCGCTGGTACGAGCCGCCGGCGACCAGGGATGCCGCTGCGGCCAGGACCAATGCCCCGGTTCCTCCGCCAGCCTGAAGTGCGGGCTTGACGCAAAAGCTCCGCCATGGCCGGTGGCGCGTATTGACGAGGTCAGTCATGAGCCTGGTTTTTTCCTGCTAGTATCCTGCTTCGATTTTATTTCTGCCATCGTGGAGCGCGCATGACGACTCATTTACCGGCCAAGCGCCGCACTTGCAGGGAGGGCCAGCCCTTCCGGTTGCTCACCATCGCGGCATTTCTTGTCGTGATGTTTGCTCCGACCGCCCATGCACAGGCCCCTGCAGCAGCGGCCAATGTGGCGGCAGCACCGGCGCCAGCCGAACTCGAGAAACTGGTCGACCGGATCGCGCTGTATCCCGACGATCTGGTCACCATCATCCTCCCCGCGTCGACCAGTCCCCTGCAGATCGTTCAGGCGGATCGCTACCTGGAAAAGCGCAAGAAGGATCCCAATGCGCCGCTCGACGACAAGTGGGACGATCCGGTGAAGTCGCTGCTCAACTATCCCGAAGTCGTCAAGATGATGAGCGCCGACCTCGACTGGACCTCCGCTCTGGGTGAGGCGGTGGTCGCCGATCAGGGCGCGGTGCTCGAAGCGGTGCAGGCCTTCCGGCGCAAGACGCAGGCGGCCGGCAACCTCAAGTCCGATTCCAAGCAGGTCGTCGTGGTCGAGAAGGAGGTCATCAAGATCGTCCCCGCTGATCCTCAGGTGATCTACGTGCCTCAGTACAACCCGAGCACCGTGGTGGTCTATGGCGGCTATTCGTCGTGGGGCTACTACCCGGCACCCTATCCGGTCTACTACTATCCCTATCCGCCCGGCGCAGCCCTGGCCACCGGCTTGATCTGGGGTGCCGCCATCGGCGCGGCATGGAGCGGCAACCGTTACGGCTGGGGCGGTAACAACGACATCAACATCAACAACAGCACCAACATCAATCGCGGTGGAAATACCGTCAATCGGCCTGGTACCGGTGCCGGTACGGGACAGCGGCCCGGTAGCGGCGGTTCTGGTTCGGGCAAGTGGCAGTCCAACAAGAAGCCGGGTCAGGTCAGCAGTTCCATAGGCAAGCCGTCGGGTGGTCGCGTCGGTGACGCCGGTGGGAGCAGTTTCGGCGGAGGCGCCCGACCCGCCACGCAACCTTCGGGTGGCGGACGCGACTTTGGTGGCGGATCGCGTCCCTCGACGCAGCCCGCTGGTGGTGGCCGCGACTCCGGCGGGGGCGCCTTCGGCGGTAGCAGCGCCTCGGGTCGCCAGACGCAGATGGATAGTTCGCGCGGTGCTTCGAGCCGCGGTTCGATGTCGGGCGGCGGCGGCTCCCGTGCCGGCGGCGGTTATAGCGGTGGCGGTGGTGCCCGTGCGAGTGGCGGTGGCGGCGGTGGTCGCGGTGGCGGCGGCGGTGGCCGCGGTGGCGGCGGCGGACGACGCTAGGAGCTGACCATGAAACCCATGCCTGCAATCAACACTGTGATGACACCCATGAACATATTTGCTGGAATCAAGGCCGGCTTGCGCCGGCTGGCACTCATCTTCTTGCTGGCCTTGCCCCTGGCTGCCACGGCTGTCGAGCAACGGACCTTCGCCACTCCGGAGGCGGCGGTCGATACCCTGCTGGCGGCCCTCAAGGCCAGGGACGAAGCGGTGCTTACGGCGATTTTCGGCGACAAGCACAAGGAAATGATCGCCAGCGGCGATGCGGCGCAGAATGCCGCCGATCGCGCGAAGGCGGCCGAGGCGCTGACCGCGTTCCGCGTACTCGACAGCCGGGGCGAGGATCGTCGCGTTCTGCTGATGGGGGTCAATGCCTGGCCATTTCCGATCCCGCTGGTGAGGACTGCTGGCGTCTGGCGCTTTGCTACCGAGGAGGGGGTCGAGGAGTTGATCAACCGGCGCATCGGTGGCAACGAGAACCATGCCATCGGAGTGCTGCGTGCGTACATTGATGCGCAACGCCAGTATGCGTCGGTCGATCGCGATGGCGACGGTGTGCTGCAGTACGCGCAGAAGCTTGCCAGCACGGAGGGCAAGCAGGACGGCCTCTACTGGCCGGCCGATCCCGCCAAGGGTGAGGAAGAGAGTCCCTTCGGGCCGCTGATCGCTGCCAGTTCGGCGTATCTCAAGGGGCATGCAAAGGGCGACCCCTTCCGCGGCTACCATTTCCGCATCCTGACGCGCCAAGGCAAGAGCGCTGCCGGCGGGGCCTACAACTACGTCATCAACGGCCGCATGATCGCCGGTTTCGCCATGGTCGCCTATCCGCACGACTACGGCACCACCGGGGTGATGAGCTTCATCGTCAGCCACAACGGCAAGATCTACCAGAAGAATCTTGGCGAGAATTCCGCAAAACTCGGCGCCGCGATGAGCAGTTTCGACCCGGGCACGGGGTGGACCGAAGTTGCGCCGTGAGTCGCGGCAACTGAGCGGAGCATTTCTGCCCGGTCCCCTTTTAGGGACCATCTCCCGTCAGCATCAGGGATGGTCCCTTGGGCGTCAGAACGGCCGACCCAGGTAAAAATAGAAGCTGTTGGGCCCATTCTGGGTCTGTCCGTAGCCGAGATACGCCGGTCCGAGCGGGGTGTCGGCAGCGACAAAGACGCTGGCGGCACGGATCCAGTCATCCCGGTTGCCCGGAATCAGTGGATTGCTGACCTGGCCTGTTTCCAGCGAAATGCCACCGTAGGCTCCCTCGAAAATGGCACTGCGTGCCAGCCGGTGGTAATACATGGCGCGACCGAATTTCAGTTTCTCGCCGATCAGCTGACCGCTCGAAAGGCCGGACAACTGCAGGAAACCGCCCAGGGAAAACTGATCGTAGGCCGGCAACAGCTTCGAACCTGAAAGTCCGCCGGCGATCGCGCCGAGGTTGATCGTATGCTCGCCGAACGAATGGACGAAACTGCCGCTGAAGTCCCATTTGTCGTAGGAATCGTCCGCACCGAGCCCAGTATCCGACTTCAGGTAGCGCATGTCGGTTTTCCATCCTTCGCGCGGGAAATGTACGCTGTCCAACTGGTCGAGCACCAGGCGTGCGCTATACGCCCCGAGCGTAATGCTGTCGGAGTTAACCGGTATGGTCAGCGTTCCCGTATCCACCTCCAGCTTGGATTTACCTGCCAGGACCCCCAGGCGGAATGTTCCATACTCGTGGAAATTGGCCCCCAGATCCAGTCTCGCCTCGACTCGCTTCCTTTCAATGTCGGCGATATGCGAGTTGCCTTGATACACAGCCGCGATGCGGCGCTCGAAGAACACGTTCGGTGAAATGAAGAAGGCACCCGAGGATGTCAGCGGCTGATAGAACTCGCTCCCCAGGCTGGTGCTGCTGCCCATCTGCAGGTCGCTTCTCCACTCCGCGCCCAGCGGGTTGATCCAGCGCTTGCGATAGGAGACGAGTACGTTGTACAGGGCATCGCCGGCAAAATCGCTGGACAAGCCCAGGCCAAACCTCAGGCTGTCGGGTCCCCAGGACTTTTCGACCGCGTCTACCGCCAGCACGCGCTTGCCGGGCTCCTCCAGGTAGCGATAGTTGACATGCTCGAAGTCGCCGGTGCCATAGATGCGGCGCATGTCCATGTCAAGTTTCTTCTGGTCGATCGGCTGACCGGGTTTCGTCTCCATGTGGACCCGCACCGACTCCGGATTCACCAGCGCAAGATTTTCGAAGCGGATTTCGTCGACCGGCCGGGTATCAGGCACGACGGCAACCATCTGTCGCTCTCGCAGAGCGGCATACTCCGCCGCAGGGATCGACAGCCGCGCGAGGCGGTCTGCTACCTTGCGCGCCGCCGGCTCGCCGAGCGGGGCGATCTTGGTCAGGACATCGAAGTCTCCGGTCGAGTAGCCCTCAAGCTCGGGGGTGATCAGGATGTCGTCGGGCTTGAGCGAGGCCAGGGATTCCTGCACGTTCTGCTCGGTCAGAATGCTCAGCATCTGTCCCACCACGCCGCCGATGCCGTTCAGTTCGTCGCGCTTCAGCAGCGGGGTGCCGACATTCACGGCAATGACGACGTCGGCGCCCATGGCCCGCGCGGCGTCGACGGGCAGGTTGCTGGTCAGCATGCCGTCCACCAGCATCATGCCGTCGAATTCGGCCGGCGCCACCGCGCCCGGTACCGACATGCTGGCGCGCATGACGTTGGCGAGTTCGCCGCTCTTGAATACCACGGCTTTGCCGTTTACCAGGTCGGTCGCCACGGCGCGGAAGGGGATCGGCAGCTTGTCGAAGTTCTGGTAGCCCTTGATCTTGGACAACTGGCGCAGCACCGTCTCGAGCTGGACGCCGGTGACGACGCCTTTGCCCAAGGATATCTTGCCCCCGGTGATGCCGATTTCCGGGCCGAAGAAGGACTTGTAGTCGTCCGCCTTGCGTCGCATCGTCACCTGTGCACGCGGCGGCTTTTCCTTGAACAGGAGTTCCGTCGTGATGCTCGCCATGATCCCGTCCATTTCCGGTACTGTCGTTCCCGACGCGTAGGCGGCGCCTACCAGCGAGCCCATGCTGGTGCCGGCGATGCAGTGCACCGGCACGCGGTACTCCTCAAGTACCTTGAGTACGCCGACGTGTGCCGCGCCGCGCGCGCCGCCACCTGACAACACCAGGCAGATTTTTGGGCGTTTGGCCGCTGGCGCCGGTGTGACCGGCTCTGCTGCGGCTACCGGCAACGCCAGTGCCGTCAGCAGGAATGGCAGACCCAGCCACAAAACGGTCTTGACGGTCACTGAACGAAGTCGATGGTTCATTGCAATTTCTTATTGGCTATTGTCCTTGCCGGACGGGTCTGATGGTTGTTTCGTTCCCGCTGCCGCTTCGCGGATGCGCCGCGAAAAGTCGGTGGCGCTGTCGGCGGCCTGCGCCCTGGCATTGACGTGGGCGTGCTTCTGCAACTCGGGGAAGGGCAGGCTGGCATCGAGTCGTCCCGATTCATAAAGGTATTCGGGCACATAGCCGCTGGCCAGGATCTTCCAGCTGAACGGCATGTGTGTCGTGTTGACCCGGGTGTTGTACCAGATGTCGGTGGTGCAGTTGTTGACCAGTGTGTTGTAGAAGTCGGGGCTGGCCTTCAGTGCGTTCATCTTGCGTACGTACTCGAGGAACAATCTGCGGCCATTCTCGATCGGGCCCTGCGTCCGGTACACATAAACGTCTTCCGGCGGATTATGACGATAGTTGGTGCGCAGGCGGATCACGTCGCGCTCATCGGCTACTACGTAATACAGTTCGTATTGGCGGAAGAAACCCTTGACGGTGGAATAGGCCTCACCCTTCTCCTTGCGCGTCTCGATGGAGATGGCGAGATGGTCGCCACCGGCAAAGGCGAAGCTGACGAAGGTGTGTGCGATGGCCGGGCCCATCCAGTACACCGCCACCAGATCGACGCCTTCCAGTTTGCTCAGGTCATAGGTCTTGTCATACCAGGCGGGGGTGTAGTCGGTTTCGCTGCGGTAGGCGAAGTTGCGGATGTTACGTACCGTGATCTTGTCGCCGTCGACTGTTGCATAGGCCAGTTTGGCCACATCTGGCTGCCACTCGCGATCATTGGAGGCTTCGATGCCGAACCACCACGTCAGCAAGGCGGCAAACAGTACGAGGTAGGCAGCCAGCGCAGACCAGCGCCAGCGCCGCAAGCCCAGTGCCGCCAGGGACAGCAGTGCTACGAGGGCAAATGCTCCGGCCATGCCGACTTGCAGGACAGGGTTCTGCGAGCCGGAAAAATAGAGGGCCGCCGTGCCCCATCCGCCGCTCGCGATGATCAGTACGGCGAACAGGATCCAGCCCGGTATGGCGATTACTCGTGGCACTGAAACAGCCTCCTGGTGGGAATGTTCGTGGCGGAAATCAGGAACTTGATACGGTCTGCGAAATTTCCATGGAATGGACCGATCGGCATTGAATCGGATCCGCAGGCCGGTGCGCCGGGAGAACCCTGCTGCATTTTTTTGTGGAGTGCCACGCTTCGCGTCGGTCGGATTGTTCGGCGGTGCACTTTATCATTCAGGTTGAGGCCAGGGCGAGCTGCAATGTTACAGGGGAACAAATAGTTGGTCGCCGGGTCATCTGTCCGGGGGATCGGGACGTTAAAGAAAAATACGGCCCATTCGCCAACAACCAATGTGTACGCTACGGTGCTGGAGGCCAATACTTTCGCAGTTAACGCTCGTCGATGGATGGTGGGAAGCCTGTAAAGAGCTAGAATATTTCATTGATGAATCAAAAGGGAGCGGTGTCATGCACATTTATCGTCGGACAATGGTCGTAGTGGCCGGAGTTTTACTGCTTGTCGGCCAGGTTTCTGCCCAGGAAAAAGCGCCAAAGTCGATGGAGTCGGGCTTTCTCGGGGGGGGCTATTCGAAACTGAAAGAAGCCGAATCTGCTTCCGGGCAGAAGGTCAAGCGCTGGGTCTCCCCGGAAATGAAAGCGGGCAGCCACGAGTTTCTTCTGCTCGAACCGAACATCTTCTATCCCCAGCCGCGCAGCACCGAGCAGGTGTCGGAGCAGACATTGAAGGACATCAATGCGTATTTTGACGAGGCGGTCCGTCGTGAGCTGACCGGCCTGTTCCAGTTTGCCAAGGAGCCTGGCCCGAAAACGCTACGACTCAAAACCGCCATCACCTCCGTGGCGGCGAAAGACATGGGCTTGAAGCCTTATCAGCTGCTGCCAATCGCATTTATCGCTACCGGCGGCAAGACAACCAAGCAGGCGGCTCTCGCTGCCGAGTATGAAGTGCAGGACACCGATACCGGCAAGGTGGTCGCCATCGGCATGCGTGAGGGCACCGGCGTCGAACTCAAGAGTGCCACCGAAAAGCTGACGCTGGCCCATGTCAAGCCGGTGATCGACGCGTGGGCCAAGGATGTGCGTTCGTTTGTCGAGGCGGCCCGGCAAAAGAAATAGCATGATTGTGCGGGCGCGCGGACCCGAAAGGTCTTGCGGTGCCTGATCGGTACCGATATTGCAGTTTCAATTTCAAATGAAGGAGTACAACATGAGTAACTATATTTCAGCCACCAAAAACTTTTTCTTCCTGATGGCCGTGGTTTTCGGCCTCATCGCCCCGCATCTGGCCATCGCGGCGGATTCCAAGATCGAGAAGGATTCGCGTGCCGCACTCAATTCGCTTTACGCTGGCTCGCCGGGAGCAAAGGCCCTGGGCGCCAAGGCGCGTGGCATTCTGGCATTTCCCAATGTCGTCAAGGCCGGACTGGTGGTCGGCGGGCAAGGCGGCGATGGCGTGCTGCTGGTCAACGACAAGGTGGTCGACCACTACAACACGGCGGCGGTTTCGGTCGGCCTTCAGGCCGGCGCGCAGTCGTTTGGTTATGTGCTGTTTTTCATGAGCGACAAGGTGTTCAATGACTTCCGCAACAGCAAGAACTTCGAGATCGGCGTCGGGCCGAACATCGTGATCATCGACGCCGGCGCGGCCAAGGATCTTAATACCGAGACGGTCAAGGCCGACGTGTATGCCATGATTTTCGACCAGAAGGGCCTGATGGCCGGCATCGGCCTGCAAGGCTCGAAGATCACCAAACTCAATCGCTGAGCACGCGCTTGATTCACTTGTTAATAATGGAGATATACGCAATGCGCAATTTGACGAAAGCCACACTGACCGCCCTTCTGCTTGTCGCAGCACCGGCGATGGCCCAGCAGGCCCCCGTGGGCGCCAAGATCACCGAAAACGCGCCGGGCAAGGTGGCCATGGCCGAGGGCGTCAAGGTTTCCGCCCTGGTGACCGCCATCGACAAGGCCACCCGCACCGTGACCCTGAAGGGACCGCAGGGGAACAGCTTCGATGTCGTCGCCGGCGATGCGGTGAAAAACTTCGCCCAGATCAAGGTCAACGACGAAGTGGTCGTCGAGTACGTGCGGGCGCTCACCCTCGAGGTGAAGAAGAGCAACGGTCCGGCCTCGCGGACTGACAGCGCCGACGCGGTGCGCGCCAAGCCGGGCCAGAAGCCGGCCGGTGCGGTCGGTCGCCAGGTGACGATCGTCGCCGACGTGATCGACGTCAATCCGGCGGCCAAGACCATCACCGTCAAGGGGCCGAAGGGCAACGTCGTCGAACTCGAAGTGAAGAATCCCGACCACTTCAAGGTGGTCAAGAAGGGCGACCAGATCGAGGCGAACTACGTCGAGGCGGCTGCCCTGTCGGTGGAACCCGCCAAGAAAGCCGCCAAGAAGTAGTTCATTCGGGTCGCAGGTATCTCGCCCGCGGCCCGGCGAAAGTCGATGATTGACCTGCACGGTCCGCATTCAAAGGAAACAGCATGAACAGAATCAGGAGCGCCTGCGCGCGGGGGTTCACCTTCGTTGCCATGGGCCTGGCTTTCAGCGCGGCGCTGGCCAAGCCGATCGTCTATCCCTCCAAGGGGCAGAGCCCGCAGCAGCAGCAGAAGGACGAAGGCGAGTGCTACGTCTGGGCCAAGAACAGCACCGGCATCGATCCGGCGGCCGTGGCTAGCGCACCGGCGCCCCAGCAGCAGACGGGGCCGGCAGCGGGCGGCGGCGAGCGCGCGCGCGGTGCCGTGCGCGGTGCCGTGGTCGGCGGCATCATCGACGGCAGTGACGGCGCCGGCAAGGGCGCCGCCGTGGGCGTCGTGGCCGGCGGTGTGCGGGCGCGCAACAACCAGAGGAACCAGAATGCCCAGTCTCAGCAGCAGGCCCAGGCGCAGAAGCAGGACGCCATGAACACCTTCTACCGTGCCCAAGGCGCCTGCCTCGAGGGTCGCGGCTACACCATCAAGTAAGGGCTGCCATGAAATCCATTCGAAATCTGGTTGTCGCGGGCCTCGCCCTGTTGGCTCTGCCCGTGCTGGCGGCCGACTTTGACGGTTCGAAACCGCTGCTCTGCGCCACGCAGTCGGCGTTGGACTGCGCGCGCGGCGACGACTGCGCTACCGGTTTGCCGGAAGAAATTGGGGCGCCGACATTCATGCGCATCGACTTGGCGAAGAAATCCGTGATCGGCCCGCAGACCACCACGGAGATCCTGCTGCAGGACAAGTCCGGCAAGCAATTGCTGCTGCAGGGCCGGGAGTCCGGCTTCGGCTGGACCATCGTCATCGATCAGCCAAGCGGCGAACTGACCGTGACCCTGACCAACCGCAACGGCGCCTATGTGTTGTACGGAGCTTGCACTGCGATCTAGCAGGTGCCATGCCGGCCGCGGATCCTGACGAAAACGGGTTCCTGACGCCAGGGCCCGTTTTTGTTCTTGGTGTTCAAGGCAAGCGACTGTGCTCGGGTAGTCCGATGGACCTACTCCATGCTTGACGTCGAGCACCTGCGCGGCTGGATCGGCCGCGAGGAATTTCTCGACGATGTTGTCGCAGCCTCCAGGGTGGCAGCACTCGCCGCCACGCTCGATCGCGATGATTCGCCGCCGCGCGTCGGCGATGCCTTGCCGCCGCCCTGGCACTGGATGTTGTGCGTGCCGGCTGTGCGCCAGTCGGCTATTGGTCCGGATGGCCATCCGGCGCGCGGCGGCTTCCTGCCGCCGGTGCCCTTGCCGCAGCGGATGTGGGCCGGCGGCCGGCTGACGTTCCCGCAATCGCTGCGGATCGGCGAACCGGTGCAGCGTCGTTCGCGGGTGATGTCCGTCGAGCACAAAAGCGGACGCAGCGGCGAACTGGTATTCGTCGTGGTGCGCCACGAGTTCCATGGCCCGGCAGGCCTCTGCATTACCGAGGAACACGATATCGTCTACCGTGATCTGCCCCGCAGCGTGTTGTCGGCGCCGTCTGCAGGAGATGCCGTTCCCGGCTCCGCCAGGGACATGACTATTGCCGCAGCCCCGACGGAGGCTGTCTGGCAGCGCCGGATCGTCCCCGACGACGTGCTGCTGTTCCGCTATTCCGCACTGACTTTCAACGGCCATCGCATCCACTACGACCGCCGCTACGCCACCGAGGCAGAGGGCTATCCGGGCCTCATCGTCCACGGACCGCTGATCGCCACGCTGCTGGTCGACCTGCTGCGGCGGAACATGCCCGCCGCGTCCATCGCCGCCTTCGAGTTCCGTGCCGTCAAGCCGCTGTTTGACACGGCTTCCTTCCACATCTGTGGCCAGCCGCCGGGCGACGGCAAGACCGTAAAACTTCGGGCGCTGGATGCGCACGGGCACTTGGCGATGGACATGACCGTCTCCCTTGCCTGATTTGCCGTCCCGCCGGCGCCGACTTTCTGCATGCCCATCATGAACGACCCGTCAGCCCGCGATTCAAGCGTAATCTCCGCCTGCAGGTTTTTTTCGTCGACGCCCCAACTGGCGACGCTGCCGTAGCGTTCGTCGCCGGCGCTTGACACCCCGGTCGTCCTCAGGCCGGGTTGCCGGCGTTCGATCTGGCGAACCATTCCCGCATCAGCGCGGTTTCGCGTTCGATGATGATGGCGAGGAATTCGTCGGCGCCCTTCATCTCGCTGAAGGCGTCGAAGCCGCGCTGCAGGAAGGAGTGCAGTTCGCCCAGGCCGGCGAGGTGCGCGGGGCCGTGCATCAGCCTGAGCGAGACGCGGATCAGCGGCATCCGGGTCAGACGATCCAGGGTCTTTCCGATCCTGTCGATCAGGGCGATCTGCAGTTCGCGGTCGGCGCGCCGGCCGCAGGCGCGGTAGGCGGCGGCATAGCTTTGCCAGTCGATGCTCCGGATCCGTCCGGCCTTGCGCAAGGCCAGCACCATGTCGGTGTCGAGCGACTCCGACAGCGCGTCCATCCTGACCGCCTCCAGCAGGGTCAGCAGCGCGCGTTGCGGCAGCACACGGACCATGACGGGAACGACGCGCGCCAACTCCTCGTCGCGACTGCGGAAATCCTTGGGGCCATATAGATCGCTGAGGAAGAATCCCGCCGCCGGCCGGTAACGCTCGCTGGCGAGCAGATCGGCATGGGTGCTCGCCAGCCGTTTCGCCTGCCACTGCTTGAGCAGCGGATAATCGTCAGCGGCCGGGTCGGCCGCACGCGCGGCGCGCAGCTCGCACACTCCGACAATGCTGGCGGCAAGTTCGCGTCCGATCGAGTCCTTGTCGAGGTCATCGTCCATTTGCGCCAATTATCCGTCGGCGCCGCTTGGCTCCGTTAGAGTAGCCTGCCTAATCGCGGCAGACCCCGGCGCATAAACTCGCGCAATAGGGAGCATCCCGGAGGACTTTTGGAATGAATGCAACAGAACCGCGGGCAGCAGCGGTCGAGGGCATGGGCGGCTTCAGGCGCGAATTTGCCGCCATGCATGCCGCGACGCGGCGCAACCCGGTCGTGGATCGCGTGCGGCGCCACGCGCGGCTGGATGCGCTGTTCGCGCTGGTGCATGACAACGCCGAGCGTTTCGTCGAGGCCATCGCCGCCGACTTCGGCCACCGTTCTGCACACGAGACGCGCCTGCTGGAACTCTTCCCCAGCCTGGAGGCGATCCGCCACACGCGCTCGCATTTCGCCGGCTGGATGAAGCCGCAACGCAAGTCGCCCTCGCTCTGGTTCCGACCCGGCCGCGCGCGCATCGTCAGCCAGCCGCTGGGCGTGGTCGGCATCATCGTGCCCTGGAATTACCCGCTGTTCCTCGCCATCTCGCCCATGGCGGCGGCGCTGGCCGCCGGCAACCGCGTCATGGTCAAGATGTCGGAATTCACGCCGCGCACCGGCGAACTGCTGGCCGGCCTGGTCACGCGCTATTTTCCGCCCGAGGAGGTGGCCGTGGTGCTGGGCGATGCCACGGTCGGCGCCGACTTCGCCCGTCTGCCCTTCGACCACCTGCTGTTTACCGGCTCGACCAGGGTCGGTCACGACATCATGCGCATCGCCGCCGAGAACCTGACGCCGGTGACGCTGGAACTGGGCGGCAAGTCGCCGGCCATCATCGGCGCCGGCTATCCGCTGCACAAGGCTGCCGAGCGCATCGTCGTCGGCAAGCTGCTCAACGCCGGCCAGACCTGCATCGCGCCCGACTATGTGCTGCTGCCCGCCGGCCGCGAGCAGGCCTTCCTCGATGCGGCGCGCGCCGTGGTGGCGCGGTGCTGGCCGGAAATCGCCACGACACCCGACTACACGGCCATCGTCAATGAGCGCCATTACCGGCGCCTGCAGGGCTACGTCGACGATGCCCGCACCCGCGGCGCCCGCATCGAACCCCTGTCGAACACCGGGCCCGACGCCGCGCACCGCCGCCTGCCACCGCTGGCGCTGCTTGACGTGAACGACGACATGCGTGTGATGCAGGACGAGATCTTCGGCCCGCTGCTGCCGGTGCTGCCCTATCGGGACATCGACGCCGCGATCGCGCATGTCAACGCCCATCCGCGGCCGCTGGCCCTCTACTACTTCGGCAACGACGCCGGGGAGCTCGACCGCGTGCTGGAAGAAACCGTCGCCGGCGGCGTTACGGTCAATGACACCATCCTGCATATCGCGCAGGAGGAACTGCCTTTCGGCGGCGTCGGCCCCAGCGGCATGGGGCAATACCATGGCATCGAGGGTTTTCGCACCTTCTCCAAGCAGAAGGCTGTTTTCTACCAGTCCGCGCTCAACGCCATGTCGCTGTTCAACCCTCCGTACGGCGGGCTGTTCGAGCGCCTGACGAAATTTTTGATTCGCTGACGGCCATGCCGACCCGAGGGCAATTCACCAGGATCGGAAGCGGAGCCGGCTTGCTGCGGGCGCTTCCTGCCTCGGCCGGTGCGCCAGCGGACGCGGAAACGGGCTGAGAAAGTCGGCGATGGCGGCACGGCAAATGCGTTGGCTGTTGAGCGGGGAACTACTCGTCTACCTCGTGCTCTCGGCCTGGCTGGTTGGACGCGGCGGCTGGACCCCGCTTGCGGCGGGAGGACTCGTACTGGGCTGCTTTCTCGGGCTGCGGCTGTTCGTCACCGCGCTGACATTCATCCTCATGCGGGCGAATTCGGATCAGGTGCCGGGACAATTCCGGATCGGCCCCATCCGTGCGTTGCGCATGGCGTTCGAGGAGTACGCCGGGCTGATCGTGCTGTTTTCAGTGATACAGCCCTTCGAGGCCTTCTGGGTAGGGCCGGATCACCTGGGCAAAGCGGCCGGCCGGCCGCCCTTGTTGCTGATCCATGGCTATCAGTGCAATCGCGGCTTCTGGTTCTGGCTGCGGCCGCGCCTGGAGGCCGCCGGCTGGATCGTGGCGACGCACAACCTGGAGCCCGTGTGGGCCGGAATCGATGACTACTTGCAGGACATCGAGCGGCGGATCGACGAGGTGCTGGCGGCAACCGGGGCGCAACGGGTGATTCTGGTCGGCCACAGCATGGGCGGACTGGTGTTGCGGGCGTATCTGCGCCGCTACGGCAGCGCCAGGGTGGCGCATATCGTCACCCTCGGCTCGCCGCACCAGGGCACCCGCCTGGCGCCGCTGGGTCTGGGCCGCAATGCCCGCCAGATGCGCCCCGGCAGTCCCTGGCTGGCCGCGCTGGCATCGCCCGGCGCCGTGCCGCTGCCGCCGGGCTCGGTCTCGATTTTCAGTTGTCATGACAATTACGTATTCCCGCAGCGCACCTGCTCGACACTGCAGGGCGCCGCCAACGTCATCGTCGGCGGAATCAGCCATCTGGCGATGGCATTCTCTCCGCTGGTGCTGGACAAGCTTCTGGAGGCGCTGGACAAGCCATGAAGGAATTCGATTACATCGTGGTCGGCGGCGGGTCGGGAGGCTGCGCCATGGCCGGGCGGCTTTCGGAAGATCCGAAGCTCAGCGTGTGCCTGCTCGAAGCCGGTGGCAGTGACGACCAGATGCTGATCCGGGTGCCGTTCTGCACCGTCGTGATGCTGCCGACCCGGATCAACAACTGGGCCTTCGAAACCGTTCCCCAACCGGGCCTCAACGGCAGGCGCGGCTACCAGCCGCGCGGCAAGGCGCTGGGCGGATCGAGTTCGATCAACGCCATGGTGTACATGCGTGGCCATCCGTCGGACTACGATCACTGGGCCGCGCTGGGCAACGACGGCTGGTCGTTCCGCGACGTATTGCCCTATTTCAGGAAATCGGAAAACAACGAGGATTTCGAGGACGAGTATCACGGCCGGGGAGGGCCGCTGAACGTAGCGCGTCTGCGCTCGATGAACCCCTTCCAGGAAATCTATCTCGAGGCGGCGCGCCAGGCGGGATTTAAGCTGATCGACGATTTCAACGGCGCCGACCAGGAAGGCATCGGCATCCATCAGGTCACCCAGAAGGACGGCGAACGCTGGAATGCCGCACGCGCCTACCTGACGCCGCATCTGGCGAGTCGCAGCAACCTGACGGTAGTTACCGGGGCGCGGGCGCGGCGCATCCTGTTTTCCGGCAAGCGCGCCAGCGGGGTCGAGTTTCAGCGGGGAGGGGAAATCCATGACTTCCGGGCGCGGTGCGAACTCATCCTTGCTGCCGGCGCCTTGCAGTCGCCGCAACTGCTGATGCTCTCCGGCATCGGCGCCGGTGCCGAGCTGCAAAAGTTCGGCATTCCTGTCATCCATGACTTGCCGGGTGTCGGCAAGAACCTGCAGGACCATCCGGACTATGTCTTCAATTACCGGGCCAGGTCGCTTGACCTTCTAGGTATTTCTCCGGGCGGTGCCATGCAGCTGGTGAAGGGCATCGGCCGTTACCGGCGCGATCGCACCGGCATGATTACGTCGAACGGGGCCGAAGGTGGCGGCTTCCTGAGGCGCTTTCCGGATTCACCGGCGCCGGACTTCCAGCTGCATTTCGTCGTCGGCCTGCTCGATAATCATGTGCGCAGGCTGCACTGGGGGCACGGCTATTCCTGCCATGTCTGCCTGCTGCGGCCGAAGAGCGTCGGCACCGTCAGTCTGGGTAGCGCCGATCCGGTGGCGGCCCCCGTCATCGACCCGAGATTCTTCGACCATCCGGACGATCTCGATGCGATGGTCGACGGCTTCAAACTGACCCGGAAAATCATGGACGCACCGGCCCTGGCCGGAATCCGCAGCAGCGAGATCTACACCGCGGGAATCGAGTCGGACGATGCCATCCGCGAGGAGCTGAGAAATCGCACGGATGGCATCTATCATCCGGTCGGGACCTGCAAGATGGGGATCGACGCCATGGCCGTGGTCGATCCGCAGCTGCGCGTCCATGGTGTCAGCGGCTTGCGCATCGTGGATGCCTCGATCATGCCGACGCTGATCGGCGGCAACACCAGCGCACCGGTCATGATGATCGGCGAAAAGGCGGCCGACATGATACGCAGCGATGCGGCGCGTGCAGGCTGATTCGGGACCCGCCGGGGAGGCCGCGGCCATCCAGCTTCCGATGGTAGCCACCAGTTCCGCAAGCCGATGACGGATGTTAGAGTTCGCTATTAGGTAGAGTTGATGCACCGTTTCGACTCGGGCAAGAGCCCGGCGGGCGGTTGTTTTGGAGGAGATTTCCCTTGATATCGGATCTGATCAGCGATTCACTACGTACCACGGCACTCGGTGCCGCGATGAAGGGCGCGGGATTGGCCGTGCGCTTCCTGCCCATTCCGCAGCCCACGATCCTTGTCGGGCCGGGTTCCAGCGGCAGGCTGGGACAAACCATCGCCGGGTTCGGTCACCGCAAGATCCTCATCGTGACCGACAGCATCATCTCCAAGCTGGGCCTGCTCGACGACTTGACCAACGCGCTGACGTCCGGCGGCGCCGAGTATGTGGTGTTCGATGCCATCACGCCCGACGCACCGATCCCGCTGATCGAGGAAGGCATCGACTTCTATAACGCGCACGACTGCGATGCCATCGTCGCGTTCGGCGGCGGTTCCTCGATGGATGCGTCGAAAGCCATTGCCGCGGCGGTATCCAATCCCGGCAAGTCGTTGCGTGAGCTGGCCGGTTACTTCAAGGGTCTCAGTACGCCGGTCAAGATCTACGCCGTGCCCACCACCGCCGGCACCGGTTCGGAGGTGACCGTCGCCGCGGTGATCTCGGATCCGGAACGGCGCGCCAAACTGGTGATCGTCGACACGCGCCTGGTGCCGAAAATGGCCGCACTCGATCCCTGCCTGATGACCGGGCTGCCACCGCACATCACCGCGGCGACCGGCATCGACGCACTGACCCACGCAATCGAATCCTTCATCGGCAAATGGGCCAATCCCTACACGGACGACATGGCCCTGTCTGCCGTCGGGCTGATCTTCGATAACCTGCGGGTGGCCTACAGCGACGGCAAGAACCTTGCCGCGCGGGAGAATATGGCCCTGGCCGCCACTTATGCGGGGCTTGCCTTCACGCGGGCCAATGTCGGCTACGTGCATGCTATCGCCCACCAGTTCGGCGGCCGCTACCATACGCCGCACGGCCTGGCCAATGCCATCATGCTGCCGCTGGTGCTGAAATATTCGCTGCCGGCAGTCACCGAGCGGCTGGCCATGCTGGCGGTGCGCGCCAGGCTCGGCAAGGAAAGCGAAGGCGAAGATGCCCTGGCTGAAAAGTTCCTCGCTGCGGTCGAGCAGCTCAATCGCGACTTGGGAATACCGACCTTCCTCGCCGCGCTGAAGGCGGCCGACATCCCGCAGCTGGCCGAGGCCGCCTGCCGCGAAGCCCACACCGGCTACCCGGTACCGCGCTACATGACGCAGGCGCAATGCGAGGACCTGGTCCGCCAGGTGCTGCCGCCGGACGCCGGGGAAAAGAAGCCGTCCGCTGCAGCGAAAAAGCCGGCTGCGGCGACAGGGAAAACCGCCGCGGTGCCAAGGAAGCCCGCCCGGCGCGCGAGCAAGCCCGGCTAGTCCCCATCCGCAGCCGATACGGGCGCGAATTGCTGGTCGAACAAACAAGCGAGGATTGATGTGATGAAAAAAGTCGTTACGGTCACTCTGGCCACTTCCAAGAAGGATTTCGAGTTCAAGACGAAGTTTCTTGGCCAGGAATTCCAGGTGCGGCGCTTTGGCGCCGACAAGGACAGCAGCAAGGCCTGGGAGCTGATGCGGCGCCAGCAGGCCAATGCCGATGCCATCGCCCTGAGCGACATGCCCGACCACTACCACGTCGGCTTGCGCACGGTGATCAACAAGAAGTCGCAGCACCTGATGCAGGTCGTCACGCGCGTCCCGGTGACCACCGGCGCCAGCCTGCGCCGGCTGTTGCAGGTGCGTGCCGTCCGTTACGTGCAGAAGGAGCTGGGCCACTACTTCAACAACAACCTGGTCTTGTTCCTGTCCGGCATGCGCAACTACGACATGGCGGTCGCCCTGTCCGACTACACCAGAAACCTGAGCTTTGCCGACCCGGTATTTCATGCGGCTTCCCCGCTGCTACTGAGCTCGCTGGAACAGCTGGAACTCTTCGCCAAGGGCAAGGAGCTCCTGCCCGAAGGCATTCCGGGCGACTTCCTCAAGTCGGTGCTGGGCACCCTGAAGAACAAGATCGTGGCCAATGCCGTGGCCAAGTCGCATGTCATTGTCGGTACCTTTCGCGAGATCCAGGCGGTGGTTTCCGGCGGCAACCTGGAAGGCAAGACCCTGATCACTTCGGCCGTCGATGACGAGGCTCTTGCCTTCTTCGCCAAACAGAAAGTCAATCTGGCGGTGGATGTCACGCCCAAGCTCTTCGACCGGGTGGTGGGCATCAGCACCATCACCGCGATGATCCTCGCCGCGACCGGCAAGGCCGAGTCCGAGCTCACCGACCACGATTTCGAGGAGATTCTGCACGAGCTCGACATCAAGCCGCGGCTGCTGCATCCCACCGGGCGTTTCCGCAATATCCGCCGCTTCGCCTTCGTCGTCCATCCGCTGAGCCAGGAATACATCAAGAAGGGCTTCCCTGTTCCCAAAAGCACGCCCAGATTCATCATGGACAAGGTGGAGACGCTCGCCGCCTACATGCCGCCCATGGTGTATTGCAAGATGAGCAACATCGTTTCTCCGGCCGGTGCCGAGGCTGAAGGCTGGTTGATCTCGGTCGGCGGAACACCCAAGGAGATGTTGTCGCACAGCCCCGAGTTCACTTATCGACGTCTGCTCCATGCGGCAAAAATCGCAGAAGGCCTGGGGGCCCAGATCATGGGTCTGGGGGCCTTCACCAAGGTCGTCGGCGATGCGGGGATCACCGTGGCGCGACGCGCGAGCATTCCGATCACCACGGGAAACAGCTATTCCGCATCGGGGGCACTGTGGGCGGCCGCCGACGCCATGCGCCGCATGGGACTGATCAAGCCGGCCAAGGGTTCGAAACGGGTGCCCGCCAAGACCATGGTGATCGGCGCAACGGGTTCCATCGGCTCGGTCAGCGCCCGCCTGCTGGCGATGGCTTTCGACGAAGTCGTGATCGCCGGTCGCGATATCAAGAAACTCAATGAACTCCGCGATTCGATCCTGCGGGATACGCCGGACGCCAGGGTAATTTCATCGACGGATTACGACAGCCTGCTGGGCGACATGGACATGATCGTCACCTCGACCTCGGGGGCCGGCAAGAAGATCCTCGACATCACCAAGGTCAAGCCGGGCTGCGTCATCACCGACGTCGCACGGCCACTGGACCTTCCGCCCGAGGAAGTCGCCAAGCGTCCGGATGTGCTGGTGATCGAGTCGGGCGAAATCGAACTGCCGACCCCGGTCAAGGGCATGAAGTCCATAGGCCTGCCGAAGAACGTGATCTACGCCTGTCTGGCGGAAACCATCGTGCTGGCGCTGGAAGGGCGCTTCGAAGTATTTACCATCGGCCGCGACACCGAGTGGGAAAAGGTCAAGGAGATCTACAAGCTCGGGATCAAGCACGGCATGAAACTGGCGGCCATATCGGGTGTCAAGGGCGTGTACACCGACCAAGACATTGCCAAGGTAGTAGCCCTCGCGAAGAAGGCACGGTTGACCTGGAAGGGTACGGGCGGAGCTGCTCGCGCGAAGGCGACGGCAAAGAAGACCGTCGCAAAGAAGGCTCCGGCTGAAGTCAAGCCTGCACCCAGAAAGCCCGTTTCAAAACCGGCGGCGGCAAGGAAGGTGGTGGGCAAGGCTGTTGCGAAGAAGAAGGCAGCGGCATAGCAATTGTCCCGGGCTGTTGCAAGACCGCAAGGCATTCCGCCGAGCGCCCGGAGCGGTGGGCGACCAGAGTCAGCTGAAGGCCACCCCGGGATCGATGTCCGGAACGAGGTTTCTGCCGGCATTGCGGGTCCACCCATTGCGTCCGGCTTTTGGTCGCTGCGGCCGCCGGGCGCGGGCCGGGATCGGTGTCGACTTGGTGACATTGTCCTGATGACCATTCCGGGAACATTAGTGTGAGGTCTCTAATCGGGTTGGCTAGACTGCCGTGCATGGGAGGCAAGCGATCCTCCTGCTGCAGCCTCGATGGCGAGGTTCCCGGAGTGCCTTCAAACAGGAGATTGTCATGGTCAAGAAGCTCGTGGTAAAGCAACTGAAATCCGTCGGCAAGGACAGCCAGCTGTCCGCCACCATTCGTGAGTCGGCCCAGCAGATCTGGCTGGCAGGCTTGGGCGCCTTCGCCAAGGCGCAGCAGGAAGGCAACAAGGTTTACGATGCCCTGATTCGCGAAGGCGAAGCGATCCAGAAAAAAACCCGCAAGGTGACGGAGGATAGAGTCACTGAAATGGCCTCCAAGGCAACCGGCACATGGGACAAGCTGGAGCAGGTGTTCGAGAATCGCGTTGCGCGCGCCCTGAACAGCCTCGGTGTTCCCACCAAGGATGATGTGGCGCAGCTGGCAAGGCGTGTCGCCGAACTCAAGGCCGAGGTGGAGAAGCTGAACAAGGCAGTGAAGCCGGCGACAGCCAAACCCGCGCGCCGTGCCGGCCCCAAGCCTGTGCTCAAGGCGGTGCGCAAGATGGCGCCCAAGGCGGCAGCTTGATCGCAGGATTCACTGAACAAGTCGGATGACCTGCGGCCGGGAATAGTGACGTGGGTGCTTCTACTTCCTGTCAGCCGCGCACGGCCTTGGCGTTGGCTGGGGGCGGTCCCCTTGGCGCGGTCTACGAGATCGGGGCGGTGATGGCGCTTTCGGAGGCGCTGGACGGTTTCGATTTCAATGGTCTCGACGCCTATGTCGGTGTCAGTGCAGGAGGCTTCATCGCTGCCGGCTTGGCCAACGGCCTGAGTCCGGACTATCTGTGCCGGATGTTCATCGATAGCGACTCCGCCGAGATTCCTTTCGAACCCGGGATGCTGCTGAAGCCGGCATTCGGAGAGTATGCGCGGCGCGGAGCAAGGGTGCCGGGCCTGTGTTTCGATGCCTTGCGCGAGTATCTGGGCAGCCCCTGGCGACAGGGCTTTCTCGCTTCCTTCCAGCGTCTTTCGCGTGCTGTTCCCACCGGGATTTTCGACAACGCGGGAATAGACGAGTTTCTCCGCCGCCTGTTTTCTCTGCCCGGCCTGAGCAATGACTTCCGCCGGATCGAGCCCCGCCTGTTCCTGGTAGCCACCGACCTGGATTCCGGGGCATCGGTCGCGTTCGGCTCGAAAGGCCTTGAGGACGTCCCCGTTTCCACCGCGGTCCAGGCCAGCGCCGCTCTGCCCGGATTGTTTCCGCCGATCGAGATCGGGGGACGCTGGTATGTCGACGGCGCGCTGAAGAAAACCCTGCACGCCTCGGTCGCGCTGAAAGAGGGGGCGAAACTTGTCATCTGCATCAACCCGCTGGTGCCTTTCGATGCCCGCCATGCTTTCCATGAAAAGCATCTCAAGCAACGCCGGCTGGTCGATGGC
Source organism: Sulfuritalea sp. (assembly GCA_020853215.1). Lineage (GTDB taxonomy): Bacteria > Pseudomonadota > Gammaproteobacteria > Burkholderiales > Rhodocyclaceae > Sulfuritalea. Next base: position 3,730 of record JADYZH010000060.1, on the reverse strand, counting down.
GGCCTGCCGGTGGTTCTGGCGCAGACCTTCCGCGCCATCATCCACTCGCGCATGAAGACCGGCCTGGCAAAGTACGACATCGAATACAGGGATGCAGACGTGATCCTGTTCGAACCCAGCCCCGATGATGCGGACATGTTCTTCACCAACATGTTCAGCTATGCCGATCGCAAGCGGCTATCGGAACAGGCCTACCGGAAGACGCGCGAGGAGTTGTTGCGGCGGCACGACGAACTGGCGCCGAAACTGGCCCGGCACGGGGTGTCCATCAATCGTGCCGTGCTCATGGATCCGCACCGTACCCTGGCGCGGCGCATGGCCCGGCTGAAACGCAATCGCGCCCGGTCGATGGGGCTGACCGCACTGCGCCTGTCCGACACCCTGGACGAACTTGCCCTGGCGCTCAAGCGCCTGCGTCACCTGTGCCAGCCGGCTTGACCCGGTCTCGATGACAGGCGGGTTGCAGGTTTCTGCTATCCTCTGCTGCTAGCGGAGATTGCCCATAGATGGAACGAAAACCGAAGCGCCGCACGCGCGAGCGCATCCTGGAAACATCACTGCAACTGTTCAACGACTTCGGCGAGCCGAATGTCACGACGCAGCTCATTTCCGATGAGATGGGCATCAGCCCGGGCAACCTGTACTACCATTTCCACAACAAGGACGAGATCATCGAGTCTCTGTTTTCCGATTTCGAGCGAGAGATCGAAGACACCCTTGCTGCGCCGGCGAGGCGGGCGCCTAACGTAGAGGACATCTGGCTTTTTCTGCACCTGATTTTCGAGGCGATCTGGAAGTTCCGCTTCCTCTACCGCGACATCAACGAACTGCTGTCGCGCAACCGCCTGCTGGAAACCCACTTCAAGCGCATCGTGGCGCGCAAGGTCGGCACTGCGACGGCGATCTGCAAGGGCCTGGTGGCGACCGGGGACATGCGGGCGACGCCGGCCGAGATCCAGGCGCTGGCGGTCAATATGACGGTGGTCGCGACGTACTGGCTGTCCTTCGAGTTCGTCAGCGATCCGCGGAAAAAGATCGACGCCAACAGCCTGTCGCGCGGCGCCTTCCAGGTCATGGCGCTCGCCGCGCCCTACCTGGTGGGCCGGTCGCGCCAGTTGTTCGAGGAAGTGTCGAAGAACTACCTGACTGACTGAGAACGTGATGAGTCATGCGAGTGCAAAGCGCGCCTGGAAGAAGTTTCCGCACGCCGACAAATCCTTCGTCTACGCCGGAGACGCGCTGAAGAAGAGCTGGGAACGCCTGCATCGCGGCGACCGCGAGCCCTTTCCCGCCGATTCCGCCGTGCAGGAGGCCTGGCGACTCTATCACCAGGGTGACTTCCACGCCGCCCGCGAGGCGGGCCTCGCCGCCGGCCCGGATGGCTACAACGTCGCCAACAAGGCGACGATGATCCACGCCACCTACCTCGAAGACGATGAGCGGCGCAAGCTGGATCTGTTTGAGGCGATTGCCGTGCGCTGCGACGAGTTGCAGCAGGCGCAACCGAAGAACGTCAATGGGCATTACTTCCAGGCCTACGCGCTGGGCCGCTACAGCCAGGGCATCTCGGTGCTCAAGGCGCTGACGGACGGCCTGGGCGGGCGTATCAAGTCGGCGCTGGAGGCGACTTTACGGCTCGATCCGAAGCACGCCGAGGCGCATGTTGCGCTGGGTGCCTACCATGCCGAGGTGGTGGACAAGATGGGCGCCATGGTGGCCAAACTGACCTTCGGTGCGAGCAGGGACATCGCGATCAGGCACTTCGATACGGCATTGAAGCTGGCCCCGGATTCGGCGATCGCCCGCATCGAGTATGCCAATGCGCTGGTCCTGCTGTTCGGCGACAAGCGCATGGATGACGCGATCGACCTCTACGAAAAGGCCGCCGCGGTGACCCCGGTTGAGGCCATGGAAAGGCTCGACGTCGAACTGGCGAAGGCGGAGTTGGAAGAAGAGTAGGGCTTACTTGCGGAAGCGCTTCGGTATCCGCCGCGCGGTGGTTGCCTCGGGAGGTTTGTCTCCGGCGGAGCCGGTATCCCCTGCGGACGCCGCCGGTGACGCCCGGAAGGAAGTTCCCTTGGGGGACACGGCGGCTGTGGCAGATGACTTTGGCGTCGCTTTGCGCCGTGCCGGTTTGCGCGTCGCAGAATCGCCGGTGATGCGGCGGCCGAAGAGCTTTTCCTCGGCCAGGATCGGATCGATCGGCCGGTCCCATTCCAGCATCAGCAGCGCCAGCAGCATTTTCTCGAACTCGGCGGCGAACAGCGGCGTTACGGCCTCGGGGTCGGGGATGAAATGGCGGTCGCTGATCAGGCTGAACTGCACTGCGTCGTTGTAGCTGAGGATCGAGACGCCGATGCCGATGTCACCCGACTGCGGCACCCAGAACATGCATTGATCCACGCGTGCGCCGGCAAGGTAGAGCGGCTCTTTCGGTCCCGGCACGTTGGTCATCACCGCGCTGGCCTTGGCCGCCAGCATGTCGAGGAAAGCTAGCTGCACCAGCTTGGGTGCCAGGCCGACGGCGGCCAGCACGCCCAGTGTCAGTGGCGGCTGGAAGGAGTGCTTCAGTTCGTTCATGCGTTCGCGCACCAGGAACAGCCGCGCGAAGGGATTGGCCTCCCAGAGTGGCAGCGACAGCGTGACCAGGCCGAAGCGGTTGCCCAGCGTACCTTCGTCGCCGGCCGAACGCAGGTTGACCGGCACCATCGCGCGCACCTCGACACCGTCGACGCTTTCGCCCTTCTGTTGCAGATAGGCACGAAATGCACCGGCCACGGCCGATAGCAGCACATCGTTGATCGAACAGCCGAGCACCCGGCCGAGTGCCTTGACTTCGCCCAGCGGCATCGGCTCGGCCCAGGCCACGCGCTTTACGGTACCGGTATGCCCTTTGAGTCGGGTTGGCGAATCGGGGGGCATCGCCAGCAGCTTGGCGAGTTCGGCGAGGAGGCCGATGCCGTAATGGCCATAGGTTTGCAGCCGATCCGGGTCCTGTGCCAGCGTCAGGGCCTTGCTGCCCAGGTCGCTGCCGGTATGGAAGGCCGAGCCCAGGGCCTCGGCCAGGGTTTCGAGCAGGCCGCGCGAGGGTAGATCGCTTTCGTCTTCATCGCCACTAAATGACGGTGGCGGCTTTTGCGGCGGTGCATGGGGCGACTGGTCGGTGAGCGACAACACCACGCCGACCAGGGCGATCCCGTCGGCAATGCTGTGATGGATGCGCACCACCATCGCCGATCCGCCCTCGTAGTCCTCGATCAGGTCGAAGCGCCACAGCGGCTTGCCCGGGTTCAAGGGTTGCACTGCGAGTTCGCCGGCCAGCGCCTGCAGTGCGGCCTTTCCAGAGCCCCCGGGCAGGGCGCGGCGGCGCAGGTGGGCATCGATGTCGAAGTCGGGATCGTCCTGCCAGAAGGCACCGCCGACTTCCTCCACCGCGCATTGGCGGAAGCGCCGGTAAGGATGCACCAGGCGAGCCTTGACGGTGCTGCGCAGGCGCGTGAAATCCATGCGCTCGGCGAAGACCATGACGCCGAGGATCATCATCAGATTCGTCGGCCGGTCCATGTGCAGCCAGGCGGTATCAACGGCGGACATCTTCTCGCGTCGGGGCATCGTGATCTTCCCAATTTTGCGGACATATCCCACAAGGGGATTGCTTCTCCGGCGCAGTCGCCCGGAGACATATCCCACAAGGGGATACCGTCTCCGGCGCCGTGGCCCGGAGACATAT
>JADYZH010000059.1 GCA_020853215.1 Sulfuritalea sp. | reverse complement strand
GAGCTGCACACCATGGTCGGCGCCGGCAAGGCCGAAGGCGCGATCGATGCCGGCAACATGCTGAAGCCGGCGCTGGCGCGCGGCGAACTGCACTGCATCGGCGCCACCACGCTCGACGAATACCGCAAGTACATCGAGAAGGATGCCGCGCTGGAACGCCGCTTCCAGAAGGTGCAAGTGGATGAGCCGAGCGTCGAGGCGACCATCGCCATCCTGCGCGGCCTGCAGGAGAAGTACGAACTGCACCACGGCGTGGACATCACCGACCCGGCCATCGTCGCCGCGGCGGAGTTGAGCCATCGCTACATCACCGACCGCTTCCTGCCGGACAAGGCCATCGACCTGATCGACGAGGCCGCGGCGCGGATCAAGATGGAAATCGACTCCAAGCCGGAAGTCATGGACAAGCTCGACCGCCGCCTGATCCAGTTGAAGATCGAGAGCGAGGCGGTGAAAAAGGAGAAGGACGAGGCCTCGCAGAAGCGCCTGGTGCTGATCAAGGACGAGATCGACAAGCTCGAGCGCGAATACGCCAATCTCGACGAGATCTGGCGCGCCGAAAAGGCCCAGGTGCAGGGCTCGGCGCACATCAAGGAAGAGATCGACAGGATTCGCGGCCAGATGGCCGAGTTGCAGCGCAAGGGGGCGTTCGACAAGCTGGCCGAACTGCAATACGGCCAACTGCCCAAACTGGAGGCCCAACTCAAGCAGGCCGAAAAAGTCGGCGCTGGCGACACGGCGAAGAACAAGCTGCTGCGCACGCAAGTCGGCACCGAAGAAATCGCCGAAGTCGTCTCGCGCGCCACCGGTATCCCGGTCAGCAAGATGATGCAGGGCGAGCGCGAGAAGCTGCTGAAAATGGAAGACAAGCTGCATGGCCGCGTGGTCGGCCAGGACGAGGCCGTGCGCCTGGTGTCCGATGCCATCCGCCGTTCGCGCGCCGGCCTGTCGGAAGAGAGCCGGCCCTACGGGTCGTTCCTCTTCCTCGGCCCCACGGGCGTGGGCAAGACCGAGCTGTGCAAGGCGCTGGCCGAATTCCTGTTCGATGCCGAGGATCACCTGATCCGCATCGACATGAGCGAGTTCATGGAAAAGCATTCCGTCGCCCGCCTGATCGGCGCGCCGCCGGGCTATGTCGGCTACGAGGAAGGCGGCCACCTGACCGAACAGGTGCGGCGCAAGCCCTATTCGGTGATCCTCTTCGACGAAGTCGAGAAGGCCCACCCGGACGTGTTCAACGTGCTGCTGCAGGTGCTCGACGACGGCCGCATGACCGACGGCCAGGGCCGTACCGTGGACTTCAAGAACACAGTCATCGTCATGACCTCCAACCTCGGCAGCCAGATGATCCAGCAGATGGCCGGCTCGGATTACCAGGTGGTGAAGATGGCGGTGATGGGCGAGGTCAAGACCCACTTCCGCCCCGAGTTCGTGAACCGCATCGACGAGATCGTGGTGTTCCACGCGCTGGACGAAAAGAACATCGCCGGCATTGCCCGCATCCAGCTCAAGTACCTGGAAAAGCGCATGGCGAAACTCGACATGGCCCTCGAAGTATCCGACGCCGCGCTGGCGTTGCTGGCCGAAGCCGGCTTCGACCCGGTGTTCGGCGCCCGCCCGCTCAAGCGCGCGATCCAGGAGCGCATCGAGAATCCGCTCTCAAGGCTGATCCTCGACGGCAGCTTCGGGCCGAAGGATCATGTCAAGGTCGGTGTGGCGAAGGGGCAGCTCAGCTTCGAGAAATCGTAGATCGATTGTCCAATGAATCGAGCTATCATACGAACGGCATGTTCCCTTGTATGGTGGCTTTGTCGTGACAACAACAATTTCTCCGCGTCGTTTGGCGTGTCGGGTCTATCGCGCATTTCGCCGTGGCGATCTTGCCGATTTGGATCAACTGAAGGACGCTTTGGCTTGCGGAAATTACCTGGATTCAGGTGATAGCCGTCCGTTCGTGGCTGACGTCTTCCACGGGCTGGATGCTGCCGCTCTGACTAACTTACCCGTCAAGTCGGCGTCGGCATCCATTGCCGCAGCAGACCATTGTCGAGGCGAGTCAGTTCCATGTGCTGGGAGAACTTTCTTCTGGACGGAAACCAACGAATGGGAAGGCGAACTGCCCGAGTGTCCAGGCGCGTCATGGCAGCGTGATCCAATTCGCAGGCAACTGCTTGCTTACGCCAAGGACTGGTTACAAAAGAAGCGGCGAGCGGCTGTGTGGTTGAGCGATTTTGCCGGAAGCGAGTTGACGGGATTGTCGGCACCGAACCTGATGGCCGATCTTGGTCGTCTTGATGCGCAAGCCAATCGCCGCAGGCGCGTTGTCGTATTCACCGTTAAGATCATCACAGAACAGAAGGTGTACAAACCCATCCTGGTCGATAGCGGCTTTACGTTCTATTGGCGGGCGTGGCCCAGTTCGACTGAACACGGAATGACACGTAGTCTGAGAGATAATCGACCTGCTTACCGTGAGTGGGTCGTGCCGAAGGCGCATGTGGAGATTGTCGATGCGTGGCCGTTGCCGGTCGCCGACGTTTCCTTGTGCGAGTCGGATTTGGACGCCTCATTCTGGCAAGCGTGCAGGCGTGAGATAGAGGATAGGCGGATACAGAAAGGACTTTGACATGAGCTGTGACGAGATACTGGACATATTGCTCGGGCGCTCCTGTGGTGGCTGTCCGGATCGCGGCGTGCGTGCCGACGATATCTTGCTGGGTCGCTATGTGAAGCTAGCCAGCGACGGCGGAGTACCGGCCTTCTGGCCGGCTTTCGCGGAGGCATTTTTGCTGCTGTGGCAGGATTCGTCCACCGACGCCATTGAGCTTGCCGCTGCTTTCGCGTCGGGCTTGGAAAAGGAAGCTAGGCCGGTCGCGGATAGTTTTGGCGATTCATTTTCGTTTCTGTTAGATGATCCGGTCTTGGCGGACAGCGTCAGTCTCGGCGAGACAAGGCGGCGTGTCATTGCTGGCTTGCGCTTGCTGGCGAATCTTGGATTAGGCGAGCGGAATTGGTGGCGGCGCAGGTTTTGGGCGTGGATCGACAGTGCGAGGTCTGCGACCGGGGCCGATGGGCGGTTGGCTTGGCAAGCAGTCCTACACGCAAGTCTTGGACTGATGAATAGCCAAGAGGAAATGCCGAATATCGACGCCTGGCTGGAGGATGGCCGCAAGGCGAAGGAGTTTCCCGCGATTGAACTGTTTACTCTTCTTTCGCGGCAGACCGAATATCAGCAGGATAGAGAACATCTCAAGGACGAAGTTGTCGCGGCGTTCCAGAGCTTGCATGCCAATTGCCTGAAAAATGCGTGCCCGCAGGGAATCGAGGATATTCGTTCCGTAATCGGAACCTGGTTGGTCGATAGGCTCAAGCTTACGTCAGCCGAGGCGCAAACCCTGTTGACATGGCGTGAGCCAAGCAGGGAACTGCCTCAAGTTCGGCTTGCCGCCCGCAAACGGGAGCTGGCTGCCGCCCGCGCATGACACCCCACGGACGCTTTATCGCCTTTTACTCTCACAAGGGCGGGGTGGGGCGCAGCTTGGTGCTCGCCAATGTCGCCTACGAGTTGGCGCGCTTGGGACGCAAAATTCTAGTGCTAGACCTTGACCTGGAAGCGCCGGGGCAACACATGACGGATTTGTTTCGCCCCCGCATCGCCCATGCGCGCGATCTGATGGGCTGGCCCGGCAAAGGGCTGCTGGAGTTGTTCGAGACCTGGATGTCCGAGCACGACCGGCAGGCTTTCGATTTCGATCTAACGGATTTTCTGCGTCCGCCGCGCCAGGAAGTTGCCGACAAGTTGGCCGAGCAGTCTGGGGCGCTTTGGCTGCTTCCGGCGGGAGACGATTCCGATGCTGGCTATGCACAGCGGATCAGTGGTTTTTCCTGGAAGGATTTCTACCAAGCGGACGGGCAGGCACTGTTGCGCAATCTCAAGCACCGTTTCCTAGCCGAAGGCTTCGATCATGTGTTGATCGATGCGCGCACCGGCATTTCCGACGAGCTTTACGTCAGCGCACTCGAACTTGCCGATACCGTGGTCGTCGTTTCCGGCTTTAACTGGCAGAACGTCGATGGTACCCGAAAAGTGGTCGATGCTTTGCGCAGTGCGGAGGTGGAACGAGAGTTCGAGAAAAAGAGGTTGCTGTTGGTAGGGTCGCCCGTGCCGACCATGATCGGCGGGGAACTTCTGGCCCGGCGTCGCGCAGATATTCGCATGCAGTGGCCAAGGTTCCAGGGTTTTCATGCTGAGTTGCCCTACGACGCCGATCTCGCGTTGGAAGAGCGAGTCTTCGCGTGGGAGCGCGACATTGGTCTTGAATCGAAGCCTTATGTCCTGGCAATAGACAAACTGCTGTCGGGTATTCAGGCGGTTGAGGATCCGCCGGTGCTGGTTGAGAAACAGATCAAGCAGACGAATCCGTTTGCTCTGATTCGGCGGGATTACATCAAGGACGAGGATGTCGCACGTTTCTTCGTCGATCCGGGAGGCAATATCGTCGAGGACATGGGGCGCTTCACGCCCATCATTGTCACGGGCGCGAGAGGGTCCGGCAAGACGATGCTGGCAAGCAAGTTCGCCCTTGATGTCCGATTGGCGGAGCAGCGGCGGCTTTTCGGCAAAGAGCGGATCGAGGCCATCGATCAACTCGGGTTGTATTTCCGCATCGACGCCGATTTTCTCGACAGTTTCAATCAAAGCGACGCCGCGCTCAGGGATACCTTTGATCGACTGTTCTCGCAATTCTTCGACATTGTGGTGATCCGTAAGGCGCTGCTGGCGCTCGAATCCTTGGGGGGGATCGCAGCATGGTGCGACGAAGAGCGCCTCTTTCGCGGATTGTTTGCCGAGTTTGCCGAGAAGCCGGTTGTTCTGACGCAAGCGGCATTTGCCGATTTTCTCGAACAGCAACTTGTCGAAATTCGCTTGTATCTGAACAATCCCGGACGCAGGGAATGTCCGATCCTGATTTCAGCCAACTCCCTGATGAAGCGCCTGATGGAAGAGTTGCGGCGGGACGGGCGTTTCGGGGATCGTTATTTTGTCATCCTGATTGACGAGTACGAGAACTATGCGGAGTATCAGCAGTGCATCATCAACACGCGCCTGAAGCAGAGTCGACGCGAGGATGGCGTCACCTACCGGCTGTTCATGCGCAACGGTGGTTTGGTGACGCGCGAGACGCTGGCGCCGGGACAGACGATCGAGGAAACGCACGACTATCGCCGACACTCGTTGGACGAGGATTTGGACTTCAAGGATTTCTCGCGCCATGCACTGAAGGTGGCTAATCGCCATCTGGAGGAAGACGATTGGTTTAGGAACAATGGCTATGTCAACGTCGAAGCCCTCTTCGAGGAACTGCCCGCCGAAGATGAGGCTCGCCTTCTGGTCGATGGCGGCGGACGGAAGGACGAACTGGTTGCCTGGGTGAGGAGTAAGTTTTCAGAAGATGCACCGATTCTGTTGGACTGGATGCGAGGCGAAGCCAATCCTTTGCGCCGTGCGGTGGCCGTGGTCATGCTGAATCAGGGGAAATCCGCAGCAGCCATTGTGGCGGGGTTTCGGGCAAACTCCAACGAGGCGCGAAACTGGTATCACAACTACCATCGTGGTGCCTTGCACTGGTTGTGCCGGCTGTATCACACGCCGAAGAAATATGCAGGCCTCAATACGGTGCTTGGGCTGGCCGGCAACAATATTCGCGTATTTCTTGACTATTGCCATGCGATCATTGCCGAATGGATGGCGGATGGCTGTCCACCGCTGCCAATATCATGGCGCTTGCAGAACGACGCCATCCATCGGCAGGCCGTGATACTGCGGGAAAACCTCTATTCCGCTGCGCGATCAACAGCCGAGGTCAACCAGTTTTTAGAGCGAATCGGCCGGCTGTTCGAGGCCGCTCACAAGGGGCCGCGTCAGAGCGAACCGGAGATCAACCATTTTGCACTGCGTGGCGAGGTCGGCGATGCAGCGAGCCGGGATCGGCTGGATAAGTGGTTGCTGGATGCATGGTATGAAGGCATCTTGCGGCAGATGCGGGGCAACAAGCAGAAGTCCCTCCACGATTTGCGGCAAGAGGATTGGCAGATCGCACCCTGGTTGGCGCCACTATTCAATCTTTCCACACGGCGAAAAAAGAAAATCAGTTTGGCGGGTGAAGAAGTCCTGACTCTTTTCCATGGGAGCGAGTCGGCTTGGAAAAAGCTGTTTCGAAAGAAAGAAGTCGAATTCGAGCGGATAGGGGGAAGCGAAGCCGGAGAAAAGGAACAAGGGCGGCTTTTCGATGTCTAGAAGCGTGTTGGACTGGACGCCAGTGGATGCACCTGCGCAACTAGCTGTTGCCGGCCCGTGGGACGTATTGATCGTAAGTGGGCGCAACATCGACGAACCGCGGGCCTGCTGGAGTCGAGACATTCTCCGGACACTGCCCCTCGTTCACCTTTGCCGCGCGGAAGAAGATATTCCGCAGCGTTTCACAGTCAAGAATCAGATGGGGGATGTTGAAGAGGTCGACTGGAAGTCTTTGGCGCGCTGGCTTGAAACCCATCTCCCTCCGCAGGCACGCGTGCTGATTGACATGAACCTGCTGGCTTTCGATACGCTGCTTTACTTGTTGCCAGCGCTGCTGGTCTGTCGGCTGGAAAAGCTGGCTTGCCTTTACGTTGCCCCGGAAAATTACACTTTTCCCGAGCAGGCTTTGACGGATCAGAAGCTTCACCCGATCGAGCAACCAAAAGGCTATGTTTCGCTGGCGCTCGATCCGGATCGGCAAGGGGCGCGTCATCTGGTATTCCTCGGTTTCGACAAGGCGCGCGCCTGGAAATTCATCGACCGTTATGATTGGAAAGAGGAGCACCGTTACGTGGTGCTGGGCGATCCGCCTTTCGTTCCCGAAGGCGTGGCGAGAGCGCGTAGCGCAGCCGAGCCATGGCTGAGCGAGTTCGAGCGGGACTTCCCCGGCCATGTCCAGTCGGTCTCCGCGATTGACCCCGCTGCGGTGGCGGCGTTTTGCCTTGCGCATTTTCGCCAAGCACGTTGGCTGGACTTGGCGCCGTTGGGGCCCAAGCCGATGAATCTTGGCGTACTGTGGTTCTATTTTGGTTTGAGTGAGGCAGAACGCGGGCGGGTACGCCTGCTCTATGATTTTCCTGTACAGCGTGTGCCCCGTAGCCGAGGCGTGGCGCGGGTGCATTTCTTCGATTGTCGAGGCTTGCTGGTATGAGCCTCGGCCAGTTCTATACGCCAGCCTTGGCAGGTGGGTGGCTAGTTCGGGAAGTCGCTGCCGCCGCGCCATCTCGGGTTTGCGATCTAGGCGTCGGCGAGGGGGAGTTGTTGGCGGCTGCACAACACCGTTGGCGGCAGGCGCAGTTGCTTGCGGCGGATATCGATCCGCAGAATGTGTCGTATGCCCAACGCCGGTTAGGCCGGGCGGAGTGTCGGCAAGTGGATGTGTTGCGTTACGACTTGCCGCACCTGCTCGGGATCGATGAGGAATCTGTTGACGTCGCGCTTGGCAATCCGCCCTACGGGGCATTGGACGTGACAACCAAGCATTTGGCAATTTTGCGCGACGCAGGCTTGATCGATGCGATATCGGCACGGCGCGTCACGCGGGATGTGGTTTTTCTCGCGCAGAATTTGCGCTTGCTGAAACGTGGAGGGGAACTAGCCGTCATATTGCCGGAAGGACTAGCTGTCAACAGCACATTTCAGGAGTTGCGTGCGGCATTGATCGAGTCGCATGGATTGCATCGGGTGGTCGAATTGCCGCCTAGATTGTTTCGTGGAACCGAGGCAAGAACCGTCGCGATGTTTCTCAAGAAGGGCCAGCGCGCCGCCAAGGTATGTTTGGAGTCATCGACTGGAGTTCGGGTGAGCGTGTTATCGGAGGTAGCAGCGCAGCGCCTGGATGCGCGTTACCATCTTCACGGAAAGAGCGTCGGTCGTGTATTGGCTGATCTGGAGCCTGAAATACATCGAGGCGCTTTGAGTAATCTCGATGCTCATCGTATTGATGCCTTGGTTTTTCATACGACGTCTTTCAAGGACTATCCGAGTGGTCGAGCTCGCTTGGGTAGGGCTCTCGCCCTTCCCGAGCGATGGGTTGTCGGTCCGGGCGACATACTCGTACCGCGTGTAGGAACCCGTTGCTTGTATCACGTGGCTGCTGTGGAGCGGGGGGCAGCGGTTTTTTCTGATTGTGTTTATCGTATTCGCGTTCAGCCATCTGATCGCAAGCGAGTATTTGATGCGTTGCGATCATCAGGCGGATTGGCGTATAGAGCGGCTGTCGCTCACGGAACATGTGCCACGGTGCTATCGAAAGCAGACCTGTTGAGCCTGCCAATCGAGTGAGCTTAGGCGTGAGTCGCGCAAGCAGAGAAAGTCGGCGCTGGCGACACGGCGAAGAACAAGCTGCTGCGCACGCAAGTCGGCACCGAGGAAATCGCCGAGGTGGTTTCGCGCGCCACCGGCATCCCGGTGTCCAAGATGATGCAGGGCGAGCGCGAGAAACTGCTCAAGATGGAAGACAAGCTGCATGGCCGTGTCGTCGGCCAGGACGAGGCCGTGCGCCTGGTGTCCGACGCCATCCGTCGCTCGCGCGCCGGGCTCTCCGAGGAAAGCCGGCCCTACGGCTCCTTCCTCTTCCTCGGCCCGACGGGCGTGGGTAAGACCGAACTGTGCAAGGCGCTGGCCGAATTCCTCTTCGATGCCGAGGATCACCTGATTCGCATCGACATGAGCGAGTTCATGGAGAAGCACTCCGTCGCGCGCCTGATAGGTGCGCCGCCGGGCTATGTCGGCTACGAGGAGGGCGGCTACCTGACCGAACAGGTGCGCAGGAAGCCCTACAGTGTGATCCTCTTCGACGAGGTCGAGAAGGCCCATCCGGACGTGTTCAACGTGCTGCTGCAGGTGCTCGACGATGGCCGCATGACCGACGGCCAGGGCCGCACCGTGGACTTCAAGAACACCGTGATCGTCATGACCTCCAACCTCGGCAGCCAGATGATCCAGCAGATGGCGGGCTCGGATTACCAGGTGGTGAAGATGGCGGTGATGGGCGAGGTCAAGACCCACTTCCGCCCCGAGTTCGTGAACCGCATCGACGAGATCGTGGTCTTCCACGCCCTCGACGAAAAGAACATCGCCGGCATCGCCCGCATCCAGTTGAAGTACCTCGAGAAGCGCCTGGCGAAGCTGGAGATGACAATGGAGGTGTCCGACGCGGCGCTGGCCCTGATCGCCGAAGCCGGCTTCGATCCGGTGTTCGGCGCGCGACCCTTGAAGCGCGCGATCCAGGAGCGCATCGAGAACCCGCTGTCACGGCTGATCCTCGATGGCACGCTGGGCGCGAAGGATCGCGTCAAGGTCGAGGCGAAGAAGGGGCAGGTGGCCTTTACGAAAGCCTGAGTTCGGACGGAGTCGCCACCTTTCACGCGGCGACTCCGGCGGGCCGGACCTCACTCGCCCCGACGCCGTGTTGCCGGCGCCGACTGTCTTGCGGCTTTGGCGGCAAAGGAAGGTTGCCAGTCAAGGGCTGGAGCTCTTGACTGGCCCGGGCGCGATCCTGGGACTTCAGCGGTGCAGGCCGGATCGGGTAGTCCGGGTTAAGCTGAGCTTTCTGGTCAGAAAGGGAGGTCCCATGCAAACATGGCAGATGCAGGAAGCCAAGGCTCGTTTGTCGGAGGTTGTCAAACGGGCCGAGCGCGAAGGACCGCAGGGCATTACCTTGCACGGGCGTTCCGTGGCCGTCTTGCTGTCGCAAGAAGCCTTCGATCGTTTGGCGGGTTCGGATGAATCGCTCGTTGTGTTCATGCGGCGATCACCGCTGTACGGAAATGAAGACGTTCGTCTCGATCGCGACAGGAGCGCGGCGCGCGAGGTTGCGCTGTGAGTTACCTGATCGACACGAACATCATTTCCGAACTGCGACGCAAGGAAGCCAACCCTGGCGTTGTCGACTGGTTTGCAGTCCGGCCCGCCAATACCCTGTATCTGTCCGTGCTCAGCCTGGGCGAGATTCGCAAGGGCATCGAAGCACTGCCCAACAGCAAGCGGAAGCTGGCGTTGCGTGACTGGCTTGAAGTGGACTTGCCCGCATTCTTCACGGGCAGGATTCTGCCGATCGATGAAGCGGTGGTTGATCGATGGGGACGGCTGCTGGCGCGAATCAAGCGCACCGCGCCGGCCATCGACAGCCTGATTGCCGCGACAGCCTTGCAACATGGGTTGACTCTGGTTACCCGCAATGAATCCGACTTCAAGTTCCCTGAAGTGGATGTCATTAATCCCTGGCGGTGACGGAGGCAAATAGGCTTCGACGCGCATTGAGCGGCGCGGACGGAAACGGTGTTGCTATCCGTGGCGCAGGAAAGCGCGATCCATCGGGCGTCGGGCATGACAGGGCAGCGGTTGTTGCACGGCGCAAGCCTAAGCCACACGGCGTGGGAGTGCAAATACCACGTTGTGTTCATACCGAAATGCCTGCGACGGACGTTGTACGGAGAACTGCGCAAGTACCTTGGCGAGGTTTTCCGAAAGCTGGCGGAACAGAAAGAAAGTCGAATCGAAGAAGGGCACCTGATGCCGGATCACGTTCACATGATGATTACGATACCGCCGAAGTACGCGGTGTCGCAGGTGGTGGGGTACATCAAGGGCAAGAGCGCCATCCATTTGGCGCGGGTCTATGCAGAGCGGAAGCGAAACTTCGTAGGGCAGCATTTCTGGGCAAGAGGGTACTTTGTATCGACGGTGGGTCGGGACGAAGCCGTAATACGGGAGTACATCCGACGCCAGGAAGACGAGGACAAGCGACTGGATCAAATGAATCTGTGGAGGTGACCGGCCACCGTTACGGTGGCCCCAAGAACTCGGGGCCGCGTCAGCGACCCCGTACTGCCGCTATGAGCGGCTCACAATCTAAAGCCCCCGGCTTTGCCGGGGGATACTTACTATTAGGCGACTGACAGATGCCTCCTGCGACGTGCGACAAATGCCAGCAGCCCCAAGCCTGCCAGCATCATGGCATAGGTCTCAGGCTCGGGGACAGGTGCCGTAGAGCCGTAGGAGGTGTCATAAAGGCCAAATGCGTGGTGGTAACCACTACTGGAATAGGCGCCAGGGGTGCCGGTACCGTCGCCGTGCATGGCATAACCGCCGAAGGTGCCGACGGAGTTCAAGGTCCAGTGCATGTCCCACTGCGCTGGATCGACCTGCAAACCCATCCAGTAGGTGGTTCCGGCTGCGAAGCTGACATCTCCAGTATTGACGAAGAAATCCTGGAGCGTGTAGCTGCCGTAAGTGCCGGTCACGGAGGAGCCGGCTGTGCCGAGCGACGCCGAGAAGAACTCCGTGCCGGGGGCGCCGAAACTGTCGGAATAGAACTTGACGTTTACCGCCGTGATCGGCACCGTGGCTCCTGTGGTGAAGGCGTTAAATGACAGGCTGCGCACCGTCGTTGCCGAGGCGAAAGAGAAGTCCTCTGCGACGAATATGTTTCCGTTGCTAAAGGGGTTGTTGCCCGCCCAGGGGGTAGATCCGTTGTTGAATACCTCTGCCGCCTGCGCGGGAAGGCTGACGATACCGGCTAGCAAGAGGCCTGCGGCGATGCTGCGAAGACGAGTTTTCATGGACTGTTCTCCTTGAGGACGGCCCTGGCGCGGCTGGCCACTATGGCCGACATGGGAAACGGGCGCAAGACTTCCCCAAGCTGCTCTGGATGCTAGTCGTCCCGGCGGGAAAACGCATTAGCCCGAACGGACTATGCTTTAGGGTAAGTGCGAACGGCTTCCCGGCTTGTATCAGGCGACCTTGACCACCGCTTCGGCGCGCTGATGAACGCCCACCTTCACTTCCATGTCATAGTGGTCGGTGGGCTGTTTTTCGGCGAGGAGGCCGGGAGCCTGCGTTTTGAGGAGACGTACCTCTCTGCGGAAGCGCTGGCGCGATTGCAATCGACGCTGCGCAAACGGATCGTCAGCCTGTTCGTCCGGCGTGGCCTGCTCGACCAGTCCGAGGGCGAAGCCCTGTGCCGCTGCGAGCACGCCGGTGGTTTCTCTCTCGACGCCGGGGTGCGCATCGAAGGGGACGACCGGCAAGGGCGGGAGCGCCTGCTGCGCTACTGCGCCCGCCCGGCCTTTGCGCAGGAAAGGCTGCGGCAGATCGATGCGGAGCATCTCGTCTATGAGAGCCCCAAGCCGGGACCGGGCGGGCGCGTCAGCCAGATCCTGACGCCCCTCGAACTGCTGGACCGCCTCGCTGCGCTGATCCCGCCGCCCCGGCGCCACCGGCGTCGCTACTACGGCGTGCTGGCGCCGAATGCAGCACTTCGGTCGGCGGTCACGGCATCGGCATCGGCCTCGGCCGATGCCGTGACGGAGGAAAGCGCGATCCGTCGGGCGGTGCGTTATGCCTGGGCGCTCCTGCTGGCGCGCATCTACGAGGTGTTCCCGCTCACTAGCCCAAAGTGCGGCGGCGCGATGCGGATCATCGCCTTCATCGACGAGGGCGGCGCGATCCGAAAGATCCTCCAACACTTGGGCGAGCCGATCGGACCGCCCAAGCATGCCCCGGCGCACGGCCCGCCGCTGTGGGAGGCGGTGGGACAGAGCGACGCCGAACCGATGACGCCGCCAATCCCCGAGTTCGAGTTCGATCCGCAGATCGCGTGGTAGCAGAGGACGGCGAATGCCGCCCGACGGGAACGCACATGCCTGAGGCCCGCAAAGCGCCCGCCAGCGGGCGCTTTGCGGGCCTCAGGCATGACAGGGTAGCGGTTACCAGCGCTTGTTGCACGTCGGGCGCCATTGCCGACAATTTTCCGATTGACGATGAGTCAAGGGTGCGCAGATACTGCCGGGATGGCAGTTGAATTTCCCATCCTTTTTATGCCAAAAAATCACGCGAGACTCTTTCTGCCCGTCGCCGGCCTGATTATTGTTGGCACTCTGCTGTTTGCCTGGCTGGACTACAACGCCCACCGGCAGCAAAAACTGGCGGCTGCGACCGCCGAAGTCGGCCGCTACAACGTGGCGCTCTCACAACGACTGAATTCCGTCGTTCAGGATGTGTTGTTTCTTGCAGGCAGTGCGCAGCTGGTAGCCGCAATGGAGACGAACGATCCGCATGCGGTTCGCTACATCACCAATGAATGGAAGCGCTTTTCCGACGTCAGGCAGGTCTATGACCAGATCCGCTGGATCGATGACTCGGGCATGGAGCGAATCCGGGTCAACTGGAGTGAGAAGGGCGCATATGGAGTTTCCGCCGCGGAACTACAGAACAAAAAGGGACGCTATTACTTCGACGACGCGTTGCAGCGCGAGAAGGGGCACGTCAGTATTTCTCCGCTCGATCTGAACATCGAGCGCGACACGATCGAGCAACCCCTTAAACCGATGATTCGCGTCGGAACGCCGGTTTTCGACAGCCAAGGCGCCCGGCGCGGGGTGGTGATCATCAACTTTCGGGCCAAAGACATGCTCGATCTGCTCCATCAGGGACCGCTGCGGCTCTGGCTGGTCAACGACCAGGGTTACTGGTTGAAGGGAGAAACTCCGGAGGACGAGTGGGGGTTCATGCATGCCAGAGCGGATTTGTCCATGGCGAGCCGGTTTCCGGCGGCCTGGAACGCGATTCGCAATGGTGTGTCGGGCACTCATACCGACGATTCGGGACTTTGGTCTTTTGCCACCATTGACCCGGTATCCCATGCGAAACGGAAGCATGCGGCGCTCGGCGATTCCGAGCGGTTTGTTGTCGGCGCGTGGAAGCTGGTTCGATTTGAGCCGCAAAATACGCTGCGACAAGCGGTGATCGAGCGGCTTCCTGTCAATCTCGGCGCTGCCTTCGTCCTGCTTGTACTCGCATTTGTGATCACCCAAAGAACCGTTCGGGCCCAGGCGGCGGAGAAGCTTGCAAACGAGCGGATGCGCAACACCCAGTTCGCCATGGACCGGGTGGGCATCGGCATTGCCTGGAACGATAGCAGCAACGGCCGCTTTCTCTATGCCAACGTCGAAGCCTGCCGGCAACTCGGCTATTCGCTGCAATCGCTGCTCGCGCTGACTGTCTCGGACATCAATCCGGAGTTCAGTATCGCCGCCGTGCGGGACCTGGCGGCGCGCTTGCGGAGCTCGCGCGAACCGATGACACTGGAAACGCAGCATCGGCGCAAGGATGGTTCCCTTTTTCCGGTGGAGGTCCGGACCTATCTCCATGAGATGGGCGGGGAAGACATCTTCATTGTCTTCATGCATGACATCAGCGATCGCAAGCTGACCGAACATGCCCTGCATGAAGCCAAGACCGCCGCCGAGGCCGCCAACCGTGCCAAGAGTGCATTCCTTGCCACCATGAGTCACGAATTGCGCACCCCGATGAACGGCATCATGGGCATGACCGACCTTGCGCTGCGCCGCGCGACCGATGCAAAGCAGATCGATCATCTTGGCAAGGTCAAGACGGCGTCGGCGCATTTGTTGAGCCTCATCAACGATGTTCTCGATATCTCCAAGCTCGAAGCCGAGCGGCTGCAGCTCGAAGACACCGAGTTCAATGTTGACGGGATTTTGCAAAACCTCGGTCGCCAGTTCGATCACAAGGCGGCGGAAAAGGGCTTGAAACTCCTGATCGAACCGCAGGATGGTCTGGCGTTGAAGTGTTTCCGCGGTGATGCGGGGCGTCTGGAACAGATCCTCATCAATCTCACCGACAATGCCATCAAGTTTTCCGAGCGGGGAATCATTACCCTGCGCTGTCGCCTGATCGAGGACACCCCGCGCGACGTGCTGCTGCGTTGGGAAATTGCCGACCCGGGAATCGGAATCTCCCCTGAAGATCAGAAAAACCTGTTCACTCCGTTCGAACAGGCTGACAGCTCGATGACCCGCAAGTATGGCGGTTCCGGGTTGGGCCTGGCGATCAGCAGGGGTCTGGCGAGAATGATGAGAGGCGAGATTGGCGTCGAGAGTGTGGTGGGGCAGGGCAGCACGTTCTGGTTCACCGTGCGACTGGACAAGGCGACCAGCGGCGTCTGACGCCGAGCGGGCTTCATCGCCCGAGAGCCCGCCTTGCTGGCGACCGCCATTCCATCGACAGCGGGGCGGGCAACGCCGCGTCAGTCGAGCTGCAAGACCGATTCCGGCGCTTTGGTGTTCCGGGGTTCCTGCGACAACCAGCGGCGCAGCGTGGCTACGAGGACATCCGGCGCCACCGGCTTGGTCAGGAAGTCGTTCATCCCCGCAGCCAGGCAGGCTTGCCGATCTTCCGCGAACGCATTGGCGGTCATGGCGATGATCGGCATCAGGTGGCCCTGCGCACGCAGTTGCCTGGTCGCCTTGATGCCGTCGAGCATCGGCATCTGCATGTCCATCAGGATCAGGTCGTAGCGATTCGCGGCGGCAAGTCCAAGCGCCTGCATGCCATCTTCCGCCATGTCCAGCGTGCAGCCGGTTTCTTCCAGTTGCAATGCCACCACTTCGCGGTTCAAGGGTTCGTCGTCGGCGATGAGGAGCCGGAGCCTGCTGAAGTCGGCCGGAGTGTTCTGGTCCACGGTCGGCGCTGGCAGCGACGTCTGGCCGGCAATATAGCGCTGCAGCGTCTCACGCAGTCGAGGCAAGGTGAGCGGCTTGACCAGCGTTTCCGCAAAGCCGGAGGCGGCGGCCGTCGCCATGATTTGGCTGTCATCCGATCCCGTCACCAGCCAGACCACCGGCTGTCGGGCCAGCCGCTGGCCGCGGATGGCCTTCAAGGTCTGCTGTCCGTCCATTTCCGGCATCACCATGTCGAGCAGCACCAGGTCGATGGCCTGGCCGCGGGCATCCGCCTCGCTCAGTATTTGCAAGGCCTCGGCCCCTGAACCAACCGACCGGTTCTGCATGCCGAAATGGCTGAGGAGCTTGGAGTGCACCAGCCGCGTGGCCTGGTTGTCGTCGACGACGAGGGCGTGCCGGTCAGCCAGGCGGACAATCAAGTGATCCTTGTCGGTGCCACCCAGCAGGCTGAGGCGCACGGTCATCCAGAAGGTGCTGCCATCGCCCGGAATGCTGTCGACGCCGACATCGCCGCCCATCATCTGCGCCAGGCGCCGTGTGATCATCAGTCCGAGCCCGGAGCCGCCATAGCGGCGCGTGATCGAGTCGTCGGCCTGGCTGAACATCTGGAACAGCCGCGACTTCTGCTCCGGTGAAATGCCGATGCCGGTATCGCTGACCTCGAAGCGCATCAGCACGTCGCGCTCGGTCGTTTCGACGATGCTCGTGCGCAGGGTGATCTGGCCGCACTCGGTGAATTTCACGGCATTGCTCAAAAGGTTGAGCAGGGCCTGGCCCAGCCGCGTCGGGTCGCCGCCGAGCACGCCCAGAGCCGGCGCGGCATCGACGGTCAGTTCCAGCTTCTTGGCCTGGACCTGGGGCATGATCAGGGAGCTGATGCGCGCGATCACCTCGTCGAGGTCGAGGCGGACCTGCTCCAGCACCAGCTGGTCGGCCTCGATCCGGGAGATGTCGAGGATGTCGTTGATCACGCCGAGCAGGTGGCCCGCCGCGCCGGCCATCTTGTCCAGCTTGTCGATTGTCTCCGCGGCGGACTTGCGACGCAAGACGTGGATCATGCCGATGATGGCGTTCATCGGCGTGCGGATCTCGTGACTCATGTTGGCGAGGAAGCGGCTCTTGGCCTGGCTGGCGGCCTCGGCGGCGGCGGCACGTTCCTCCAGTTGGTCGTTCAGTGCCGTGATCTGGCTGGCGCGCTCCGCCACCAGTTCCTCCAGGTGGTGGCGATGCCGCTCGATTTCGTCGGCGAGCTGCTTTTTCTCGGTGATGTCCTCCTTGATCGACAGGTAATGGGTGACGCGCCCGTCCGCGGTGCGGATCGGCGTGTAGGAGTTCCATTCGACGTAGATCTCGCCGTTCTTGCGCCGGTTGGTGAATTCACCCTGCCACTGCCGGCCGTTGATCAGCGCATCCCACAGCGCGACATAGGTTGTCTTCGGCGTCCGTCCCGACTGCAGCAAGCGCGGATTTCTCCCGAGCACCTCCTCGGCCGCGTAGCCGCTGCTGCGGCAGAACTCGGCATTGACGAACTCGATCTCGGCGTTGGTATTGGTGATGACGATGCTGTGCGGGCTCTGCTCCACGGCCAGCGCCAGCTTGCGCATCTGCTCCTCGGCCTGCTTGCGTGCCGTGATGTCGCGATTGGCGCCGCTGCGGCCGATGAACTTGCCGGCGCTGTCGTGCATCGGCCGGCAATGGTGTTCGATCCAGCGCTCGCTGCCGTCGCGATGGCGGATGCGGAAGTCCTCGCGGTGCTCGCCGCGGTGCTCGGCGTCCACGCGGTGGCTGAAGTACCTGTCGTGATCGTCCGGGTGGATCACCATCCGTATCAGTTCGGGCAGGGCGATGAACTGCTCCGGCGAGTAGCCGCAGATCTCCTGGCAGGCGGGCGAGATGTAGCGGTAGCGCAGGTCGGCATCGGTGACGAATACCCAGTCCGTGGTGTTGTCGGCAAGCAGCCGGAACATGTCTTCCGCGGCCTCCAGCGCGTGCTCGGCACGGCGGTAGGCGCTGATGTCGACGTAGGCCAGGACCAGGCCGGCAACCTGCTTGTTCACATCCCGATAGATGTTGATGCGGCGCAGGTAGGTGTGCTCCTTGCTCCATTCGATCCGGCGTTCGCCCGGCTGCTGGGTGGCGAGTGCCGCCGCCAGGTCGGGAAACAGTGTCTCGTCGGGCTCGAGGGTCGTGAAGTGCCGCAGGTCGCGACCGAGATCCTGCGGCAGGAGGGGGAAGATTTCGCGGGCTTTCGGCGTGAACAGGCGGATCGCGTAGTCGTTGTCGAGAAACACCGTCGCCAGATCGGTGGACAGGATCAGGTTGTTCAGGTTGCCGGAGACGGTATTGAGTTCCTGGATCTTCAGTTCGTGTTCGGCGTTGACGCTGTAGAGCTCCTCGTTGACCGAATGCAGTTCCTCGTTGGTGCTTTGCAGTTCCTCGTTCGAGGCCAGCAGTTCCTCGTTGGTGGCCTGCAATTCCTCGTTGCTGGTTTCCAGTTCCTCGACCGTGCTTTGCAGCGATTCGCGGGTCTGCTGCAGCTCGCGTTCCAGTTGCCCGAGTTGCGAACTGGCCAGGCGGTCGAAACGGAAGTCCTCCGGTAGCGGGGTGGGCTCGATCTCGGCCTTGCGTTCCAACTGCACCATGAAGAACGTGGCGTTGGCGTTGCTGTCGATGATGGGCGCCACGCTGACCTGCAGCTCGCAGGCCTCCTCTCCGGCGTGATGCTGGATGCCGCGATAGACGATCACTTCCTTCTTCTGCTGGGCGCTGCGCAGCGCCGTCATCAGGGCGATGCGAAGGTTGCCGCCGGCCATCGCGGCAATCTCCGTGCTTGCCCGGCCGGTGGCCAGGCGCAGGTAGCGGCCGGCATCGCCGAAGACGTGCATGATCTCGAAGCGGTCGTTGACCAGCACGCCGGTGGGAATGTAGCGCGCCAGGAGCTGGTCGTAGATGCGCGCCATGCGTCCGTCGTTGAGCGACTTGCCGCGCGTCTGCCGCCCGGAGCCGTAGAGCAGGGGCGCGCGCAGGCCGTTGGCGAGGCGGCTGTCGCGAATCTTGGAGAAGACCTTCCAGTGGCGGTCCTCGGTGCGGAACTCGCCGGCCAGGTCGCCCAGCCCCTCGCTGGCGCCGAGCATCAGGAAACCATCGGGCTTGAGCGAGAAGTGAAACGAAGCGATGGCCCGTTCCTGGGCCGCGGGCTGGAAATAGATCAGCAGGTTGCGGCAGGTCACGAGGTCAATGCGGGTGAACGGCGGGTCGCGCAGCAGGTTGTGCTCGGAAAAAATCAGCGCCTTGCGCAGGTTGGCCGTGACCTTGAAGACGCCGCCCGCCTGCTCCGTGAAGTATTTTTCGCGCAGCTCGGGCGGCATGTCGGAAAAGCTGCTCTCTGGGTATTCGCCCTCGCTGGCCTGCAGCAGTGATTCCTGGTGCAGGTCGGTGGCGAGGATCTTGATGCCCGGCGCGATACCCCGCTCCTCGAAGGCTTCGAGGAACAGGATGGCGAGCGAATAGGCCTCCTCGCCGGTGGAGCAGCCGCACACCCAGATGCGGACCTCTTCCCCGTGCTCCCGGCGCGTCATGATGCGCGGCACGATGTCGGTGCGCAGCACGTCGAAGGCTTCCGGATCGCGGAAGAATCGCGTCACGCCGATCAGCAGGTCCTTGTACAACAGGTTCAGCTCGGCGGCGTCCTGCTGCACGCGGCGCCCGTATTCCTCGATGCTGATGTGGTCCGGATGCAGCGTCACCCGGCGCTCGATGCGGCGGGTGATGGTCTGCGGCTTGTAGAAGTTGAAGTCGATGTCGTAGACCGTGTGCAGACGGTCGAAGATGGCCGGGATGCCTTCCTCGGGTTCGGTTGGCTCGGCCGCGACTCCGGTGCAGGCGGTCTTTCCGCTCCGGTCACCGGCATAGATGGCCAGCTCGGCGGGCATTTCTTCCGGCGCCAGCACGCCATCCACGCAGCCGGTGGCGATCGCACTGCGCGGCATGCCGTCGAAGCGCGAGCTGTCTTCGCTTTGCACCAGCACCAGGCCGCCGGCGTCGCGCACGTCCATGATGCCGGCGCTGCCGTCCGAGCCGGTGCCGGAGAGCACGATGGCGATGGCCTTCTCGCCCCAGGCGCTGGCCAGCGAACGGAAGAAGGAATTGATCGGCAGGCTCAGCACCTTTTCGCCGCTGCGGTCGGTGCTGATCAGCTCGTCGCCCTCGATCACCATGTCCTTCTTCGGTGGCAGCAGGTAGATCGTGTTGGGGCGGATGCGCTCGCGCTCGGCGACCGGGATCGCCGGCATGCGGGTGAAGCGTTCCAGCAACTCGTCCATCAGGCTCTTGAAGTCCGGCGACAGGTGCTGGATGACGACGAAGGCCATGCCCGAGTCGACCGGCATGGCGCGGAAAAAGCGCTCCAGCGCCTCCAGCCCGCCGGCCGACGCGCCGATGCCGACGACGTGGCTGGGGCGGGGCAGATCTGATTCCGGTCGGGCGATGGAATCCTCCGCGCCGGCTTCGGGCGGGTTGTCGCTGTCGTTCGTCATGCCGTATCCCTGATGCAATCGTGTTGTTATTGGACTGGGGCGCCGTCTTGCCAGCGCCGACTTTGCGTGCCTTACGGCCAAGTGGCGATTGCGGCGGAAATCCTATTTGAATTGCCCCCTGCGCGCCATCGGCATTGTTACTTAGGTGGTGACACGTAATCCGGAATCCGGATGCCGCCAATCGGTGCGGAGAAGTCAAACCATGCGGCTTGCGTGGTCCATGAACTTGCATTTTCTAAAGTCAGACTTTAGTAGTTGCATATATCTCCCCGGCATCCCAGGCGCCTGGCGTCAAGCGAATCCGCGACCTGCGGATGCGGTGGAACCGTGGGCAGCGGCTGTCCGAAACGATGATTGTTGTGGATGCCCCGTTGCTTGCCCTTGGCTGGGTCATGGTCATGGTGCGTAGTCGACGCCATCCCGTCGCGATGTACTCAATCCTGAGCCGCACGGGAAAGCCACGCCAGCAGCCGCTCGTACAACTTTTCAGGCGCTACCGGCTTGGCGATGTGATCGTTCATGCCGGCGTCGAGACAGGCTTGCCGGTCCTCGTCGAAGGCGTTCGCGGTCATGGCGAGAATCGGTGTGGTTTGGTTGGGCGCATCCGCGCCCAGGTTACGGATGGCCCGGGCGGCCTCGATGCCGCCCATTACCGGCATCTGCATGTCCATCAGGATCAGGGCGTAGGCGGTGTGCCGCGCCCGTTCGATCGCCTGCTGGCCATTCTCGGCCAGATCGACGACAAGCCCCGCATCCTCCAGCAATCCGCGCGACACTTCCTGCGCGATCGGTTCGTCTTCCGCCAGCAGGATGCGCGCGCCGGCAAACGCCGTTTGCAGGCGCCGTTCTGCCGTCGGGCCCGAAAAAGTCGGCGCTGGCGGGACGGCGCCTTGTTCCCGTTTCCCGAGGGGAACGACGAACCAGAAGGTGCTGCCGGCCCCCGGCGTGCTCTCGACGCCGATTGCGCCGCCCATCAGTTCGACCAGCCGCCTGCTGATCGCCAGCCCGAGTCCGGTGCCGCCGTATTTTCGCGTCATGCTGTTGTCGGCCTGCTCGAAGGACTGGAACAGTCGCGCCTGCGCCTCGGGGTCGATGCCGATGCCGGTGTCGCTGACTTCGAAGCGCACCTGCACCGCATCGGCGGTTTCGCCGACCAAGCGGGCGCGCAGGGTGACGCCGCCCTGCCGGGTGAATTTGATGGCATTGCCGACGAGGTTGAACAGAATCTGGCCCAGCCGCAGCGGATCGCCCCGCAGGAGCAGGCGCGCCAGTTCGGCAGGAATGTCGGTTTCCAGGCGCAAGCCTTGTTCGGCCGCTTTGTGCCCGAGCACGCCGGTGAGATTGCCGACGATATCGGCGAGCTGCAGGGGCGCGTCTTCCAGCACCATGCGCTCGGCCTCGATCTTCGAGAGATCGAGGACGTCGTTGATCACGCCGAGCAGGTGATCGGCCGCACCCCTGGCCTTGGCCAGGCTCTCCAGCCCCTTGGGGTCGGCCATGCGCCGCCGCGCGATGTCGATCATGCCCAGCACGCCGTTCATCGGCGTGCGGAGTTCATGGCTCATGTTGGCGAGGAAGGCGCTCTTGGCGCGATTGGCGGCTTCGGCGGCCACCTTGGCCTCGGTGAGCTCCGCTGTGCGTTCCTGCACCAGTTCCTCCAGATGTTCGCGATGCTGCCTGAGTTCG
>JADYZH010000058.1 GCA_020853215.1 Sulfuritalea sp. | reverse complement strand
GACAAGGGGTGGCCGAGGGTGGACAGGTCCCAGTCGAGCACGGCGAGGATGCGCGGATCGGTCGGGTGGAAG
The DNA here is from genome assembly GCA_020853215.1 of Sulfuritalea sp. GTDB lineage: Bacteria > Pseudomonadota > Gammaproteobacteria > Burkholderiales > Rhodocyclaceae > Sulfuritalea. The sequence goes on along the minus strand of JADYZH010000058.1, from coordinate 2,658 downwards.
ATGACGGTGTCGAGGCGGTAGTCGCCGTGCACGATAGACGTCTCGTCGCCGGCCGGGATGTTGGCCGGCAGCCAGGCCATCAGGTTGTCCATGGCCTCGATCTTTTCCGTTTCCGAGGCGCGGTACTGCTTGCTCCAGCTGTCGATCTGGCGCGAGAAGTAGCTGCCCGGCTTGCCGTAGTCAGCGAGCCCCACTGCGGCGTAGTCGACGCTGTGCAGGGCGGCGATGACGCGGTTCATCTCGTCGAAGAGGGCCGTGCGCTCGGAAGGCTGCAAGCCCGGCAGCGCCGGGTCCCACAGGATGCGGCCTTCGACATAGTCCATGACGTAGAAGGCGGTGCCGATGACGGCGTCGTCCTCGCACAGGGCGTAGCTCCGCGCCACCGGCACGTCGGTCTTCGCCAGCGCGGAGATGACGCGGTACTCGCGGTCGACGGCATGGGCCGAGGGCAGCAGCTTGCCGGGCGGCTTGCGCCGCATGACGTATTTCTTGTTTCCCGCCGAGAGCAGGAAGGTCGGATTCGACTGGCCGCCCTTGAACTGCTCGACGGTCAGCTCGCCGGAAAACCCCTCGACGTGGGTGCGCAGCCAGTCGGCCAGGCGGCCGCTGTCGAAGGCGTGCTGCGGGGGGACGGCGCGCGTGCCGGTGAACTTGGACCCTTCGCTCATATCAATTTCACGAGCTGCTTGCCGAGGTTGGCGCCCTTGAGCAGGCCGATGAAGGCTTTCGGCGCGTTCTCCAGCCCCTGGGCGACGGTTTCGCGGTACTTGATCTTTCCCGTGGCGACGCCCTGCCCCAACTCCTGCAATGCGACCGGCCAGCGCTCCATGTGCTCGGAGACGATGAAGCCCTGCATCTTGATCCGGTTGATGAGCACCGAGCCGATGTTCTTCATCGGATAGGGCTCGCTGTTGTACTGCGCGATGAGGCCGCACACGGCAATGCGCGAGAAGGCGTTCATGCGCCCGAGCAGGGTGTCGAAGATCTCGCCGCCGACGTTCTCGAACAGGCAGTCGATGCCCTTCGGCGTCGCCGCCTTGATGTCCTTCCACAGGTTGCCGGCCTTGTAGTCGACGCAGGCGTCGAAGCCGAGCTCGTCGACGACGTAGCGGCACTTCTCCGCCCCGCCGGCGATGCCGACCGCGCGGCAGCCCTTCATCTTCGCCAACTGGCCGACGACGCTGCCGACCGCGCCCGAGGCCGCCGTCACCACCACCGTCTCGCCCGCCTTCGGCTGGCAGATGTCCATCAGGCCGTACCAGGCGGTGACGCCGGGCATGCCGACCGTGCCGAGGTAGGCCGAGAGCGGGATGTGGCGGTCGTCCACCTTCATCAACAGGGTGCCGTCGCTGACGCCATAGAGCTGCCAGCCCAGCATGCCCACCACCTTGTCGCCGACGGCGAATTTCGGGTGCTTCGAGACCACCACCTCGCCGGCCGTGCCGCCGATCATGACGTCGCCGAGCTTCACCGGGGCGGCGTAGGACTTGGCGTCGTTCATGCGGCCGCGCATATAGGGATCGAGCGAGAGGAAATGGTTGCGCACCAGCACCTGGCCGTCGGCGATCTGCGGCACGGGGGTCTCGACCAGCTTGAAATTCGACTCTTCGACCCAGCCGGTCGGCCGGCTGGCGAGGAGGATCTGCCTGTTGGATTCGCTCATGGTTGTTTTCCTTTTCAAATCGCCGTCTCGCCGGGACTGACTTTGCGTTTCACCTTGAAGGAGGCCATCGCCTTCGCCACCAGCTCGCCGGCCTCGTCGCGCATCTCGCCTTCGCAGAAAATGATCGAGGCGCCGCTGCGCAGCACCCGTCCCTCCACCGTCAGTTGGCCCTGGCCGGCGGCGATGAAACTCACGCTCATGTCCACCGTCACCACGCCGGCGGCATGCGGCACGCTGCTGCGCGCCGCAGAGCCCATGGTGACGTCGAGCAGCGTCATCACCACGCCGCCGTGGGCGTATTGCCAGCTGTTGTACAGCTCCGGGCGGATTTCGATGGAGGCCACCGCCCGGCCCTTCTCCCAATGTTCGGCCTTCGCCTTCAGCAGGTCGATGAAGGGGATGTCGAGGCCGAAGAATTTCTCCTTTGCTTTCACGAACTCACTTGGCAATGCAGGCGCCGCCGTCCACCGCAATGTACTGGCCGGTGATGTGGCGCGAGGCTGCCGAGGCGAGGAAGATTACCGTGCCCATCAGGTCCTCGTCGCCGCCCAGCCGGCCGAGCGGCGTCGCGTCTACGATGTGGTCGCCGATCTGGCTCAGCAGGCCCTGCGACATCTTCGAGGGGAAGAAGCCGGGGCAGATGGCATTCACGTTGATGTTGTAGCGGCCCCACTCCGAGGCCAGCGTGCGGGTGAAGTTCACCGCCGCGCCCTTGCTCGTGTGGTAGGCGATCGCATGCATGCCCTTCGGGCTGCCGGAGAGGCCGGCGACCGAGGCGATGTTGATGATCTTGCCGGACTTCTGCGGGATCATGCAGCGCTTGCCGACCTCGCGGCTCAGGAAGAACATGGCGTTGATGTTGAGGTTCATCACCTTGTTCCAGGCTTCGTCCGGATGGTCCTCGGCGGGCGCGCCCCAGGTGGCGCCGGCGTTGCTCACCAGGATGTCGATGGTGCCGAACTTCGCCAGCACGGCATCCACCATCCCCGGGATCT
>JADYZH010000057.1 GCA_020853215.1 Sulfuritalea sp. | reverse complement strand
TCGAGGCATGGCTCAAGTGCTTCTACATGAAGGACCGGGTCGGCGAGGTCTTCGAAGGCAGCATTTCCTCGGTGGTGCCCTTCGGCATCTTCGTCGCGCTCGATGGCGTGTTCGTCGAAGGCCTGGTCCATGTTTCCGAACTCGGGCAGGATTATTTCCATTTCGACGAGAAATCGCATGCCATGGTCGGCGAGCGCAGTGGCCGGCGCTTCCGCCTGTCCGACCGGGTGCGCGTACAGTTGACCCGGGTCGACATGGAGGCCAACAAGATTGATTTTCGTCTTGCCGATACCGCGCCGGCGCGCAGCAACGCAAGGCATTGACAAAGATTCTCCCTGCTGCGCAAACTTCGCTCATTCATGAAAGGCGATCCGAATGTACTCCGGCATCATTGACCTTCCCTGGTGGGGCTACATACTTGTCACCATGGTACTCACCCACGTCACGATCGCCGGGGTCACCATTTTTCTGCATCGGCACCAGGCCCATCGCGCGCTCGACCTTGGTCCGGTCCCCAGCCATTTCTTCCGGCTGTGGCTGTGGTTGACGACCGGCATGATCACCAGGGAATGGGCCGCGATTCACCGCAAGCACCACGCCAAGTGCGAGACGGCGGCCGATCCGCACAGCCCGCAGGTGTTCGGCATCAACCGGGTGCTATGGACGGGTGTGTTCCTGTATGTCAGGGAATCGCGCAATGCCGATACCCTGGAGCGCTACGGGCACGGCACTCCCGATGACTGGCTGGAGCGGAAGGTTTATGCCCGGCCATACAAGTTCGGGATCCTGCTCATGCTGGGCATCGATCTCGCCTTGTTCGGCATCTGGCCGGGTGCCCTGATCTGGGGCGTGCAAATGACCTGGATCCCCTTTTGGGCGGCCGGTGTAGTGAATGGCATCGGCCACTTCTGGGGCTATCGGAATTTCGCGTGCGCCGATGCCTCGACAAATTTCTTTCCGCTCGGCATCCTGATCGGCGGTGAGGAGCTGCACAACAACCATCACGCATTCGCGACCTCGGCCAAGCTTTCCAGCAAGTGGTACGAGTTCGACATCGGCTGGATGTACATCTGCGCAATGGAAAAGCTGGGTCTCGCCCGGGTGAAGAAAATCGCGCCAAGACTTCGGCTGGGCGCGGCGCGACCGACGATCGACCTCGAATTGTTGCAGGCGGTCGTCACCCACCGCTATGACGTCCTGGCAAAGTACATGAAGGGACTGCGCCAGCTGGCCGCCGAAGAGTTTTCCCGGCTGAAGATCGAAGCGCGCGAAGGGCGCGTGATGAAGCGATTACTCGGTGAAGATCGCGCCGCCCTGGCTGCACCGCAGAAGGAGCGTCTGGCGGCACTGCTGGCACAAAGCGAACCTTTGTCCCGTGGGTATGCCATGCGCGCCGAACTGGAAGCGCTGTGGGCCCGCTCGGCCGCGTCGCACGAACAGCTCGTTAGCCAGCTGCAGGACTGGGTGGCACGCGCCGAGCAAAGCGGGATTCGCCAGCTGGAAGAATTTTCGCTGCGCCTGCGGCGCTACGCGGTCTGAAATCCGGTGACAGGAAATAAAAAACCCGCCGTGGCGGGTTTTTTCGGCGAAGCGCTGACTTACTTCAGCTTTACTTCCTTGTAGGCGACATGCTTGCGCGCCTTCGGGTCATACTTCAGGAATTCCAGCTTTTCCGGGGTGGTCTTCTTGTTCTTCGTCGTGGTGTAGAAGTGTCCCGTTCCTGCGGTGGATTCCAGCTTGATCTTTTCGCGTCCGCCCTTGGCCATGATGTGTTCTCCTGATTAGACGCGCTCGCCGCGCTCACGCAGCTCGGCGAGGACAACGTCGATGCCCTTCTTGTCGATGGTGCGCAGACCGGCGTTCGACACGCGCAGGCTGACCCAGCGGTTTTCAGTTTCGATCCAGAAGCGGCGGCTGTGCAGGTTAGGCAGAAAGCGACGCTTGGTCTTGTTGTTGGCGTGGGACACGTTGTTCCCTACCATCGGGGCCTTGCCCGTCACTTGACATACGCGAGACATGTGATGCTCCTGAATGCTTATTTTGCGAAGCCGGCAAGTTTACCAAACAATTGCCCTAAAACTCAATCCTTTTTATATCAATCCTCGTTCGGCGAAAGAGAGCGGGTCCGCGCCCCCGGTCACGATGAAATGGTCCAGGAGCTTGACGTCGATCAGCGCCAGCGCCTGCTTTAGTGAAGAAGTGAGTACTTCGTCGGCGCGTGAGGGTTCGGCAAGGCCTGACGGGTGGTTGTGGGCCAGGATCACGGCGCCGGCGTTATGCATGAGAGCCCGCTTGACGACTTCACGCGGATAAACGCTGGTTTGCGTCAAGGTGCCGCGAAACAGTTCCTCGCTGATGATCAGACGGTTCTGGGCATCCAGCCAGAGGGCGACGAAGACCTCGTGCTGCAGGTTGCCCAGCGACAGGCGCAACCAGTCGCGGACCTCCCGGGGCGAGGCCATTGCATCCTTTGCCTTGATCGATCCGGCGAGCGCCCGGCGGGCCAGTTCAAGCGTTGCGGCGAGCTGGGCGGCCTTGGCCGGCCCAATCCCGGGAAGTCGGGCGAGGTCTTTCGTGTTCGCGGCCCCCAGGCGTCCCAAGTCGCCATCGAAACTCGCCAGCAGATCGCGGGCCAGATCGACCGCGCTCTTGCCGCGAACGCCGACGCGCAGAAATATCGCCAGCAGTTCTGCGTCGGACAGCGCTGCAGCGCCCTGTTGGGCAAGCCGCTCGCGCGGGCGTTCCGCCGCGGGCCAATCGCGTATGGCCATGGATTACAATCCCCGCTTGAGTGCCGATTGGCGGGATTTTAATGTCATGAACGGATTTCAGGGCAAGCGCATCGTGTTGGGCGTGACCGGCGGCGTTGCGGCCTACAAGTCGGCGGAGTTGGTGCGCCTGCTGGTCAAGGCTGGTGCAGAAGTCGACGTCGCCCTGACGGCAGCCGGCGCGCAGTTTGTCGGTGCGGCCACCTTCCAGGCGCTGACCGGCCGCCGTGTCTGGCAGGCGCTGTGGGACGAGCGCATGGACAATGGCATGGCGCACATCGACCTGACCCGGGGTGCGGCGGCATTGCTGGTTGCTCCGGCGACCGCGGATT
>JADYZH010000056.1 GCA_020853215.1 Sulfuritalea sp. | reverse complement strand
ACCCTCACCGGAGTATTGGACATCCGACGCTGAGCGTCCTAACCCGGATTGTGCGATGGCACCCATCAGCGACGATCCTGCTGCGGAGACATTCGTTACCTCGTCGATCGTAAATCGGCCATCACGATTTTTGTCGAACCCGGTCATCGTCATGTTGCCGCTCTTTACGGTCACGGCATCCCCCGTGCGCTCCATCGAGCCAAAGCTGTCCGCCGAGGCCATTTTTCCTGCACCTGCCGCAAGCGAGGGCTGCGTGGAATGCTGCAAGGCAGAGTAATTCCCATGCTGAACATTGCCAAGTGACGCATTCCCCATGTTCATGTTGCCTTGCGCCAGGGCGGCGGCGGCCTTTTCTGCGTCACGTGGCGCGAAAGACGCGCCGACCGATCTCAGCCCGGCATCGCCCCACTTGATGAGTGCTGCGGCAATCGCCGGGATCGACAACACCAGCATTCCGGCAATGGCCTGATCGCTGACCACGGAGTTGTTGAGATAGCTGTAGGACTCCAGAGACATCCCCCCGCCATTGGTCGCGCTGGTCAGTGCCTTTTGCGCCTGTACATTCATGAGGAAATTCATGATCGCGTAGAGCGGTGGCCACAACTGGATCCAGAGCAGGCTGCCGGCATACATCTTGAGCACCGATCCACCATGGTGACCGGCAACGAGCGTCAGCAACAGAATGATCGGGAAGACGGCGTACTGCACCAGTTCGATGGCGTTTCTGGCTTTGGGCATGGTGCCCTCGGCCAGCTTTGCCATTGCCTTGTAAGCGTCACCGGTCTGGCGCACGGCCTGTGCCTGTGCCAGATTGGTCGCAGCACTTGCCGCGTCTCCGATCTGTGCCGGAATCGTGTATTGGGCATCAATCACGGCGTTTGAGACAATGGACTGCTTGACGGTATCGGTCGCCGTCGCCGATAGCCCGAGAAGATAATTGGTGCTCGTCGCGAGCGACCCTGAGATCGCCGTATTGGCCAGGGCGGAGGGCATTCCCGGATACATCCGATTGCCCAGCAGGCCCAGTTGATTGGCGGCCTCGGCGTTCAGCTGGATGGTGAGCGTCGTATAGCCGGCAGTACATCCAACCGTTTGCATGATGGTCGGGTCCGCCGTGTCCCGGAGAGTCACCAGCCGGGAGGGATTGGTCAATCCGTTGAGCGTGCCCCAGATGTCGTTCGTCTTCATGAGGTCGGTCATACGGATATACCCCGAGGCCAGCTCAGGTGTGATGCACTCGCGGTAGAACTCGTAGAAATTGCTGGTCAGAATCGGCTGGCCGCTCTTGATGGCCAGTCGCTCCTGAAGAACCCGATGCCCGAACAGTGTTCCGCTGGTACGAAACTGCAAGTCACCGGGCAGCGCAAAGACGGTCTCGAAGGCTCCGGTCAGCCAGTCGCCAATCTTGCTGGTCGAATGCGCGAAGGCAGCCAGACCAATCGGAACATTTGCTACCACCTGCGCGGGCGTTGTGCCCGTGCGATCGACGACGATGACGTTGGTTTTCGGGACCAGCAGCATGCCGTTGAAGAGGGCCAGCATGATGACCCACTTCCAGAAGTCCTCCATGCGCCCCTTGCCAGCGAGGACGACCAGCGCCAGCGAGAGAATGCCGACCAGTGCCAGCGTGCGCAGAAGGCCCAGGTAGTCGCCGCTCCCCATGAGGGCGGCGACGGCGTTGAACGTGGCCGTCAGTTCCTCGATATTCCAGTAGGCATAGACCTCGAAATTCATCGGTGTGAGCGCGTCGTTCTATCGGCCTATCGATTGAACGCCATCATCGACTGAAAGACGTTGGTCGGCAGCCCGGCTTTCAGCGACTGATCGAGCCACTGGATGCTGCGTTGCATCTGGGCCACCTGCACCCCCTTCTGATACTCGGCGACCAGCATTTCGCGACCTTCCTGCTCGATCTCGGTGACCCGCATCAGAATCGACTTCGCGGCTTCCGCCACATCCGCGTTTCCCTTGCCCATCTCGTTCTGGATGGCTTCCCTCAGCGTCTTGGCCAGGTTGGTGAAATAGGAGTGGGCAATATCGACGGCCACGAGCTGGGTATGGTTTTCCACAACGAAGTCACCACCGGGCATGTTGGCGGCGAGCGACAGCATCTTCCATACCGGCAGGCTGGATGCCCCGATCAGGGCGACATCCAGGGTGCCCTGTCCGCCCGCGCTGCGCGACTCCACCTTCTGTTTCATGGCGACGATCTTGTCGCGCACGAACTTCGCAAATGAACTTGCCGTTATGCCGTCCTCGACGTACGCGGGATTCCTGCATTCCGCGTAGTCATCGCAGATCAGTCCGGAGAGCGTTGCCGTCGCCGCGGAGCCATCACCCACAAACTGCCTGAAGGTGATCTTTGCGCCGGGCTTGTATAACCACTTGGCTTTTTGATCCGTGCTGGCACCCGATTCGTCGTCACCGGGGGGCACGATGATGATCGTTCCCGTCATGCTCATCATCAGTTGCCGGGTTTCGTCATCGACACCATTCACCCGAAGGAGCGCCCGCCACACGACATTGCCGGGATCAAAGGTTTCCCGGTTGCGCGAGTCGGCGCTGATGGCCGCCTGACGCGTCTGTTTGGCCTTTGATCGATCCTTCCAGGCGTCCCAGGACTCGAACACATCGGAATAGAGATTCAATGACGCACCGGCGACCTTGCCCTCTTTCTCCTGCGTTTTGTCGGTCAGCGTGCTGCCGATCGCGGCGACCACCCCTTCCGCCGCCTGGCAGGAATTGATGTTGAGGTTGTTCACCTTGGAGATCTGATCCTGAAGGTACTGGATCAGATCGGCCAGATCGGGCGAGATCGACTTGACGGCCATCATGAAGGCATAGCCGACGGCATTGTTGGCGATGTTGCGCATCAGGGCCGTCAGTTGCTCCTTGTTGATGAAGGAGAAGGAACCGGCAAACAGATCGATCCCGCCGCACCCCGCCTTGAAGGCTGGAGGGGCTACGGTGGCAAGCTGATAATTCTTGACGGGGGTGCGCATGTACAGGCTGCCTCCCGAGTACAGATTCATGGTCTGCCCCTGGTAGGCCGCCACACCGGTCACGTTGCCGTAGGCACCGATGTCGTCAAACCAGGTCTGCATGCTGGATTGCACGCTGGCCTGTGCCGTCAGCGGCATTGTCAGCGCCAGGATTGATGCGATGAAGCGTGTTCTGAGCATGGCCCCCCCCTCAATACAACTCGCCTGGCCGGGTCTGGGTCAGGATGTAAATTCGCTCGACGATGTCCTGCACGGACAACACTCCGGAGCCCAGCGGAATCAGGCGGTGATCCTTGATGTTGCCGAGCGCAACGTAGGGAACCTGTTTGACATCGAGCACCCTGGCCATGCCGTT
>JADYZH010000055.1 GCA_020853215.1 Sulfuritalea sp. | reverse complement strand
TCGTCGAAGCCGTACCAGCGTTCCTTGAAGAACATGTGGCCGCTCATCTCGCCGGCGAGCGGCGCGCCGGTTTCCCTGAGCTTGGTCTTGATCAGCGCATGGCCGGTGTTCCACATCAGCGGCCGGCCGTCCTGGAAGCGGATCGATTCGGCGACCCAGCGCGAGCACTTGACGTCGTAGATGATCTGGGCGCCGGGGTTGCGCGTCAGCACGTCGGCGGCGAACAGCATCAGCTGGCGATCCGGGTAGATGATCTCGCCGTCGCGGGTGATGACGCCGAGGCGGTCGCCGTCGCCGTCGAAGGCCAGGCCGAGTTCGGCGCCGGTGTCGCGCACCGCGCGCTGCAAGTCGACCAGGTTTTCCGGTTTGGAAGGGTCGGGATGGTGGTTGGGGAAGTTGCCATCGACCTCGCAGAACAGTTCCCTGACGCTGCAACCCAGGCGGCGGAACAGGTCGGGCGCGACGCTGCCGGCGACGCCGTTGCCGCAGTCGATGACGATTTTCATCGGCCGTGCCAGCTTGACGTCGCCGACGATGCGGTCAAGATAGGCTTGGCGCACGCTGGCGTGGCGGACATGGCCGCGGCCCTCGCAAAAGTCGGCGCTGGCGATACGGCGCCGCAGATCCTGGATCATGTCGCCGTAAAGCGTCTGGCCGGCCAGCACCATCTTGAGGCCGTTGTACTCGGGCGGATTGTGGCTGCCGGTCACCGAAACGCAGCTGCCGGCGCCCAGTTCATGGGCGGCAAAGTAGGTCATCGGCGTCGGCACGCGGCCGATGTCGATCACGTCGGCGCCGGTGGCGGTGATGCCGTCGGCCAGGGCGCTGGCGAGCGCCGGGCCGGAGAGGCGGCCGTCGCGGCCGATGACGATGGTGCCGACGCCGCGCGATATCGCTTCGGTGCCCAGTGCCATGCCGATCAGGCGCACCGTGTCGGCGGTCAGCGTGGTTTGGACGATGCCGCGAATGTCATAAGCCTTGAAGATTTCGGGAGCCGGAGTCTGCATGATGTGCGTCGGATGGGCGAAGCGCGAAATTATCGCACGCGGCAGCAGTCGGGCTTCAGGCCGGCAGATGCGCGGCGAAGTGCGCCAGCAGGCGCTGCGGCAGCCAGTCGATGCGGCCGGGAGGGGAGCCGTGCACGAAGCCGACATGGCCGCCGTGCCGATGGATTTCGAGCGTCACGGCGGCGGGCAAGTCATCGGGGTGGGGCAATGCCGCCGCGGGCAGGAATGGATCGTTGGCGGCGTGCAGCAGCAGCGCGGGCGTCTCGATCGTCGCCAGCAGCGGTCCGGCGCTGCTCTTCGCGTAATAGTCATCGACGCCGAGGAATCCGTGCAGCGGCGCGGTTACCGCGTCATCGAATTCGCCCATGGTTCGCGCCGCCGGGATCAGCGTGCGCAGGAAGTGCCGCGCATAGACCAGGTTGAATCCCGACGACAGGGCGAGGTTGGCCGCCGCCAGGTCCAGCGGCGCGCTCACCGCCGCCGCGGCATCGATCACGCCGGATGCGGCAATGCCCTGCTCGGCCAGCCATTTGAGCAGGGCATTGCCGCCCAGGGACACGCCGGCCGCAAACAGCGCCGGATCGCCGCGCGCCCGCAGGCGACGCAGGATCCAGTCGATTTCCGCCGAGTCGCCGGAATGGTAGGCGCGCGGCAGGCGGTTGGGTTCGCCCGAGCAGCCGCGAAAATGCACCACCACGCCATGCCATCCGCGCTGCTGCACCGCGTGCATCAGCCGGCGCGCGTAGTGGCTGCGCGAGCTGCCTTCCAGCCCGTGGAACAGCACGACGCAAGGCGCGCCGGCGGTGCCGTCGACAAAATCGAGGTCGATGAAATCGCCGTCCGGCGTGTCCCAGCGTTCGCGCCGGTAGCGCGGCAGCGGGCCCTTGATCAGCAGCGGCCAGATGGTCTGCGCATGGCCGCCGGGCAGCCAGCCCGGCGCGCGGTACGGCGGGTCGGCCGCGGCGAGATTCACGGCAGGTCAGTGCAGGATGCGCGGCGCCTCGCCGATGCTGTCGGGCGGTACCGGCGAGGCGTGGTGGGCGACCATGCGCCAGCCCAGCGGACCGCGCACATAAATGTTGGTCGCCGCCACCGGTGCGCTGAGATTGCCGTCGCCCAGGCTGGTAATGTGTTCCAGCAGCGTGCTGACCACGGCGAACGGGGTGGTCACCGTCTTCTGCTGCGAAAGGCGCACCTGCAGCTTTCTGCCATTGCCGAAGATGCGCTGCCAGGCGTCGCGCACCATGGTGTAGCCGACCAGCCGCGGCCCGCCCGGATGCACGCAGACGACGTCCTCGTCCTCGGCCCAGACCGCCATCATGGCGTCGATGTCGGCGCGCTCGAGCGCTTCGTAGAAGGCGGTCTCGACGTCCTGGGCACTGGCGAAGATCTTCCGCTCGGGCACGGTCAGCTCCTCTGTTGCAGGCTGTCCGCCACCTGCTGCGGCGTGATGCCGTTCAGGCAATCGAAATGGACCAGCGGACATTCGCGCTTGAAGCAGGGACTGCAGGGCAGGTTTCTCGAAACGATGGTTGCTTGCGCCGACAGCGGCGGCGTGTAGCCGGGCGACGAGGAACCGTAGAGCGCCACCAGCGGGCGCTCCAGCGCTGCAGCGACATGCATCAGCCCGGAATCGTTGCTGACCACGCAGCGGGCGCCGGCGATCAGGTCGATGGCCTGTTCAAGGCTGCTGCGTCCGCACAGGTTGAGCGCAGCCGCGCCGGCCGCGGCGACTATTTCTTCGCCGACGGCAAAATCCTTCTCCGAGCCGATCAGCCAGACCGGATCCTGCGGCGTGGCGACGAGTTGCGCCAGGGCGGCAAAGTGACTGGCCGGCCAGCGCTTGGCCGGACCGTATTCGGCGCCGGGGCAGAAAACCACCGGCGCGGCATCGAGCGGCAGGCCCAGCGCCTGGCGCGCCGCGCGCTGCTGTTGCGGCGAGGAATTCAGCCGCGGTTGCGGCAAGGCGGCGGGCAGCGGTCCGGCCAGCGCGGCATAGCGTTGCACCAGCTGCGGATGGCGCGCGGCATCGAGCCGGTGGCGCTCGTTGAGCAGCAGGTAGCGGCCCTCGCCCAGGTAGCCGACGCGGCGGGGAATCCCGGCGAAGAAGGGGACCAGCGCCGACTTCCACGAGTTGGGCAGGACGTAGGCCACGGAAAAGTTATGCGAAGCAGTATCCCCTGGGACGGCGTTGGAGAGACGGCGACCGAGCGCGCGGCGCGCGGCGAAGCCGAATTCACCGTGGCGGAAGGGATTGGCGATGACCGCATCGACCTCGGCCATGCGCGCCAGCAGCGGCGCCGACCAGTTCGCGGCCAGGACCTCGATGCGCGCCGCCGGATGGTGCTGCTTGAGCAGGGAGAGCAGCGGCTGGGCGAGGATGGTGTCGCCGATCCAGGACGGAGCGACGACAAGAATCTTCACGGGCGAGACCGGACCAGGAATTCTCAGTGATGACCCTTCGGCCGCTCGCCGGTAAAGCGGTACATGGTGCCGCAATAGGGGCAGGCGGCCTCGCCCGTCGGACTCTTCAGCAGGTCAATGAAGACGCGCGGATGGCGGGCCCAAAGCGGGGCGCCGGGACGGGGGCAGGCCAGCGGCAGGTCGTGTGCGGTAACGGCGACCTGGCGCTGGGACTCGTCGAGAGTGGACATGTTCAACCTCTTGCGGTCTGTCAGATGTAGGAAAGCCAGTCGGCGTGGGCCGGCACCTTGCCGTTGACCACGTCGAAGAACAGGCTCTGGATTTTGGTGGTGACCGGGCCGCGGCTGCCGGCGCCTATGGTGCGGTTGTCGAGCTCGCGGATCGGCGTGACTTCCGCCGCCGTGCCGGTGAAGAAGGCCTCGTCGGCGATGTAGATGTCGTCGCGCGTGAGGCGCTTGGCCACCACCTTGTAGCCGAGTTCGGCGGCCAGCGTAATGACAGTGTTGCGCGTGATGCCCATCAGCGCCGAGGCGATCTCGGGTTCGTAGATCACGCCGTCCTTGACCACGAACAGGTTCTCGCCGGCGCCCTCGGCGACGAAGCCATCGACGTCGAGCAGCAGGGCCTCGTCGTAGCCGTCCTCGGTGGCTTCCATGTTGGCGAGGATCGAATTGGCATAGGTGCCGGCGAACTTGGCGCGCGCCATGTTCACGTTGACATGGTGGCGCGAGTAGCTGGAGGTCTTGACGCGGATGCCCTTTTCCATGCCTTCCTCGCCGAGGTAGGCGCCCCAGGGCCAGGCCGCGATCGAAACGTGGGTCGCCGCGCCGCGCGGGCTGACGCCCATCTTCTCCGAGCCGTAGAAGGCGATCGGGCGCAGGTAGCAGGATTCGAGCTTGTTGCTGCGCACGACGTCGAGGTGCGCGGCGTTGAGCGTGGCCTTGTCGTAAGGCATCGGCATGCGGTAGATGTGCGCCGAGGCGAACAGGCGGTTGGTATGGTCCTGCAGGCGGAAGATCGCGGTGCCGGAGACGGTCTTGTAGGCGCGCACGCCTTCGAACACGGCGAGGCCGTAGTGCAGCGAATGCGTCAGCACGTGGGTGGTGGCATCGCGCCAGGGCACGAGCTTGCCGTCGTACCAGATGAAGCCGTCACGGTCGGCCATGGACATGGTGGGTCTCCAGCAGTGCGTTGAATGAGAGAAGCTCTAAGGCGGCGATTTTAGCAGGGGCGCTAAAATGCGCGGATGAATCGTGTCTGGAAGCCCAATGTCACCGTCGCCGCGCTGATCGAGCGCGACGGCCGCTTCCTGCTGGTCGAGGAGGAAACCGAGGACGGCCTGCGCTTCAACCAGCCGGCCGGCCACCTTGACGAAGGCGAGTCGCTGGT
>JADYZH010000054.1 GCA_020853215.1 Sulfuritalea sp. | reverse complement strand
CCTGGCGATGGTGGATTCGGCCAAGGGCATCACCAACTTCCATTCGCCCAACGACGTCATCGTCGATGCCTCGATGCCGGCCATGATCCGCGGCGGCGGCAAGATGTGGGGCGCCGACGGCAAACCCTACGACTGCAAGGCCGTGATGCCGGAATCGACCTTCGCCCGCATCTACCAGGAGATGATCAACTTCTGCAAGTGGCACGGCAACTTCGACCCGAAGACCATGGGCACCGTGCCCAACGTCGGCCTCATGGCGCAGCAGGCCGAGGAATACGGCTCGCACGACAAGACCTTCGAAATCCAGGAGGACGGCGTCGCCAACATCGTCGACCTCGCCACCGGCGAAGTACTGCTCTCGCAGAACGTCGAGCAGGGCGACATCTTCCGCATGTGCCAGGTCAAGGATGCGCCGATCCGCGACTGGGTCAAGCTGGCCGTGACCCGTGCGCGCCAGTCCGGCATGCCGGTGATCTTCTGGCTCGACCCCTACCGCCCGCACGAGAACGAGCTGATCAAGAAGGTCAAGGACTACCTCAAGGACCACGACACCACGGGCCTCGACATCCAGATCATGTCGCAGGTGCGCGCCATGCGCTACACGCTGGAGCGCGTGATCCGCGGCCTCGACACCATCTCGGCCACCGGCAACATCCTGCGCGACTACCTGACCGACCTGTTCCCCATCATGGAACTCGGCACCAGTGCCAAGATGCTGTCCATCGTGCCGCTGATGGCCGGTGGCGGCATGTACGAAACCGGCGCCGGCGGCTCGGCGCCGAAGCACGTCAAGCAGCTCGTCGAAGAAAACCACCTGCGCTGGGATTCGTTGGGCGAATTCCTCGCGCTGGCCGTGTCGCTGGAAGACCTCGGCCTCAAGACCGGCAACGCCAGGGCCAAGATACTGGCCAGGACGCTCGACGATGCCACCGGCAAGTTGCTCGACAACCGCAGGGGCCCCTCGACCCGTACCGGCGAACTCGACAACCGCGGCAGCCAGTACTACCTCGCCACCTACTGGGCGCAGGCCCTTGCCGAGCAGACCGAGGACAAGGAACTGCAGGCGCATTTCGCGCCGCTGGCAAAGACCCTGGCCGCGAACGAGCAGAAGATCGTCGAGGAGTTGAAAGTGGTGCAGGGCAGGGCGGTGGACATCGGCGGCTACTACATGCCCGACACGGCCAAGACCGAGGCGGTGATGCGCCCGAGCGCAACGCTCAACGCCATTGTGGACGCCGCGCGGGGCTGATGACTTGCCAGCGGGAATCTGCCGACTCACGGCAGATTCCCTCGGGTAGTACTTGACCGATACTGCGTTTTTTTGGGCGCATTGTCGATTGGTAGAAGCAATGAAAGCCAGGATATTTCTGTCGTTGCTGTTGCTGGTGGCATCGTTTCCGGTTCTTGCCCAAGCGACCCTTGCGGTGGATTGGGACTGGAAAAGAAGCCATGAATGCGAGCCGGTTTCGCCAGCCATCAAGGTCACGGGGATTCCTGCCGATGCGCGCTCCCTCGTCGTAAGCATGATCGATCACGACATGAGGTCATACGATCATGGCGGAGGAAGCGTGGCCGTCAGCGGTGAATTGAGTTTTACCTTGCCTGAAGGGGCTTTGCAGAGCTACAAGGGGCCGTGCCCGCCCAACTTCAGAAGTTTCGGCCATGACTACGAGTTCATCGTCAGGGCCATTGCTGCCGATGGAAAAACCGAGCTTGCAAGGGGCAGCAAGGTGAAGACATTTGCGGCGAGCACCGTAAAGGAGTAATTGCCCGCGGCTGCGTGTTTCGCCATGTACCGAGGGGCACACGCTTTCCGTCATTGCCAGGCTGCTTGAGGGAGAGGAGCGCTGAGGGAAAAGTCGGCGCTGGCGTGACGGCAGCTACAGACTGGGAACGGCCACTCGGATTTCTCCGGAGCGGTCATCCAAGAATGCAAAACGGGAGCCGCAGCCCCCGTCCTTGCTTGCAGCGTTGTCGTGTATCAGGCGTTGAGTTTCAGCTTTCGACGACGTACCATCACACCGAGTAATCCAAGACCTGCAAGCATCATGGCGTAGGCTTCCGGTTCGGGGACGGGCGCCAGACTACTCTGTGCCGTTAGCGTCAGTTCGTACTTGCCGGTGGCAGAGCTCATCGGATCGCCCCAGCCATACATAACGACCTGGTAAGCGGTACCTGCCGTCAGTCCGGTGATGGTTTCGGTACTAAAAAAGCTCGTGCCCCAGCCTGGCGTCTCGTAGCCCGCCCACATAGCCAGATTGGCGAAGGTCAGGGTGTCGCGCAGGAAGAATTCGACAGAGCTATAACCCTCGCCGGGTTGCGGCATGCCCTGAAAATCCACCGTTACCCAGTCGCCGTTGGCGATAGTGAAGTTGAATGTGTCTGAGAGTAAAGCCTGTCCGGGCTGCTGTTCCGGATAGGGCACCAGTTGCGATGCGACGGGGTTTACCACGCCCATATTGAAACTGGTGGCCCAGACCGGACTGGAAATGGAGATCAAGAATGTCGCCAGCGCAATCATCTGCTTCATGTTTTTATCCTCCCTTGTTTGCAATCTTGTGAGCGTATCAGGCCGTTTCCGATTGTTGCTTGCGACGACGAGCAATTCCACCGAGTAGCCCGAGACCCGCCAGCATCATGGCGTAGGTTTCGGGCTCGGGGACCGCCGTGATCGGATTGTCGGGGTTTTCGTTGATCCCGACACGGATCCTGTATGCACCGTCATTGTCGTCGAATGCTCCCGGTGCACCATTGAACCCGAATGCATCGGTGATGCCGAAAAAGACCCGGGTCGCACCGGTCGGCGCAATGAATTGCTGAAACGCGAGGGACGAGTTTACGCCGTTGCCAATATAGAAGACCTGACCGATTCCCGGATTCAGGACGGAAAAGTTCGTACCGAGCCCGGAACTGGAAAAATTGAGTGTCGCCGGAGCAGGCCCGTTCGGAACTGCATCGGTCAGAAAGACGCCGACCAGGGCACCCTGCGTACCTATGTAACCACTGATTCCGCCGAACGAAGCTATCGTGCTACTGCCCGGAATACCATTGCCCTCAGGACCGTAAATCGTTCCGCCATATCCGTTGAAAAAGCTGATTCCTCCGCTCGCGGGATCGAGAACCCTCACGATGTCGCCGCCGTTTACCGCGTAGCCCGGCGGCAGAGTCTCGAGGATCTCCTCAGGCGTAGGACCGCCGTGCCGAACCATACCGCCCGACCACGACATGTTGGCCGCAGGAATCACGAGGTCGGTGCGTCCGGCGAGCCAGATCGCATCGCTGCCTTCAATGGTCGTTTCTACTACAAGCGCGTGTGCCGCCGTCGTCGTAAGCCCGATAATTGCAGCGAATGCCGCGCGGGTTGCGAATTGCCGTCCCTGGTTTTTTTTCTTCATTTGTCATGTCCTCCTTTGGCAAGTCGATTGCTCACAAGGTCGTGCCGCACACCTTGTGCGGCATTGCGAATCTTTACTGTCAGGCCATCAAGCCGCTTCAAAATACACACTTACAACCACCGGCTCAATAGTCCGAACGGGCTACTCAAATCGTTGAACTGGCAAGTACTCCGGCGCTGCCGACCCGCCTGCGTACCAGGCGGGTGAGGGATTTCGAGCATGGGAAGTCTGCCGTTTCTTTTGAATTCGGTCATCAGAAGCGCAGGTAGTCTGCGAACAGCCTTTCCTGCAGACCCATGGCAGCAAATTTGGAGGCAAAGAGGACCGTCCGTTCCCGCAGCATTGCTGCCGGTGGCTGACATTGGAAGTCATGTCTCAGGCTGAGCCGGAGACGGTATCCGATGCGGACGGCGTTGGGCGTAGCGGGGGTTTCGCAGAGCACTGCTCTGCGCCCCCCCCCACGGTCGGCTATGCAGCGCCGCCCGTGGGGGGGGGCGGCGGTGATAGTGCCCCGGCATCGACGTGATTCCGCTCACGTGGCCTTGCGGCGCGCGGCGATGAAGCGGTCGAGCTGGTTGGCGAAGTTCTGCCGGTCGGCGTGGTTGAAGGCCGGCGGGCCGCCGGTTTCGACGCCGCTGCTGCGCAGGCTGTCCATGAAATTGCGCATGTCCAGCACCTGCCGGATGTTCTCCGCGCTGTAGAACTCGCCGCGCGGATTGAGGGCGAAGGCCTGCTTGTCGATCACCAGCGCCGCCAGCGGGATGTCGGCGGTGATCACCAGGTCGCCGGCCGCCGCCTGGTCGACGATGTGGCTGTCGGCGACGTCGAAGCCCTGCGCCACCTGCACCGTGCGAATGTACGGGGAGGGCGGCACGCGCAGCCACTGGTTGGCGACCAGGATCAGCGGCAGGCTGTGGCGTGCAGCGGCGCGGAACAGAATTTCCTTGATCACGCCCGGGCAGGCGTCGGCATCGACCCAAATCTGCATAATGGCAATCCATTGCAAGGGGAGCGAATTATGACCGAAGCCTTCCAGCCGCCCGCCGACGGCCTCGCGGATCTTGCGCCGCCCGAGGTGCAGCGCCTGGCCGCGCGCATGGCGCAGGATGCCTTCACCCTGATCTTTCGCCTGACGCTGGAGGGTGACGACGCGGCGTTGCAGGCGGCGGTGGCCGGGATGCAGGAGCGCGCCGGCAACTGGGCGCGCGCTGCGCCGGGCGACGATGCGCGCGCGCTGCGCCTGGCCTTGCTCGCCAGCGGCATCGACCAGTGGGCGCTGGCCTATGGGCAGGCCTTCCGGCTCGCTGCGCTGCCCGGTGTCAGCATCCTGCTCGGCGGCGTGCGCAGCGCGCTGGACGCGGCCGACGATGCCCGCTTCCAGCAGCAATTCGCGTTGGTCGAGGCGGCCGAGGGTAATGCCGTCGATTTCAAGATGGAACTGCGGTGCAACATCCACCTCGCGCTGTGGCACGCCATGATCGCCTGCGACGACCGTGCCGAGGCGCAGGCGATCATGGCTGCGCTGGGCGGCATGCTGCTGGCGCTGGTGACGCGGATGCCGGTGCTGGGCTGGCGCCTGGCGGCCGATGCGCTGGCCAGCATCCAGATGCGCTGCCTGGCGGATGCCGCCGCCGGCACGGACCTCGCCCGCGAAACCACCGAAGGCCTCTTCGTCGCCCTGCGCCAGGCCCTGCCACGCGAGGTATCGGAACCGATGTTCGCCCAGGCGAATCAGGCGGTCATCGCCTGGCAGCAGTCGCGGCGTGTGCACTGAGCCTTTGGCGGGGCGGCGCGCACCTTGCCGGGGCCGGATGGATTAGGATGCACGTCCGAAACCTGTTTTCTGGAGAATTTCATGAAAAAGCTGTCGCTGGTGCTGAATGCCGAGCTGGAAATACCCGACGACTGGGAACTGGTCGAGCATCCTTCCGGCATCTACGTGCTCAAGGTCGGCGACCGCTTCGTCGATTTCGACATCACGCCGCTGGTCACCGCGTCCACGGCGCCGGACGCGACCTGGAGCGACGAGGACGGCAAGTTCACCGACGATATCCTCGACATGGTGACCGGGCTGGATTCGCAGATGGAAATCACCTACTTGCAGTGATGAATGCCGCAAGCCCCCGGGAGCAAAGCCATGCGTAGCGCGATTCCCCTGCTGTGCCTGCTGTTGTCGCTGCCGGCCGCGGCCGCCGGCGATCCGAAACTGGGCAAGCCGCTGCACGATAAGCAGTGTGTGGCCTGCCACGTCAAATTGCTGGGCGGCGACGGTTCCGCCATGTACACGCGCAAGCCGCGCCTGATCAACAATGCCGTGGCGCTGGGGCAGCGCGTCGCCGCCTGCAGCGCGCAGACCAACGCCGGCTGGTTCCCCGAGGACGAGGCGCACGTCGCGGCCTGGCTGAACCAGGCCTATTACAAGTTCAAGTAGCCGCCGCCGGCCTTGCCGCCAGCGGCCGGCGCCGGTTCGCCGCGGGAGGCTTTAAGATTCGCGCATGGATATCCTGACTCATGCCGTGATGGGCGCTGCATTTGCCGCCGGTGTCGCGTCCTTTCGACACGACGGCGAAAAATCGGCGCTGGCGGGACGGCGCCGGCTGGCGGCCGGCATCGGCGCGGCGGCGGGCCTGCTGCCGGATGCCGATGCGCTGATCCAGAGCGGCGGCGATGCGCTGCTGGTGCTGGACTACCACCGCCACTTCACCCACGCCCTGGCCTTCGTGCCCGTCGGTGCGCTGCTCGCGGCGCTGCTGCTGTGGCCGCTGCTGCGACGCCGGATCGACTTCGCGACCCTCTACCTGTGCGCCCTGGCCGGCTACCTGCCGCATCCGCTGCTCGATGCCTGCACCAGCTACGGCACCCACCTCTGGCTGCCCTTCTCGCAGCACCGTGAAGCCTGGAACCTCATCGCGGTGGTCGATCCGCTATTCACGCTGGCGTTGGCGGTGCCGCTGTTCCTTTACCTGCGGCGGCCCGATTCGCAGGCGCTACGCTGGGGCCTGCTGCTGGGCGCCTGTTACTTCGGCCTCAGTTTCGTCCAGCAGCAGCGCGGCGAGGCCGCGGCGCTGGCGCTGGCGCAGGCGCGCGGGCACCAGGCGACGCAGCTGTCGGTCAAGCCGTCGATGGCCAACCTGGTGCTGTGGCGTTCGCTGTATGTCCATGACGGGCGGGTGCAGGTCGATGCCTTCCACCTCGGGCCGACGCTGCGCCACTATCCCGGCGCCTCGGCGCCGCTGCTCGATGCCGCCGCCGCGCGCGCGGTGGCCGCCGGCGAGGCGCAGCGCCTGCACGACATCGAGCGCTTCCGGGTGTTTTCCGACGGCTTCCTGGTGAACGATCCGCGTCGCCCCGGCTTCGTCGGCGACGCGCGCTACGCCATGCAGCCGACGGCGATCGCGCCGATCTGGGGCCTCGAATGGCGAGCTGCCGGGGCGGCGACGGAATTCGTCAGCCGCCACGAATTTTCGCCGGCGATGCGGAGCGACTTTCTGGCCATGCTTTTGGGTCGCGAGCTTTCCGCGGCCCGATAAACCGTCACCATGCTCGCTTACATCATCCGCCGCCTGCTGTATGCGATTCCGATCCTGGTTGGCGTCAATCTGCTCACCTTCGCCTTGTTCTTCGTCGTCAATACGCCGGACGACATGGCGCGCATGCAGCTCGGCGTCAAGCGCGTGACGCCTGAGGCGATCGAGAAGTGGAAAGCCGAACGCGGCTACGACAAGCCGCTGGTGTGGAATGCGGCGGCGGCGGGCGGAGCAAAGCTGACCGACACGATCTTCTTCAGCAAGTCGGTGCGCATGTTCGCCGCCGATTTCGGCCGCGCCGACGACGGCCGCGACATCGCGCGCGAGATCGGCACGCGCATGGGGCCGAGCCTCGCCATCGCCGTGCCGACCTTCGTACTCGGCCTGTTCGTGGCGATATCGTTTGCCCTGCTGCTGGTGTTCTTCCGCGCCACGCCGCTGGATTTTGCCGGCGTCGTGCTGTGCGTGGCGATGATGTCGATCTCCGGCCTGTTCTACATCATCGGCGGCCAGTGGCTGGTGTCCAAGGTCTGGCACCTGGCGCCGATTTCCGGCTACAGCGGCGGGCTGGTTGCGGCGAAGTTCCTGATCCTGCCGGTGATCATCGGCGTCATAGGCGGCATCGGCGCATCGACCCGCTGGTACCGCACCATCTTTCTCGAGGAGATCACCCGCGACTACGTGCGCACGGCGCGCGCCAAGGGCCTGCCCGAGCGCGTGGTGTTGTTCCGCCACGTGCTGCGCAACGCCATGATCCCGATCCTGACCGGCGTCGTGGTGGTGATCCCGAGCCTGTTCATGGGCAGCCTGCTGACCGAGTCCTTCTTCGGCATTCCGGGGCTGGGCAGCTACACCATCGACGCCATCAACGCTCAGGATTTCGCCGTGGTGCGCTCGATGGTCTTCATCGGCTCGGTGCTCTACATCGTCGGCCTGCTGCTGACCGACATCTCCTACACGCTCGCCGATCCGCGGGTGCGGCTGCAATGATTTCGCATAAGGCTTTCTGTCCGCAGATTTCGCAGATTGACGCAGATGGGTCAGTGCGCTTCGACGCCCTTTCGTCTTTTCATCTGCGTAATCTGCGCAATCTGCGGAAGGCATTCGGGGTGTTGGCATGATTCAGCCGGTACTGCTGTGGTCGGACGCGCTGCTTTTTGTGCTGATCGCGGCCATCGTCGGCCTCATGCTCTGGGCGCGGCGCCAGGATGCGTTGCGCGCGGCCTGGGGGCGCGTGGCACGGGACGGCATGGCGATGTCCGCGGCGACGGTGCTGGTAGCCTTCGTCGTGGTCGGCCTGCTCGATTCGCTGCATTACCGCGCCCGGCTAGAGGCACAACCGGGCGCGCCGGCCGCAGCGACGGCGCGCTACGCCGTGGAAGTGCATTCGGTACTCGATGCGTTACTCGCCGACCTGCGCCAGCGCAGCGAGAAGACCTACTCGGCGCCGCTGGCGACGCACCTCTACTCCAAGGAGGCGCTGGCGGATTCGGCGCAGCGCGAGTTTCCGCGCCTGAAGCATGGCGGCGCGCATCTCGGCGCGGATCTGTCCGGCCACGAGTTCGACATCGCCGTGCGCGTTTCGCGCGGCTGTGCCGGCGGGCTTGTCATCTGGCTGCTGCTGGTACTGGCGGTGCGCTATCTTGGGCCTGTAGGGCCGGCTTCAGCCGGCCAGGGAGGATGGCCTGTAGGGCCGGCTTCAGCCGGCCAGGGAGGATGGCCGACTGAAGTCGGCCCTACGGTCGGCCCTACGGT
>JADYZH010000053.1 GCA_020853215.1 Sulfuritalea sp. | reverse complement strand
TCGAAAAACCGGTGCGGCGCGGCGGGCGCATTCGGCGCACCGGCCTCCATGTCCTCGACGATGGCGCGCAGCAGCGGCACCAGCCGGGCATAGGCGCCGGGCACCGGCAGCACCGCCGGCGCGGCGATGAGTTCGATTTCCCCCTTCTGCAGGCCGGAATCCTCGACCCAGTGGCGCAGCAGGCGAAAGCGCTCGCCGCCCTGGGCGATGATGTCGAGCACGCCCAGCTGCTGCATGTCCCAGTCGGCGATGTGCGCCAGCGTGCCGACCCGGTGCGGCGCGGCGGGCTTCTTCCCGGCGCTCGCCACCTCGTCCCCTTCGGCGATCAGGCAGATGCCGAAGGAGGTCGATTCCTTCAGGCACAGCTTGGCCATGTCCATGTAGCGCTGCTCGAAAATCCGCAGCGGCAGCCGGCCGCCGGGGAACAGCACCGACTGCAGGGGAAACAGGGGAATGATCATGGGCCGGGCTCCACTGTGGATGGTGTGGCGGCAGTAGCGGGCGTCGCCACGGGTATGGACAGCAGGCGCGCCGCGACCAGGCCGTTGAGGGTACCGAACACCAGCGCCGCCGTGGCGAACAGCGGCAGCAGGTAGAAGACGCCGTCATGCGGCACCAGCCAGGTGCGGGCCAGCACGATCTGGCCGCCGATGTGGGCAAAGGCCGCCAGCACGCTGGCCGAGACCGGGCCGAAGAAACGCGACGGCAGATGCTGCGCCAGCGCCAGCACGCCGAGGCTGCACAGCGCGCCGGCCAGGGCCAGGAAAAACCCCGGAGCGAGAAACTGGCCGATCACCAAACTGCCGGCCACCACGCGCAGCAGGCTGACCCAGGCCGCATCGCGCCAGCCATAGCGCACCAGCACCACCAGCACGATGATGTTGGCCAGCCCCGGCTTGATGCCGGGCAGCGGGCTCGGCAAAGCGGCTTCGGCAACGGTCAGCGCGATCGCCGCCGCCGCATAGCGCGCGATGCGGTAGTCGTCCGCCGTGACCGGCAGCTCAATAGTTGAGGGTGTCATAGGCCTTGTTGCCGCCGCCGCGTCCGGCGAGTTGCAGCGTGACATGGTTCGGCGCGCAGATCGCGACGGCGTTGGCGCGCGTCAGCCAGCCCTGCTGCACGCAATACTGGCGCGGACCGGGATCGGACAGCACGCGGGCGCGGCCGGGCTGCACCTCGATCACCGTGGTGCCGATGGCGCCGGTGACCTCGTACTTGCGCGCCACGTTGAGAGCCAGTTCGGTGATCAGTTGGCCGTCGCGCCTGACGATGGCGCGATCCGCCACGCCGCCGCGCCACAGCAGCGGATAGGACGCCGCGACCAGCGCAGCGGCGCAGACCAGCAGCAGCCAGTCGCCGGGTTTCAGCAGCGCGCGCCAGGGCAGGTGGCCGGCGCCCGTCGCCTGCGCCAGCATTTCGCGCAGGCCGTCCGGGATGCGCTCCTTCATTCGATCAGGGTTCGATGGCGCACCAGCACCCGCGCCGTGCCGCGAAAATGCGCAGCGAGGCGTTCGGCCAGATACACCGAGCGGTGCTGGCCGCCGGTGCAGCCGATGCCCACCGTCAGGTAGGAACGGTTGTCGCGGACGTAGGCCGGCAGCCAGTCGCCGATGAAGCGGCGCAGGTCGGCTTCCATGCGCGCCACTTCAGGCTGCGCTTCAAGGAAGCGGATCACCTCGGCGTCGCGTCCGGTGAGCGGGCGCAGCGCCGGGTCGTAATGCGGATTGGGCAGGCAGCGCACGTCGAACACCAGGTCGGCATCGAGCGGGATGCCGTGCTTGAAGCCGAAGGATTCGAACAGCAGGACCAGCCCGCTGCGTTCGTCGAGCGCGGCGAACTCCTTGATGCCGGCGCGCAGCGCATTCGGCCGCAGGTTGCTGGTGTCGATGTGGTGGCCGAGCGAGGCCAGCATTTCCAGCGCCTCGCGCTCGCGCGCGATGGCCTCCTCCAGCGTCACGTCATCGCCGGCCAGCGGATGGCGCCGGCGGGTTTCGGAAAAGCGCTGGATCAGCACCTCGTCGCGCGCATCGAGGAAGATGAAGCGCAGCGTGACGCCCGCCGCCTCCAGCTTGCGCAACTGCGGCGGCAGCGCCGCGATGCTCGACCCACCGCGCATGTCCACCGCCACGGCAACCCGCTCGTGGCCCTCCAGCCGCAGGTGGGCCACCAGGTCCGACAGCAGCGGCGCCGGCAGGTTGTCCACGCAGTAATAGCCGGAATCCTCCAGCACGTTGAGCGCGATGGATTTGCCCGAACCGGAAAGGCCGCTGATGAGCACGACTTGCATGGGCGAAAGGATAGCGGATTACGTGGGGCCGGGGCAGGTCCGGCGCAAGGCAGCGGAAATACCCCGCGCTGCCGCCGGGCTATTTCCTCACTGCGCGGCGGACTCGCCGAGCCGCGTAATCACCTCCACTTCGGAGTGCAGCGTGCGGTGAACCGGGCATTTGTCGGCTATTTCCAGCAGGCGCCGGCGCTGCTCTGCGTCGAGCGCTCCTTCAATATGCACCACGCGTTCGATGCGATCGATCTTGCCGCTGACGGTTTCGCATGAGGAACAATCGCTGGCATGAACCTTCGAGTGCCTGAGCACGACCCGGACGTTGTCCAGGGGCCACTGTTTCTGCCGCGCATACATGCGCAGCGTCATCGCCGTGCAGGCGCCCAGCGCCGCCGTCAGCATGTCGTAGGGACTCGGTCCGAGGTCGTCGCCGCCGACGCTTGCCGGTTCGTCGCCCAGCCAGGTGTGCCGCCCGGCGCTGATGGCCACGGTAAACGATCCGGTGCCGCGTTCCGCCACATGCACCGTTCCATCGCCGGCGGCAGCCGTCGCCGCGCCGGCTGCATCCGGCAACCCGGCAGGCGGCAGGTAGCGTTGCGCCCAGGCGGCGATCACCCCGGCCGCGTAGCGTGCGTCGGCCGAGTGGTCGAGCAGGTGGTCGGCGTCGTCGAGCGAAACAAAGGATTTCGGATGCAGGGCGGCCTCGAAAATCTGCCGCGCGCTGTCGACGGATACCACCTTGTCCAGCGGCGCATGCAGTACCAGCAGGGGACGGTGCAGTTCCCGGATGCGCCTGGCCTGCGCCTGGCCGGCCAGGTCTTCGACGAACTCGCGCCGGAGGGTGAATGGCCGCCCGGCGAGCTGCACGGTGGCCCGTCCCTCCGTTTCGATCAGCTTGAGTCCGTCGGCGAATTGCCGGGTGACGTGCGTCGGCTCGAAAGGCGCGCCCAGCGTCGCCACGGCAACGCAGTCGGCGACGCGATGGGCCGCCGCGAGGACGGCCGCACCGCCCAGC
>JADYZH010000052.1 GCA_020853215.1 Sulfuritalea sp. | reverse complement strand
TGGCCTCCTTCGCGAACCATTCCGCGGGTCGCGCCGAATTGTAGGCGGCACGGATCACCATGCGCGGGCGGCTGGTCGCCGCCTGGTCGCGCACCAGGGCCAGATGGGCCAGCGAGGGCTCGACGCCGGGCTTGGGCTCCAGCGCGGCCACCTCGCGCATGCCCAGCCAGTCGTAGAGATAGGGCCAGGCCTTGTGCTGCGAAACCACGGCCACGCCCTTGAGCGGCGCCGCCTGCGCTTCCCAGCGCTTGATCTGCGTTCGCCAGCGCTCGGCGAAGGCGACATGGCCGCTGCGATAGGCCGCGGCATTCGCCGGATCAAGCTGCGCCATGCGCGCCGCGAGCCCCGCGCCCACCGCCAGGACGTTGCGCGGATCGGTCTGGACATGCGGATTGCCGGCGGCATGCACGTCGCCGTCGGCACGATCGAGGCGCGCGGGCACATCGAGCAGCCGCACATGCTGTGCCGCCTCGAAGTATCCGGGCTGGCCGGACTGGATGCGCGGATTGCCGGATTCGCGCTGCACCACCGGCAGCCAGCCGACCTCCAGATCGGCACCGGTGGCGATCAGCAGGTCGGCGCTGCGCGCCCGCGCGATCAGCGAGGGCCGCGCGTCGACGTGATGCGCATCCTGCAAGGCCGTGGTGGCGGTGAACACCTGCACCCGGTCGCCGCCGATTTCCCGCGCCAGGGCGCCCCATTCGGGCACCGTGGCGAAGACCTTGAGCGCGGCCGCGGCCGGCATGGCGGCGATGGCGAGAAGAACAAGCAACAGAAGTTTCATGACGGCGGGCTCCTAGAACTTGTGGGCGCCGTGGGCGCCCAGGCTCATGATGTATTGCAGGGTCACCTGGTTGTCGGTGATGCCCTGCATCGACTTGTCGTGCGCATACTGCAAGCGCAGGCGCGAGAATTCGCTCCAGCTGTAGTCCGCCATCACGCTGCTGCGGCTCGGGTGGTAGCTGTCGACGACGAGGTTGGCGGCGTTGATGCCGAAGTCACGATCACCGGAGTCGAGGCGGTCGTAGCGCACTCCCGCGCGCCAGTTCGGCGTGAACTGGTAGACCCCCTGCAGGTACCAGCCGGACTGGCGGGTCTTGTAGTCGCTCAGGACGCTGGCGCCGACGGCAAGCGGATCGCAGGCGTTGCCGACCGCATCCTCGTCGCGGCAGTCGAGCGTGCCCTTTTCCTTGCGCTGGAACCATTCGCCCTGCAGCTTGAAATTCTGATACTTCGCGTTGCCCTCCGGCGCCCATTTCCAGACGAAGTCGGCGAGCCAGGTGCGCGAATCGCCGTCGAAGACGCCCTGCGCTTCGAGCCCGCCGACATCCTCGAAATGGGCCTCGCGATCCCTGGCCCTGGTGCGGAGATAGGAAACCCCGGCACGCCAGTTGTTGCTGGCATCAAGGTCGCCGCCGACGTGCGCGAAGATCGCGCCGTTGTTGCTGCCGTTCTTGTTGCGGTCCGTGCCCGGGAATTCGGCGCCGCGCCCGAACTCGGCGCCGAGTTCGATGAAGGTCTCGGTCGGCGCCACCCACTTGAGCTGCACGCCGTCCTGGGCATAGCTCGCGTGCTCGCCGAACATCACCGTGTACATCAGCGGCGCGTCGGCAAAATCCCAGGCGTGGGCATGTTGCTCGTTGAGGTAGCCGATCCCGGAACGGATGCGTCCGCCCTTGAGCCCGATGCCGTGGCCGATGCCCAGGGTCTGGACCCAGGCCTCCTCGACCTCGACCTCGTCGTCCCTCACGCCGAGCATCAGCTGACCGCGCCACCACGGATCGATGTTGGCGCCGAAGACCAGCTCGCTGTGGTCGAGCGAGAAGCCGCGCTGGTTGGCCTCGCCCGCACCGCCGCCATGGTCGTGGCCGGCGGCGGGCCAGAAGCCGGTGATGGCGCGCTCCGGCACCTCCTTCATGTCCTTGTAGCGGCCCTGCAGGATCAGCGAGATCTCCGGGTTGAAGGCGTTGGCCGGTGCCGGGCGCGCGGCGGCTTGCTGCGCGCTGGCCTGTGACTGCGTCGCGCCGGCTTCGGCCTTGACCACCATGGTCTCGGCTTTTTCCAACCGGGATTCCAGCGCCTTGATGCGCTGTTCGTAGGCTTGTTTCATCTGCGCGATTTCCTCGCGCAGGGCGTTCAGGTCGGGATCGGCGGCCGACGCGGGCAGGCTGGCCAGCACGCCGCAGGCGGCCAGCACGATCAGGGATGTGCTTCTCATGGTTCTCTCCAAAATGACAAAGGCAATGACCGCCGCGACAAAGCGGCGGACGACTGGATTCAATGGTCAGATTGGAAGAACGGGCGGGGCGCGGCTGCGATATGCGGCCGGAAAGGCAAAAGTCGGCGCTGGCGACACGGCGGCCAGCGCGTGCACCTGGCGCAAAGCGCCGCCGGGAAATACCTGCAAACTTGCCGGCGGCGCCGGCACGGTGCCGGCAAAGGCGACGCAGTCGTCGCAGGCAGGCGTGCCGGACCCATCGGACCCATCCGGCGTTTCGTCGCCGCCCGCCGCCAGCGCATGCCCGGCCGGATCACCGGCGTCGGCATGGACATGCAGGAGCCCGGCCTGCTGCGTCGCCAGCAACATCAGCGCCAGCAGGAAATGCCTCAGGATGCGCATTGCTTCGAAGCCGGATGGCGCGCCGGCTCAGCCGCGCGCGGCGCCCGTCGCGTGCGGCGAGCAGCCGGCGCAGAGGCCGCGCACGTCATAGGCGACCTCGTTCAGGCGAAAGCCGCGCGGCAGTTTCGGCGGCGGCGGCGGCTCGGCCTTGAGGCAGAACACCCCGCCGCAGCCGGTGCAGCGGAAATGGATGTGATCGGCATGCCGGCGCTGCGCCCCGGCGGCGGAGAAGCGGAACACGCCGCGCGTATCCACCGCCTTCAGCGCCAGGCCGCAGGCCACCAGCGAATCGAGGATGCGATACAGCGTGACGCGATCCATTGCGGTTTCGCCGTCGGCGCCGAGCTGCGCCTCCATCTCGGCGTGGCACAGCGGCTGGCGGGCGCCGTGTAGCGCCCCCAGCACGCGCACCCGGCCCCGGGTTACCTTGATGCCGGTAGCACGCAGGAGATCGGCGGGGGTTGATGGAATGCTTGCGCTGGCCATGTGCGGATGAAACCACAGGCCGGCCACAAATGCAACACTGTTGCATTTGTGGCCGGCCTGTGATTGAATGGCGCCTCCCGCTTCACGGTGTCAGCCCCGTCCCGATGCACCTGCCGCTCCTCACCCAGATCATCCTTGCCTGCCTGCTCGGCGGCCTGCTCAGCGTGGCCGGCGCCGCGCTGGTGATGTTCGGC
>JADYZH010000051.1 GCA_020853215.1 Sulfuritalea sp. | reverse complement strand
TCAACCGCTTCCAGACCGGCACGCCGGCGGTGATCTGGGCGCCCGGCAACAAGGCGCGCGTGGTGAGCGGGATCACCAGCCACCTCGACATCCCGGCGACCCTGATGCCGCTGCTCGGCGTGCGCAATCCGCCTTCCGATTATTCGCAGGGCATGAACCTGCTGGACCCAGCCTACCACCGCGACTATGCGGTGGCGGCGGACTGGAACCGGCTCGCGTATCTCGGCGAAAAGACCAAGGTGGCCTTCCCCATCAATGCCACCGGCGGCGCCCGGCGCGACGAGGTCACCGACGGCAATGACAACGCGCTCGCCGATCCGGCACAGGCCCGGCGCGACATAAGTCCCGCCATCGCCGAGATGATGCAGAACCTGACGCGCTTCAGCCGGCCGAAGGGTTGATGGCGACCGCCTGCGGCCGCGGACCATGCGTGTCGCAATGGTCGGCGATCGCCGTCGCCAGGCGCGGCATCAGGGCCTCGGGGAAATCGTGGCCCATGCCTTTGATCACCAGCAGCGACGCGCCGGGAATATGCTGCGCCGTGTCGCGGCCGGCGGCGAGCGGCACCAGCGGATCGTCGGCGCCATGGATCACCAGGGTCGGCGCCATGATGGTGCGCAGTTGCCTGCGCCGGTCGCCGGAGGCGATGCTGGCCAGCAACTGGCGCGCGACTCCGGCGGGATAGTAGGCGCGGCGTACGCTGCGGCCGATGTGCTGGCGCAGTTCCTCGCGCGTCGACGGATAACCCGGACTGCCGATCACGCCGAACATGTCGACCATGTGTTCGATCACCGCGTCCGTATTCTTCGAGTCGGCCGGCCTTGCCAACAGTACTTTCCGTGCCGCCTTGCTTGGCTTTGAAACCCGCCGGTTGCCGGAGGTGGACATGATCGAGGTCAGGCTCAGCGCGCGCCGCGGGAACTTTGCCGCCAGTATCTGCGCGATCATGCCGCCCATCGAAGCGCCGACGATGTGCGCCTGTTCCAGTCCCAGCCGATCCATCAGGCCGATGGTGTCGCCCGCCATGTCCTCCAGCGTATAGGGCGTACGCACTGGCAGGCCCAGCGCGGCGGCGGCCATGGCCAGCAGCAGGTTGCCGCGCTTCTTCCCTGCCACGCGGCCCGACAGGCCGCAATCGCGGTTGTCGAAACGGATCACGCGGTAGCCACGCGCCACCAGCGCCCGGCAAAAGCTGTCGGGCCAGCCCGTGAGTTGCATGCCGAGGCCCATGATCAGCACGATGGCCGGCCGGGTCGGATCGCCGAGCGACTCGTATTCGATGTGCAGCGGCACTGCCGTCATCGCTCAGCGCAGCACGGCGCGCACGACGGCCTTGCGCCCGGACCTTTTGCCGACGGCCGCAACCGCCGCGCGGCGCGAAGTCTTCGCCGTGGCGGCGCGCGGCTTGCGCCGCAGCGGAGGATGCACCAGCGCCAGGTATTCCTGGAAGCTGTCACGCAGGCACTGGGCAAAGACTTCAGGATCGGGCAGTTGTTCATAGCAGGCCGTAAATGAAATCACGATCATTTCGCTGTAGCTGGTGACCGAAAATACCAGGCCCATGCCGTCGGAAATCGGCATGATCGCGGAGACGTAGGTCAGGCGCGCGCCGCGCAGGTAGAGCGGCACTTGCGGGCCGGGCACGTTGGCGATCGCACAATTGGCCAGCGGCGCCCAGTTGCCGAGCAGGGCCGAGGCGGAGCGCAGCATCTTGCTGGTGGCGGCGATCGCGGCCGACGGTGCGTGTTCGGCCAGATCGATCAACTCGCGCGCGCTGATCGCCTGCGCCATGACTTCCGACGACGAGCTGAGCGCCTGGATCGCCACGAGGCGCTCGACCGGATCGGCGATGTCCGTGCCGAGGCCCATGCGTACCCAGGAAAACCTCGCTTGGCCGCTTGCATCACCGGCTTTGCCACCCATCACCCGCACGGCGACCGGCGCCGCCGCGACCAGGCTTTCGCCTGGCAGCTCGCCTTGCAGGTCGAGGTAGCGGCGCAGGCCGCCGGCGCACACCGCGAGGACCACGTCATTGACCGTGGCGCCATCGGCGAGGCCGCGGATGGCCTTGAAATCCCGCAGCGCAAAGCGCCGCGTGTCGAACACCCGATGCGGCGAGACCTCGCTGTTGAAGCGCGTCATGGGGAACTCCTCCGGGCGGCCGAGAAATTCTCCGGCGAAGGTTCGCGCGGCGGATTTCACCGTCGCCCAGTTGCGCATCAAGGGCTGCGCCACGCGCAAGGGAAAAGTCGCGACATTGAATCCGGCGCGCAGCAGCAGGCCGAGGCTGCCCGGCGCCGCTTCGGGGAACCAGGGTACCGGCGGTACCGGCGGCGGCGAATCCGCGGAGATGTCGTGCAGCAGCGTGGTGATTTCGTTGCCGCGCGCGACATCGATCGCGGCATGATGGATCTTCAGCAGCACCGCGAAGCTGCCCACCGGCAGGTCGAGGAAGCTGTCCAGTCCCTCGATCACATACATTTCCCACAGCGGGCGCTGCAAGTCGAGCGGGCGGGCATGGATGCGCGCGGCCTGGATGCAGAACTGGCGCCAGTCGCCGGGTTTGGGCAAGGCGATGTGGCGCACGTGGTACTCGATGTCGAAATTCTCGTCCTCGATCCAGTACGGGTAGTCGAGGTCGAGCGGCACGCGCCGGATCTTCTGGCGGAGTACCGGCAGCTGGCCGAGGCGGCTTTCGACATGGGCCAGTATCTGCTTGAAGCGCACCATGCCGCCCGGCGCCGTGGACTGGTCGTAGATGTGCAGCAAGGTGACGTTCGAGTTGACGTGGGCGCTGTCCGAATAGATGTAGGCGGCATCGTTTTCGCTGAGTTGTCGCATGCGGGTCCCTCGCTCAGGCAAGCGCTGAATAAGCCGTCACACCGGCGAAGGCCGGTGTCCAGCGCCGTGGTTCTTCTGGATTCCGGCATTCGCCGGAATGACGAGCTGGCACTTGATTTGCACGTCGCTAGATGGCATGGGAGGCTGCACCGACATGCGGCGGACCGGAAGTAATGCGCCAGACGCGGCCGAGCAGGCCCTGCGGGCGGAAGGGTTGCCAGGCACCTTCCGGCTGCGCCAGGCGGTCGGCGACGATGGCCAGCACGATGCCGTTGAAGCCCAGCCCGAGATGGCTGCCCGGCACCCGGATGTTCTCGTGCAAGGCCGGGTCGCCGTCGATGGTCGCCTCCTGCGGCGGCACCACGCCGTCGCCCAGCGAATACAGGCAGCTGGTGGGAATCTGCAGCCGGCGCTGCTCGCGCAGGGTCTTGGCGCGCGGCTGCATGACGTGGGCCGCGGCGCCGAGGCGGTGCGAGACCAGGCGGTAAAGCGCCTTGATCGCCGTCGGCGACTGGCTGCCGCCGGCATCGACGCTGACCGGACTGCCCAGGGTGATGATCGAGCGCACGCATTCCAGCGTGCTTTCGGCGCCGTAGAGCGAAAACACGCCGCCCAGGCTCCAGCCGACCAGGCTCACCTTGCGCCCCGTGATGTGGTGCAGGTATCGGATCTTCTGCGGCAAGGCGCTGGCGTGCTTGCTGCGAAAGCCCAGGTTGCGCCCCAGGCCCCAGGCATGCACTTCGTAGCCCTTGCCTTGCAGGAACAGCTTCAAGGCGATCAGCGATTTTTCATCGGCGAGAAATCCGGGCAGCAGCAGCACCGGATGGCCGTCGCCGCGCGGCGCTTGCAGCAGCAACGGCAGCGAGGCCGGCAGCAGCGCCATTTCGAGCAGGGCGCGCGGCTCGAGGATCGAGTTCAGCGCACGCGGCTTGCCGCTGTGGCTGTGGCGGACGACGGGACGACGATCGGGCATGGCGCGTCAACCCATGCCAGGCGCGTTCTCCAGATCGCGCCAGAGGCAACGCCCCTTGCTCTCCCTGGCGATTTCACCCAGCACGCGCGCATGCTCGGCAAGCTCGTCGGCGCCGGCGCGCAGCACCACCAGCGGCGGACGCTGGCGCGTGCCGCCGGCCGAGTAATCGACGGGGGCGCTGGCGAAGTCGATCTCCAGCGAATTCTGGCCGCGGGTCATGGCCAGGTAAACCTCGGCCAGCAGTTCGGCGTCGAGCAGCGCCCCGTGCACCTGGCGGCCGGAATTGTCCACGCCGAATTCGGCGCACAGGGCGTTGAGGTTGTTCTTCTTGCCGGGGCGCATTTCGCGCGCCATGCGCAAGGTGTCGATCACCTCGCCGCAGAGCTGGTCGATGTTCTCCAGTTGCAACAGCCCCAGCTCGTTGTCGAGGAAGCCGACGTCGAAGGCGGCGTTGTGGATCACCAGTTCGGCGCCGCGGATGAACTCGATGAAACCGGCGGCAACCTCGGCGAACTTCGGCTTGTCGGCAAGAAATTCGTTGGTCAGGCCGTGAATCTCGATCGCGCCCTGGGGAACCTCCCGGCCGGGATTGATGTAAGCATGGAAGCGCTGGCCGGTGAGCTGGCGGCCGCGCAGTTCGACGCAGCCGATTTCGATGACGCGGTCGCCGGTGCGGAAATCCAGCCCGGTGGTTTCGGTATCCAGAATGACTTTTCGCACATCAGCCTCCGTTGCGGGCCAGATCGACGCCGCGCCGCGCCAGTTCGTCGGCGCGTTCGTTCCCGGCATGGCCGGCATGGCCCTTGACCCAGATCCATTCGATCCTGTGTTGCGCGGCCAGGCGGTCCAGTTCGCGCCACAGGTCCTCGTTCTTTACCGGCTCCTTGTTCGCGGTCTTCCAGCCGCGCCGCTTCCAGCCGTGGATCCACTCGCTGATGCCCTTCTGCACATACTGCGAATCGGTATGCACGCGCGCCGCGACCGGGCCCTTCAGGGCGCGCAGGGCCTCGATCACCGCCATCATTTCCATGCGGTTGTTGGTGGTCAGGGCCTCGCCGCCGAACAGCTCCTTCTCGCTGTCGCCCTTGCGCAAGATGGCGCCCCAGCCGCCGGGGCCGGGGTTGCCGCTGCAGGCGCCGTCGGTGAAAATTTCTATCATTGGTCCACTCTCTGCGTAATCGATACCAGCGCCTTGGCGCGCAGCTTGCGATCATGCCACGCCGGCGTGATCAGGCGCATGCCGTGCTGGCGCTTGATCGCCTGCACGATATACACCGCCCCGGCGATCGGCCACCAGCGATCACCGGCGGCATCCATGAACTGGAAGCGGCGCAGCCATTTCTCCTGCGTCACGGCCGGCGCGTAACAACCGAAGGCGCCGGCCTGCATCTCGAAGCCGAGCAGCGAAAACCAGTCCTTCAGGCGCGGCACGCTGAGGTAGGCGCCGCGCCAGGGCGGCAAGGCCTCGCGCCGCGACAGCTTGCGCCTCGCCCCCCACAGGCTGAAGGGATTGAAGCCGGTGACGATCACATGGCCTTCGGGCACCAGCACCCGTTCCACTTCGCGCAGCACCTGGTGCGGATTGGCGTCGAATTCCAGCGTGTGCGGCATCACCACCAGGTCGATGCTGTTGGCGGCAAAGGGCAGATAATGCAGGTCGGAACGCACTTCCGACATGCCGTCGTAGCGCCCGTCGTCGCAACGGAAGCGCAGCGGCATGCGGTTGGCACGCAGGAAGTCGTGGCTGGGCAGGGACAGTTGCACCGCATTGAAGCCGAAGATGTCGGCCACCAGCAGATCGTGCTTCTGCTGCTCCCAATTGAGCACATACTGCCCGGATGGCGTATT
Organism: Sulfuritalea sp.; assembly: GCA_020853215.1. Classification (GTDB taxonomy): domain Bacteria; phylum Pseudomonadota; class Gammaproteobacteria; order Burkholderiales; family Rhodocyclaceae; genus Sulfuritalea. The sequence continues at coordinate 5,371 of JADYZH010000051.1, read as the reverse complement.
CAGCCAGTCTTCGAATCCCTGAATTGACAATGCGCCCCGTTTGGAGAAAATCGCCCAATGACCGAAATACTTGCCCTGCCCGCTTTCGACGACAACTACATCTGGCTGCTGCGCGGCGGTGGCTGCGTCGCGGTGGTAGACCCCGGCGATGCCGTTCCGGTGCTGGGGCATCTGGCGAAAACCGGCGACCGCCTCTGCGCCATCCTCGCCACCCACCACCACGGCGACCACGTCGGCGGCCTGGCGGAATTGCTGGCCCGCTTTACTGTCCCCGTGTATGGCCCGGCACTGGAGAACATCCCCGGCGTGACGCATCCACTGACCGGCGGCGAACACATCAAACTGCCCGGAATCGACGTCGAATTCGACATCATCGCCGTGCCCGGACACACCCGCGCCCATGTCGCCTATTATGGCCCAAGTCTCGCCGGGCACGGCGCGGTCTTCTGCGGCGATACGCTGTTCGGCGCCGGCTGCGGGCGGCTGTTCGAAGGCACGCCGGCGCAGATGGTGGATTCGCTGGCCAAACTCGCCGTATTGCCGGCGCCGACTTTTGTCTATTGCGCCCATGAATACACCCAGAGCAACCTGCGCTTTGCCCGCACCGTCGAACCCGACAGCATCACCGTGCAGCGGCGCAGCGAAAGCGTGGCGCGGGATCGCGCCGCGGGCCGCGCCACGGTTCCCACCAGCATCGGGCTCGAGCTCGAAACCAATCCCTTCCTGCGCTGGGATGCGCCTGCCGTGCGTGCCGCGGCTGCCGGCCGCCTCGGCCATGTGCCGGCGGATGCGGTGGAAACCTTCACCGCCATTCGCGAGTGGAAGAATCGTTTCTAAGTACGGCCCAAGCCAATGACGACACGCCGCAGCTTCATCAAGACGCTCGCCGCGATTCCGCCGGCCTTGTCCTTCCGGCGAACCTGGGCGGCGAATCCGGCGTCCGATCCCTCGCGCCTGGCGCTGATCATCGGCAACAGCAGCTACCGCGATGCGCCGCTGGTCAACCCCGCCAACGATGCCAGGGCGGTCGGCGCACTTTTTACCCGGGCCGGCTTCAGCGTCGATTCGCGCCTCGACGCCACGCGGGCCGACATGATCGCCGCCATCGAGCGCTTCGGCGCGGCCGTCAAGCGGTCCGAGACCAAACTGGTGGTGTTCTATTACGCCGGCCACGGCGCGCAGCTCGACTGGCGCAACTACCTGCTGCCGGTCGATGCCGTGGTGCAAAAGCCGGACGACATGAAGCAGCGCTGCGTCGATCTGGGCCTGCTGCTCGGCCAGTTGAACGCGGCGAAGGACAAGACCTTCGTCGTCATCCTCGATGCCTGCCGCAACAACCCCTTCGGCAGCGCCTACCGGCCGGAGCAGAAGGGCCTGTCGCAGTTCGATGCCCCGGTCGGCAGCCTGCTGGCCTATGCCACGGCGCCCGGCAACGTCGCCTCCGACGGCGAAGGGCAGAACGGCCTCTACACCGAAAACCTGGTGCGCGAACTGGGCCAGCGCGGCACCCGCATCGAGGATGCCCTCAAGCGCGTGCGCCTCAACGTGCGCCTGGCCTCGCACGGCGAGCAGATTCCGTGGGAGACCACCTCGCTGGAAAGCGACGTCTTCATTTTCAGCGAAGGCCAGAAGAAACTCTCGGAGTCCGAGCTCGAGCAGCTGGTCGAGGCCGACGTCACCGAATGGGCGCGCATCAAGTCGTCGAAAAAGATCGACGACTGGGTGGGCTACCTGCGCAGCTTTCCCAATGGCCGCTTCGCCGAAATCGCCCAGATGCGCCTGGCTCGCCTGCTGGCCGAAGATGAAAGGCTGATGGCCGAGAAGCGCCAACGGGAGGAACAGCAGCGGCTGGAACAGGAGCGCATCGAACGCGAGCGGGCACGCATTGCGGAAGAGCAGCGGCTTGCCGCCGAGCGCAAGCAGCTCGAAGAACAGCAGTTGCAGGAACAACGCCGGCGCGAGGAAGAGCAGCGGCGTTTGAACGAACAGAAGCGCCTCGATCAGGAGCGCATGGAGCGCGAGCAGGCCCGTCTGGCGAAGGCGCAGCATCTTGCCGCCGAGCGCAAGAAACTCGAAGAACAGCAATTGCAGGAACAACGCCGGCGCGAGGAAGAACAGCAGCGCCTTGAAGCCAGGCGCCAGGCGGAGCAGGAGCGCCTCGATCGCGAACGGCAGCGGATCGCCGAGGCGGAGCGCCTTGCCGCGGAGCGCCGGCAACAGGAGGCGCAACGCCAGGCGGCCGAGCAAAAACGCATCGCCCAGGAAAAGCAGGCGCAAGCGGCAGCCGCGATGCCCGCCGCGGTTCCGGCGCCCTCGACCGCAAGCGCCGCATCCCCAGCCCCGGATCCGGCACCACGCCCGGCCCCGACGGCGGCACCCTCCGGTCCGCCGCTGCTCGACATCCGGGCCGGCGCACCCGTGCCGATGCTGATCGCCCCTTCGGCCAACCCCTTCTCCGCAGGACGCTATCCGCTTGGCCGCATCTACACGGTCGGCGACAGGGCCAGATTCCGGCAAACGGATTACCTGACCGACATCGAGGTAAAAACCTACGGCACACGCGTAACGCGGATCGATTACGACGAGGATCGGGTCGAGTTCAACGATGGCAATATCATTTCCGACCTGATGGGCAACTTCATCAAGAACGGGCCTGTCGAATTCGATTCCCCGGTGCAATTCATACCCGCCGAGTTTCAGGTCGGCAAGAAATGGACCGCCGCGTTCCGCAGGACCAAGCGGGGAGAGGAATCGAACGCCTACTATGACATGCAGATCGTCAAGCGGGAAACCATCAGCGTGCCGGCGGGAAGCTTCGACTGCTTCCTGATCGAAGGAAACGGCTGGAACACCACCCGGAACCAGAAGCTCGAAGCAAGGCTATGGCTGGTGCCCGGAGTCAATTTCGCGATCAGGCGCGAATTTGTCGTCCGCAACCAGCGGGGGGCGTTTCGCCAAACCGAGCGGCACGAACTCGTCGCCCTGCGCCAGCAGACCAGAGGCGCCTTGTAGGAAGTTGCGGCCGGCCGTGGCCGCCGCCGCCGCGGATGCTAAGATGCGCCGCCTTCTCGCGCCGCTTTCCCGGTTCCCCGCATCCAATGTCCCTGTCCCGCCGCTTCATTCCGTTTCTGCTGCTCCTGCTGGGCGCCTGCGCCCACGTCGAACAGGCACCGCCGACCGCCGGGCAACCGGTTTCACCGCCGGTATCGGGTCTCGGCACCGCGCCGCAAGCCATGCCCGCCCGGCCCATCGACCCTTCACAAGCGGTGCGCGACGAGGTGCCGCCTATCCCCACCATCGACCTCACCACGCCGCCCGACGACCTCTGGCAGCGCGTGCGCAACGGCTTCTCGATGCCCGACCTCGACAGCCCGCTGGTGGCCGACCGCCAGGCCTGGTACCTGAACCGGCCGGACCTCTTGAAGCGCATCTTCGAGCGCAGCCGGCGCTACCTGCACCACATCGTCGAGGAACTGGAAAAACGCGGCATGCCGACCGAACTTGCCCTGCTGCCGGTGGTCGAAAGCTCATACAACCCGCTGGCCTATTCCTCGGCCCGGGCGCTGGGCATGTGGCAGTTCATCCCCGCCACCGGCAAGACCTACAAGCTGCAGCAGAATGCCTGGTTCGACCAGCGCCGCGACATCGTCGCTTCGACCGATGCGGCGCTCGACTACCTGCAGACCATCTACGAAATGCACGGCGACTGGCACCTGGCGCTGGCATCCTACAACTGGGGCGAAAATGCGGTCGGCCGCGCCGTGGAGAAGAACCGGGCGAAGGGACTGCCGACCGACTACGGCAGCCTCAAGATGCCGGTGGAAACCAGCTACTACGTACCCAAGCTGCAGGCGATCAAGAACATCATCGCCCAGCCGCAACTCTTCGGCATCACGCTCGACCCGATTCCCAATCGCCCCTACTTCGGCACGGTGGAGTTCAGCGACGACATGGACATCGCCCTGGCGGCGCGCCTGGCCGAAATTCCGGTGGAAGAGTTCATTGCCCTGAACCCCGCCTACAGCCGCCCGGTGATGCCGACCGCGGCCAACAGCCCGCTGGTGCTGCCCGCGGACAAGGTGCAGACCTTCCTCGCAAATCTCCGGCAACACCAGGCCGAAGACAAGCCGCTGTCGGCCTGGCTAACCTACAAGCTGAAGAAGGGTGAAAACCTGGACAGCGTGGCCAAGCGCCACGGCATCAGCCCGGCGCGGCTCAAGCAGTTGAACGGCATCAACGCCCGCACGAAAATCGGTCCGGGTTTTGCCCTGCTGGTACCGGGCAAGGATGCCGTCGGTCAGGACGCGCTCACCGCGCGATTGCCGCAGACGCCGGCCAGCCCGCCGCGGGCCGGCAAGAAGAAAAAGGGCAAAGCCGGCAAACCGGCGGCCAAGGGCAAGAACGTCAGCGCGAAGCCAAGGAAACCCGTGGCGAAGCCGCAGAAACGCTAAGCCTGCTAGGCCTTGATGCAGCGCACGAGCTGCGTCGCGCCGACGCGGCGCGCGGCGGGGTAGTCGCGGCGGCAGTCCGCGTCGGCGAGCGGGCAGCGCGGATGAAAATGGCATCCTGACGGCGGATTGGCCGGCGAGGGCATGTCGCCGGCGAGCTTCGGCGCCTCACCGCGGGCGCCGTCGACCCGCGGCACGGCCGCCAGCAAGGCTTTCGTGTAGGGATGGCGCGGCGCACGCAGCACCTCCTCCGCGCTGCCGCTTTCCACGATGCGCCCGAGGTACATCACGGCGACGTCGTGCGCGAGGTAATCCACCACGGCGATGTTGTGCGTGATGAACAGGTAAGCCAGTTGCAGCTCGCGCTGCAGGTCGGAAAGCAGGTTCAGTATCTGCGCCTGCACCGAGACGTCCAGCGCCGAGGTCGGCTCGTCGCAGATCAGCAGTTGCGGGCTGACCGCCAGGGCGCGCGCGATGGCGATGCGCTGGCGCTGGCCGCCGGAGAACTCGTGGGGATAGCGCGCCGCCATGTCGGCGCGCAGGCCGACCCGCTCCAGCAGCGCGGCGATCGCCGGTGCCGTGTCGCCGGCGCCGGCCTTCAGCGCCAGCATGCCCTCGGCGATGATGTCGCCGATGCGCAGGCGCGGGTTGAGCGAGGCGAAGGGATCCTGGAACACCATCTGCATCTGCGCCCGCAGCGGTCGCAGTTCGTCCGCCGAGCGCGTGGTCAGTTCGACGCCGGCCAGGCGCACGCTGCCGGCCGTGGGCCGGATCAATTGCAGCATGGCCTTGCCGGCCGTGGTCTTGCCGCAGCCCGACTCGCCGACCAGGGCCAGGGTGCGCCCCGCCATCAGTTGCAGCGACAGGCCGTCGACCGCGCGCACGGCGCCCACGGCGCGCTGCAGCAGGCCGCGGCGGATGGG
>JADYZH010000050.1 GCA_020853215.1 Sulfuritalea sp. | reverse complement strand
TGTCCACGAAGCGGCCGATGTCGCCGCCGGCGCAGAAGGCCTTGGTGCCATAGCCGGTGATGACGAAGCCGGCCACCGCAGGGTCGTTCTCGAAGCGGCGGATGACGGACAGGATCTCGTCGTTCATCTCGTCGTGCAGGGCGTTCATGGCCTCGGGGCGACGCAGGGTGATCAACTTCACGTCGCCGAGGTCGTCGACCAGGATGTGGCGCAGGAAGCCCTGGTAGGCGTCGAAGGGCCGCGTCGGCATCGGCATGCCCGGGCGCTCGGAGCGGAGGCGGATCAGGGCCTGGCCGGTGGTCTGCTCGCCGAGGGTGCGCATCAAGTCGAGCGGGCCCTGCTTGAAGCCCAGTGCAAGGCGGCAGCCGAGGTCGAGGTCGGCCGGATCGCCGATCTTGCGGTCGACGATGTCGACGCTTTGCGAGAACAGGATGCCGAGCAGGCGCTCGCGCACCGCCTTGGCCGTGTCCGCCGCGACCTCGACCTTCCTGCCGGGCGTCACCGTGACCCAGGTGTCGACCGAGCGGAAGATCGGCGCCGGGTCGTAGTGCGATCCTTCCATCTCGGCCTGCAGCGTGTTGGTCTCGGTGATGATCGGATTGCCGCGCGCGAGGTTCAGCACGAAGAAGGGGCCGGCGTGCACGAACTCGGCGGCGACGCTGTCGATTTCGGCGGCGGTGGCGTGGTCGAGCAGCAGCGCGGATTCATTGCACCAGTTGTCGAAAATGCGGTCGAGCATGAAGCAGGCGACATCGGCGGTCACCAGCGGCACCTTGCCGGTGATGCAGAATACCCAGCGCAGGTACTCGACCACGGCCGGATCGGTCTTCTCCCAGGCGATGACTTCCACCGCCGGATTGCGCCAGGCCGGGGCGAAGAAATGCGTGACCGTGGCGCGCTGCTTGTGCTTCAGGGCGGAAAATATCCGCGCCGCCGGCAGGGAACTGGTGTTCGATGTGATCAGGGCGTCGGGGCGCACCACCGCTTCGATCTGGGCGAAGATCTTGCGCTTGAGGGACAGGCTCTCCGTGGCGGCCTCGATCACCCAGTCGCAGCCGGCGATGTCCGCATAGTCCAGCGTGCCGACCAGGTTGGATGTCACCGCCGCCGCATCGGCCTCGCTCATCTTGCCCCTGGCCACGGCTTTTTTCGAGTACTCCTGGAAGCGCAGCAAGGCGCTGTCCACGGCCTTTTGCGAAACATCGACGAGAAACAGTTTCAGCCCGGGCAGCGCGCTCTTGAGGTAATAGCCGATGTCGGGGCCGATGGTGCCGGCGCCGATGATGGCGACGGAACGGGGCAGGGCGCGGGCGGGGGTGGCAAGCAGCGGGTTGGCAAGGGCGGCGGTCATGGAAGCATCCTTTGTATGCGGTATACAACGAATTATCCCGCATTGCGGGCCGGCGCACAATCGGCGTCGCGCCGGCGCCGACTTTTCGCGCGGTGCGGCCGAAACGCGTCGGCCGGGCCCGACCGGGGCTAGCCGGCGGTCAGCCTTTCGGCGTCGAGCCGCGCCTTGACCCGCGCCTGGTGCTCGGCCTTGTTGGTCATGGTGACCGCCTTGCCGAAGGCGTCGCGCTGCGCGCTGGGGATCTTGGTGGCTTCGATGGACTTGATGCAGCGCCACTTCTTGCCGCCCTTGGTTTCGATCTGGCGCATTTCCGCGCTGGGATGCTGGCGGCCGCAGTGGTAACAATAGATGTTGGCAGGATGGGACATGGCTGTATGGGGCGATTGATGGTTTTTGGACGAAAGATGGTGGAGCGCGCCGTGGCGCAGGCCTCCGGGCGTCAAACGCCTATTTGCCGATTTCCAGAAGTTCCACTTCGAAGATCAGCGTCGAATCGGGCGGGATGCCGGGCCTGCCGCTGCTGCCGTAGGCCAGGTTGGGCGGGCAGACCAGTTTCGACTTGCCGCCGGCCTTCATGGTCTGCAGGCCCTCGGTCCAGCAGGGAATGACGCGATTCAGGGGGAAGGAGGCCGGCTGGCCGCGCCCGTAGGAGCTGTCGAATTCCTTGCCGCTGACCAGCGTGCCGCGGTAATGGACTTTCACGGTATCGGTGCTCTTCGGGCTGGCGCCCGTGCCTGCCTTGATCTGGGTGATCAGGATGCCGGAGGCGGTCTTTTCTTCGCTGGGCTCGGCCGCCTTGGCATGAAACGAGAATGCGATCAGTGCGATGGCGGCGCTTGCGGTCAGTGCGTTCATGGAGGGCCTTTGTTGGGGATGGTCAATCGGGATGGGGTGTTGCCAGAGTCGGCGCCGGGCTAGAGGTCGACACCAACGATGTCGTCGGGCTCGAATTCGTCGGACACGGTGCCGTCGCCAAGACCGGTGACCATGGCAGCGAGGGTGTCGCTCTGCTTGATGAAGTATTCCGCGCTGATCGGATCGTAGAAACGCTGGCCGAGGGCAACGTCACTGAACTTGAGGCGATGGAAACCGGGGTGTGATGTCATATGGAAACAGTCTGGATTGGAAAGGCGGCGATTACTTCTACTCCTGCGGCAGTTCTTCTTTCTTTTCCTCTTCTTCCTTGTCCTTGGGGAGGACCGCCCTGACTCCTGCCGCGGTGACATCCACCGCGGTTCCGACCACGGTGGCGGCCGCCTTTACGGTGGTGGCCGCCACGGAAACCGCTGCATCGGCGACCGTCACGACGGCGCATCCGGAACACAGGAACGGAAGCAGCAGGACTGACAGTCGCATCTGATCGGCCTTTCCCATCCCCGATGTGTTCCAGAATGCAAAAGCCCAACCGGATTGGCTGGGCTGGATGCACGAACCGCAACAGAATTCTGGCTCCTCGACCTGGGCTCGAACCAGGGACCTACGGATTAACAGGCCAAGCTGGGACTCTGCGAGGCGCATTTTGGCACAGTTAGACACTGACAGGCAACACCCAAAGGCAACATAGGAACCCCCTAAGCAAAACCTCATGACTAGAGCCCGATCACGCCGCTTCGACCCCGTATGGGCGGGAGCCAGGGAGGACCCGTTGCCCACTTCCTGCCCCCTTTGGAAAATTACCGGGATTCCGGGAATGCCGGGAAGCCTTGTGCCGCAAGGGTTTTCAGTCTCCCGGGAATTTTCGAAAATCCGGGAAACCGGGATAGCCGCTAGTGCCCCCGTATTGGGGGAGTAATACTAGTCTTTTGCTGCTCCACCCCTGGAGACTTCCTGCGCAATCGCGCAGATATTGTGCCGGTCGATTAGTGTGGCACTTGTACTGCCCGCGACGGCCGCCAGATGCGCCCCCGCGCAAACTCCACGGCCTCCGCATGCGTGCCGTTCAGTGCGATACGTTCCACCGTGTGGACATCGTGCCAGGACAGGACGCGTGCCAGGCTGAATACCGCGTCACGCTGATCGAGGTTGGGAAACAGTTCCACGGCGACATCGGCCAGGGCGCGAGGCAGCCGGTAGGTCCGCGTTCCGTTGTTGTCGGTTTCAGCGATGATCACTTCGAAGCCACCAGGTCTACTTCGGTCTGCACCGTCGACACAATCTGCCCCTGGCTGTCGCGCGTGACTTCGGAAACCGTTTGCCGGGCTGGGAGTGAATCGACGACAACACGGAACTGCGAATCCGGGGCCACCACGACCTGCACCGGCTCGGCATCGGCCTTGCGCATGTCGCCGTGATTACGCTCGACGACGTAGGCGATGATCGCGGCTCGCAGGCGCGGCTCGGCGGCTCGCAAACCGGCGAGGTTGGCCTGCAGTGCATCGGCCTCTGATCTCGCGGCCCGCAGGCGTCTTTCGGCAGTAGTCCCCTCCTTGATGCGCGCAGTAATACGCTCGGAGGTGTCGATTTGAACCAGGCGGCGGGTTACTGCATCGCGGCGGAAGTCGGGCTCGGCGAGGCGCTTCAGATCCTCGGGCGTGGCCGCGATCACGGCCGCCGCCTTCGCCTCGATCGCGGCCAATTCCGGGAATCGCTTTTCCGCTTCCGTAATGTTCCGCGAAACCGAAGCCAGCAGGCGCTGGATTGCCGGCAGCCCCTCGCGCTCGATCACGCGCTGATACTGCCGCGTTCCGCTCCACAACACCTCGAAGATCGCCAGATGGTCGGGATCGTCGATATGGCGCGCCAGCTCGTCGGCATAGGCAATGCTGTCCTGATCGATGTCCGGAAAGGTTTTCATATGTAGATCACCCCTCGGACGGAGCTAGACCGGCAAGGCGCTGCACGCGAAGCAGGACCGGATCGACAATGCCAGCGATCACCTCGGCGAGGTTCTCCGGCCGGGCCGCGAACTGCAGCGACTCAAGCCGGCTGTCTGCGGCACGGATGGCACCCATGACTTGCTTGATCTCGTCGACGTTCGATTCCGTGACATCGGCGCGGGTCCCCATCGCGTCGACCTGTGTTGTGATTTCCCGTGAGCGGAAAGCGGCGCGTACACGCCCCTGAAAGTTTCGCAGGCGGTCGCGAGCGGCCTCGATCCGCGGATCGGCGAGCTTGCGCAGCTCACCGCGCAGGCGCTCCGCGCGGACCCCGCACAAGCTCAACTCACCCTCTAGGACGTTCACCCGCAGGCGTTGCTCGGCGGCTGCAGCCTCTGCCAGGACAATCGCGCGCCGTGCCTCGTCGCGCAGGGCGGCAATGCGCCTGCCGTTGGCATCATCCTCCGGAACGATCCGGCCCAGCTCGGCGAGGATGCCGGCGCGCTCGCTCTCGCGCGCCGCCTGCCGCTCCTCGGCCAGCGCCTTGTCAATACCCCGATTGCGGAGGGCATCAAGTACCTCCGCGTCGGTGGGGGGTAGGCTCGCATTCATGCGCGGGTTTCCAGTGCGACGAAGTGCGAGCGGGTGGTCGCGCTGTTGGGCGGCGTGACCGGTCCGCGCAGGATCGGCTGCCCGTCGATACGGACGGTCAGGCGGAATGCCTGCATGTCCTGATCAAACCACAAGTGCGCCGATTCAGCGAAAGCCGGGCCACGGCTCACGACCCGGTAAGCGCCCATGTTGGCGAGGATGATGTCGCCGACCGTTCCCAGTGCCTGGCAGGCGTCGGTGGTAACGATGGGCCGTCCGGCAAGGCGCATCGTCGCGGAGTCGAACGCGGAAAGGCTGGTGATCTGCGCATAAACCTCAGGATTGATGATCCAGGTTGCGCTGGATGGATCGAGCACCCGTCCGAGCATTTTCGACACGTTGGCCGCCACAATTGTCGACGCGGTTTGGCCGCTTTCCTTGGTTACACTGATCAAGGCGTTTGACTTGAGGATGCCGAGGGGACGGGCGGTGCCGGGGCCGTTGATGATTGCGTCGTTGATTTTCCAGGCCACGGCGCGACGCATCGCCTGCGGTAGCCATGCAGCAAGGGCTGGTGCATCGTCGCCGAGTTCTTCAGTCACAGGGACCAGTACTTTCAGCTTGTGCAGGCGGTGGTCGGCTGCGGAAAGGGACGGCTTGCGCTGGGCGCCGACCGATCCCTCGGACTCCCATGCAGCGATGATGCCGGATGATGCCCAAGGCGTGGTCTCGTCGACCGGGATCGTTACCGATCCGCTCTTCGCGGGGATTACCTGGCACAGAGGCATTAGGGCCTGAACGTCGCCCATGAAGATTTCGTTGACGTGGTGGACGGGGACGGCATAGCCGCCATCGGCGGCAACACTGGAACTCGAAAAGTCGGCGGCCGAGCGGGCGGCGGACTTGTCGAAGGTAGCGCGGCGCACCGTGTTGGCAAAGCCGGCGAAATTAACGAACGAACTCATTTGAATCTCCTTGTTTGGTGGTGTCGCCAGAATGCGCTGGCGCCGTGGACATAGCACTAGCCCGATGTCCAAGAATCCGCGCGATATGCCGCGACGAAGATGGCATATCGATTGCCCCGTTCGCCTTGGGTATGGCGGCGGCGAACCGGAAGGCGTCAAACAGGGCGCGCTGAAGGTTGGTGCTGTTCGCGGGAAGTCCGGCGAACCGCCAGCGTGGCCAGGTGGTGGCGTGAAAGTCATTCAGGATCTTGGTCACGGATTTCGGCGTGGTGCCGATGCCGACCAACTCCCAGGCCTGCACGATGGCGGCGTCGCGGCGGCGTTTCGCCTCCAACCGGTCGCAGGCTGCCGCCGTCATGGCCAGGATGTCGCGGCCGATCGACTCGTCGAGTTTCCTGCCCTGGCCGTGATACGTGCCGGCCAGACTGAGCGCGAACACCACGGCGCCCTCGATGCGCGGGTCTATGCCGAGTGGGGGTTGCCTATATTTAATAGCCATACCCTAGCGCTATGCCGCGCTCGCAATGACCCCCAGCCTTTAAAGCCCAGGAAGGACCCACGACTCATCCCCTTGTTGCGCGCAACAAAATTTCCCGCGCGAGGTAGTTCTCCACCGCGCCCCGGCCCGGCGCCGGGTGTGCCGGTCACAGGTCGAGCGCCCATAGCTTTTGCCCGATGATGCAGTAGGAGCGCGAGTCGCCGTTCGGCAGGGTCTCACGCCAGGTGGTGCCGTCGTCGTCGCAGCGCAGGGCGCCGTGTTTCTTCAGCACGGCGGCGACGCGCTTGGGCTTGAATCCGCCCTTAGTCGCCAGTTCCTCGGCGAAGCGGGCGCGGGTCACGTAGAACAAGTAGTGCGGGTTATCGCTGTTGAAGGGCACGTCGGGCTTGCGAAAGCCCAGGGCGTCGTGCACCGCCGACATACGCGACAGGTCCGGGTCGAAGTCGCCGCGCTCGTCGCGGTCGTTGACGCGGTGCGTACCGGATGCCCGGTGCCAGTCGATGAACCGGGATTGCCAGTTGCGTTCCATGATGCCGCGCACGTGGGCGATGATCTTGGCTTCCTCGCCGTTGCCGGCGCTGGGCCTGGCGTTCAGCCATTCGTTGAACAGGCGGCCTGCGGCTGAAAGGGCGGCGCCGCGCTGCCACGGCGTGATATCGAAGCGGGCGGCCAGCTCGCCGGCAAAGCCGACTAGGCAGAATGTGCTCATCACGCGCAGGACCTGGCCGCCGGCATCGGCCGGCTTGTAGTGTTCGGCGAAGGCTGCCTCATGCGACCGCCACCAGGTCGGCAGCATGTCCAGATGCTTGATCAGTTCGCGCACGAAGGCGCGGCCGGCTGTGCCGTGGTAGCGCGCGGCGAACTTCTTCAGGTTGTCGGTGAACTGCTTTCCGCCGCCAGCGCAGGCGGCGACATCGTTCCACATGCCGAGCCCGGCGCCGCCATCGGCATCCATTTCCATGAATCGTACCGCCTGCCCGTCGTAGTGCTTTTGCCCGACGCTGGCGACAACATCGCCGAGCCCCAACTCGCCAGAGGACAACACCATGATGCGCCAACTCACTGGCTCGCGCAGGCCGCCGGCATGATGGGCGCGGCCCTTGCCCTTGCCGTTGCCGAGCATGTAGCTCATGGCCGTGGCCTCCTTGGGATCGAGTTCGCGCAGTTCGTCGAGCGGCAGCGTCATATCGTTTTGCATGGCCGCCGTGTATTCCGCGGCGTTTGCCGTCGACCTCCACGAGCGCACTTGCTCATCGGGTGGCCCCCAGATCGAAGCCTCGGCATGTAGTGCGCCCGTCTTGCCGGTCGAGCTGTCGCCGGTCCACTGGAATGCCGCGCCAGGCATTCCGAGGGGCTTCAAGAGGGGACCGGCGAACCCTACTGAAAGCGAAAACATCAGGCGCGGGTTGCCGTTGGCCGGGTGGGCGATATGGGTCTGCCAGTCGGTGAGACTTCCGCGCGAGGCAAACATCGCGGCTGGCCGGCGATTGCCTCGCAGCAGCAGAACCTCGTCGGTCTCGCCGATGGCGCCTTCGGGTTGCATGAAGGCGCGGCCGTGCCAGCCCAAGGTGTCGACCAGTCGCGCGCGGTGCTTGGGGCTGGCGCCGACCACATATGCCTTCAGACGGTCGAGCGCCTGGCGTCCGCTGGCGATCTCCAGTCCCCAGTCGGCGAGCTGTTTCGCACCGTCATTGCCGTCGCCAAGAAACAGGCGGTAGGAAATTGGCTCGCGGCGGCGCTGGCCGTCGCGGTCGCGGAATTCAAGGACCGGCGACCAGGCACCGCCGTCGCCGTCGCGGGCGATGGCAATGGCCTCGATGGCGGCGCAGATGCGCGTCTGCCGCACCTTGCCTTCCTTGTCGGTCTCGATGTAGAACAGGCCCAAGTCCCGGTCGAGCTGAAAGGGGCCGTCCATTGGCGCCGCGTCGGTGGATACGTCTGCACTGCGGGCATCATTTCCAACATGGGAATCTTTTAATCCCGTGTTGACTTCGGTGTTCTCACTCGCCCCAATGCCGGCGGAAACGAAGGCGCCGGCATTCAGCAGCGCATCCTCGCGCGCCAGTAGTTCGGCCAGCGTGTCCGGCGTCCAGCCTTCGGCCAGGGCGTCGGCGGCATCCCAGGCGACCGGCAGCTCGGCGAGGCGCGGCACGATCTGCCCTTGGGCGTTCACCGTGTTTGCGGTGAACAACTCCATGTTGATGATCTTGACCACGGCCGCGCCGGCCTTGCGCAGCGACTTGGCGGCGGTCTGCATGGCCTTGGTGCCGGGGGCGTCATGGTCGGGCCACAAGAGCACCGTGCGGCCCTTGCTGGGCGCGAAATCCGCCTTGTCGGCGCCGGCGGCGCCGTTCGGCCAGCAGGTGCCGACGTGATCGGGGAGCAGGGCGCGCGCTGCCTTGGTGGCCTTTTCGCCTTCGCAAAACACGATGGTGGCGTCCGGGCGCTGCGCCATCAGGTCGAGCCCGAAAAGTGGGCGTGGAACCTCCAGGCCGATCCATTGCCATTCACCACGGCCGGCGCCGTCCACGCACCAGGTCAGCGGCCGGAATTCCTTCTTGCGCGTGTCGGTCGCATCCCAGCGGCAAACAAAGCACAGCAGGCGGCCGTCGCCGTCAATGTAGGGATCAACGTCGTTCGGCTTGCCGAGGGTCTTGTGCGCAGCCGGTGGCGGTGGCGCTGTGTCCGGGACCGGCGCGACGGGGCGCCATTTCGGCGCCGGCCGTGCAGGCGTCTGCACTGGTGGTGTGCCGGGCCGGGTGTCGAGGCCCAGGAAGCGCGCCAGTTCCTCGGCGGCCTCGCCGGGCTTGATGCGCCGAGCGAAGGCGACTACGGCAACAAAGTCCTTGAAGCCTGGCGCTCCAGGCTCGCCGAAGTCGGCGCCGATTCCGGTGTCGACGTTGATGCGCAGGTTGCCCAGGTGCTTGTCGGCGCGGTGCGGATTCAGTACCAGGTAGTCCTTACCTTGTACCTTGCCGCCGGGCAGGTAGTGCTCCAGGATGCGCAGGCCGCCGGCCTTTGCTGCGTCGTCGGCGACGCGCTTGATTTGGTCCGGCTTCATTCGCGGCGGCCGCGTGGCAGGCGGCAGGGCGGGAAACCCGCCGCGCGATTTTTCCCGGTTCTCCCGGTAGCGCCAATAATTCCGGGAGGCTGGAAAGGCTTGTGGCGCAAGGCTTCCCGGGTTTCCCGGTCATCCCGGGAAATTTTGAAGGGGGGGCGGGTGCTCATGGCGCGGAACTCCGCAACGCGGCGGCGCGTCCGGCCTCGACGACGGCCTGGCGGGTCAGCTCCAGGTGGAACTTCTGCCGCCCGGCGACCAGGATCATCGCGCTGGATTCGGCGAGGCGTTCGCGGTTGTTGCGGATGAACCAGCGGAAGGAATCGAGCGTCGGGAAATGCCCGAGCTTTTGCTGGACGTCCTTGAGTTCAATGTATTCCGCGAGTGGCGGAAGTTGTTGCTTTGTGGTTTGCATAGCGATCTCCTGTTAGATAAAGCGCCTTGCCGGGCCGCTGGCGCGGGCTGGTGTGGCGTAAGGAGGATCGCTATTTCAGTGGGGCACGTTAATGGAAAAAAGTGGACTATTTTTTGTGACGGGCGTCAACGGCCTCCTTGCGGTAGCGGTAGAGAATCGAGCGCGAATAGTTCGGATACTTAGCTTGCAGTTCTTTGAACGACATTAATTTCGCGTCTGCACGGACCGCTGCGGCCGGATCTCCTTTGATGTAGACCGCCGTGCCACCATATCGCGCGGCAAGCACGGCGTGCGCTAATTTCTCAAGGTCGGATATAGGTTGGTCGCCGAAGTGTTCAACCGCCAGGCGTAGAACATCGTTGACAGGGTCGTCCTTGTCGCGCAGGTCGACGCGCTTCATGTACGCGTCGACCAGCGCAGCCAAATCCTTGTCAGTGATTCTGTTCTTCATGGAAGCTACAGCAGCCCGCGCTCCGCAAACGACAACGGCGATTTCGCGCCGCCCACAATGAAGTGGTCCAGGAGCTTGACGTCGATCAGCGCAAGCGATTGTTTCAGGCTCGCCGTCAGCGCCTCGTCGGCGCTGGATGCCTCAACAACTCCCGATGGATGATTGTGAGCCATGATTACCGCTCCAGCATTGTGCGCCAAGGCGCTCTTGACCACTTCCCGTGGGTAGACCGATGTTTGGGTCAGGGTGCCCCTAAAAAGCTCCTCTATTTCGATCAGGCGGTTCTGTGCATCAAGCCATAGCGCGATAAAAACCTCATGCTCAAGCTGGCCCATGCGCAGGCGCAGGAAGTCCCGCACAACCTGCGGACTGCCAAGAACCGTGCGCTGGTATTCGAGGCGATCTTCGAGCAAACGCAAGGCGCGGCGGATCAGGGCGTTGTCGGCGCGGCGTTGCGCGGCGGTTTGGGTGGCCCTGTTCATTACAGCCTCCCCTCGAATACACGTGTCATCAGCCGGCGCCGGCTGTCCGTGTTCAGGTGCGCATAACGCTGCACCATGCGCAGTTGCCGATGCCCGAGCGTGTCGGCGATCTCCAGCAGCGAGGCACCAGATTGGGCCATGTAGGAGGCCGCTGTGTGCCGGCAATCGTGGAACCGGAAATCCTTGATGCCGGCCGCCTTCATGGCGTCGCGGAAGGCTTCGGCGGTAGCGTAGGGCTGCGAGGGCCGCAGCCGGGAGCGGAACACCAGCGTATCGCTCTTGGCGGCATCCTTGGGTGCAAAGCGCTCCAGTTCGGCGGCGACCTGCGGCAGCAGGATCAGGCAGCGTGCATCGCCGTTCTTCGTTTCCGTGCAGACGTCTGTGCCGATGGCGGCCTCGCCACGATCGAGGTCGACATCCTTCCAGCGCAGGCCCAAGAGCTCGCCGCGCCGCGCGCCGGTCGTCAGGGCCATCAACACCAACAGATAAAGGCGAGGCCAGCCCGACGCCTGGCAGGCTGTCAGCAGGCGTTCGCGTTCGTCTTTCGACAAGTAGCGGACCCGGCCGCGCGATTCCGTGCGCTTCTCGATGTGTTTGGTCGGTGACTCGAATCCGCGAGGTACCAGGCGATTGCGGCGCGCCCAGGTAAAGAGGGCGCCCAGGGCCACCAGGTAGCGGTTCAAGGTGGCGCCGCTGCGCCCGCCGTCCTTCTTGCGGTAAATGGGTTTTTCGTCGGCGTCGAGACCGGCATAGACGCGGGCCGGTTCGCTGGCCAGCGTCGCCATGGCGGCGTCGATATCCTCGGGCGTGATTGCGGCAAGGGGCTTGTCGCCGAGCAGGCGGACCCAAGTGTTGACGCGCTGGTAGCGGGATTCATCGCGGCCGGCATAGGCCGCAAGGTAGCTGGCCGCAACATCGGCCAGGGTTTGAACGGCTGCGCCAGCAGCCGGTTCGTGTGGTGCGTTCATTGTCGGTCTCCTTCAAGTCGGAAAATCGACGATCTAGGCTTTAGATCGCCGGTCTTACGCAGAGGCCCGACAAGGGCTTGTTTCTACAGGAATTCTGGCTCCTCGACCTGGGCTCGAACCAGGGACCTACGGATTAACAGTCTTCAGGCCGGGAACGGAAACGCATTCTAGCGAATTCTGGAAACTTCGCAAGCCCATGAATTTCCTCGATTCAGATGTCGTGGCCTGCGTGGCTGTGTTCCAACGGGTTCCGGGGTTTTGTGTAATTTTCCATGCTCGATTACACAGGAACTACACAGAGATTTTCACCACTCCCCTGCATTGGCAAGGGTTTGCAGGCGCGACGCGGCGGAGATTCAGCTACCGGCCCAGAATTGCCTGCCGCAAAAGTCGGCGCTGGCGACACGGCGATTATTGCCGCGCTACGGCTTCCAGAGCGGGCGATTACGCCAGTCGGCGGGGAAGCCGAGGCGATCCGCTCGAACCTTGGGATGCTCGGCCAGCAGATCGGCCAGCCGCTGTGCCCAATGGGTATCGGGCGAAACAACTTTCAACAACACTTCGGCCATAACCGCCTGGGCATAGAAACGGGTCGTGTCCGACAATTCGGACGCGTACTGCTTGGCCTGGATCGGCTTGATCGTGTAGGTGCGATTCCACAGGCGCTGGTGGTGCGCCGCCAGATTACGCAGGTAGGACAGCGCGTGCAGCCAGGAAGCGAGCACGGCGCCGTCGAGGCCGAACGCCTTGGCGACGAGCTTCTGGTTCTGGCGGGTCAGGCTCTTGAAGGCCAGCGACACAGTGCCGAAGGAAAGCACCTCGAACACCATCCACGACGGCGGCAGTTCCGGGTCGCCGTATTTGTCGTAGTAGTGCTTGATGAAAGTCTGGCGCATCGCCGCCCGCGACGTATCGTGGCCGATGTCGTCCTTGATGCGGGCGATGAATTTGTCGTGGCGGTAGCTGGGGACGAAATGGACGGTATCCATGAACCAGTGCGGTCCGTGCAACTCGCTCATGGTCTGCGAGAACTGGGCGCGAAAGGCCACCTCGATGCGCTCCACGGCATCCATTACCGCCAGCCGCAGCTTGCGGTCGAACACGTAAAGGTCAAGGATGTCCTCGAAGCTCACGCCGTCGAGGAAGCGATGGGAACCATCGGCGTTGTAATTCACCTGATATGGCAGCGCATAACCCGCCAGCCGGTAGTAGCCGACAAAGCGCAGGTAGTGCCGGGCGCGCCCCTCGTCGGCAATCGTCAGCCCACGACCGCGCAGCAGCGCGATCTGGTCGTCAAGAAGGATGGCGGGTTTGGTGAATTTCATGGGCAATAAAAAACCCGCCGGGGTGCGCTTGCAAGCAGAGGCGTGGCGGGTGTTGTTGAGAAGAGTATATGTGGCGAGCCCGACTATGGTCAAGAAGAGAATGTAACGGCAAATGCCGGATGAGCGGAGAAAAACCGCATCAATTACACGGTGGGCGCCGGCCAGCGCGACACGGGGAAAGTCGGCGCTGGCGACACGGCGATTGGGTTGGGGGAGCCCCTCCGGGGCGGACGGGAAGCGTGGCGGCCGAGGCGGGAACGAGCAGCGCAGCGCGAGCCGCCGCAGGCCGACCGCAGGGCGGGCGGGGCATCAACGCCACCTTGCGCGCAGCGCCCGAATAAACAGCCTGAGCAACGCGAACCGAAATAGCCGTTGTCCGGGCTGGGGCGCAAGACATAACAGACCATTACCCGAACCCGCAGGGCGCGCCAGCGCCAGGCCATCAAGCGAAGCCCTGCGCAGCGACTGGCCTGGTTTGGGTAATGTGCTGTTATGTTCAATCGCTTGCGATTTACCCCTGCCCGGTGGTGTGCAGTTGAGCATGGCGAACCGAGCAGGTCTTTCCCGGCGTAGCCGCTGAAGCCGTGGGCGGTCTTTCGCCGACGGCGCAGGCGGTGGGCAGACCGCGACTAAGAACTTATCCGTAAATAACATATAATGGCTTTCCATACGCGCCAACCGCGTGTGGAGAGAAGATGGCAAAAGCGAAAGCATGGGAAGTCACTGATGAATTTTGGAGTCGTGTCGAGCCACTGATTC
>JADYZH010000049.1 GCA_020853215.1 Sulfuritalea sp. | reverse complement strand
CGAGCAGGGCTTTGCCTGCCACTGCCTGTCGCTCGATTACGGCCAGCGCCACGGCGCCGAGCTGCAGGCGGCGGCACGCGTCGCGGCGGCGCTGGGGGCGGCCGCGCATCGCGTGCTGAAGCTCGATCTCGGCCAACTGGGCGGCTCGGCGCTGACCGACCGCTCGATCGCCGTGCCGACCACCGGGGTGCAGCCGGGCATCCCGGTCACCTACGTACCGGCGCGCAACACCATCATGCTGTCCCTGTCCCTGGCCTGGGCCGAGATATTGGGTGCCCAGGACATCTTCGTCGGCGTCAACGCGGTGGACTATTCGGGCTATCCGGATTGCCGGCCGGAGTTTATCCGCGCCTTCGAAGCGCTGGCCAACCTGGCGACCAAGGCGGCTGTCGAAGGCAGGCCGCTCACGGTACACGCGCCGCTGATCGAGATGAGCAAGGCGCAGATCATCATCGAGGGAGGCCGCCTGGGTGTCGACTACGGGTTGACGGTGTCCTGCTACCAGGCCGATGCGGACGGACGCGCCTGCGGGGTCTGCGATTCCTGCCGTTTGCGTCGCGAAGGCTTTGCCGCCGCCGGCCTGGCCGACCCGACGCGCTACGCCAATTGATTGCCATTATTTGGGGCGAAAGAAGACTGATTCCGCGCCCCGACCGATAAATCTAGAATCCCCTGCTTCAAAAAAGGTCACCGGTTCGCCAAGGATCCGGGCGAGGAGAGATTCATGGAATTCACCATCCATCTGCAGATACTGGCCATTATTTTCGTCATCGGCATGGTCATGGGCGCGGTAGCCAACAAGACCAATTTCTGTACCATGGGCGCCGTCTCGGACTGGGTGAACATGGGTGATACGGGTCGCCTGCGTGCCTGGCTGCTGGCCATCGCGGTAGCGATGCTGGGCGTCGTCGTGCTCGAAGCCTCGGGCAAGGTCGCGATCGGCACCGGCACCTTCCCGCCCTACCGGACGCCGAACCTGGCCTGGCTGCGCTATGTGCTGGGCGGGCTGATGTTCGGCATCGGCATGACCCTGGCCTCGGGCTGTGGCAACAAGACCCTGGTGCGCATCGGCGGCGGCAACCTGAAGTCCGTCGTGGTGCTGGCGATCGCGTCGGCCTGCGCCTACGCGATGCTGTGGACCAACTTCTACGACACGGTGTTCGGCAGCATGATGTCCGCCACCACGATCAACCTGGCGGCCGCCGGCAAGGCCAGCCAGGCCCTGGGCGACCTGACCGGGCTGGGCAATATCGCCTTCGGTGCGGTACTGGGCATCGGGTTGCTTGGCTTCGCCTTTTCCTCGCGCGACTTTCGCGGCAGCTCCGACCATATCCTGGGCGGCGTGGTGATCGGCCTCGCCGTCATCGTCGGCTGGTACGTCACCGGCGGCACGATGGGCGCTGCCTGGAAGGAGTTCGCCGACTTTGCCGACGTCAAGCCGCTGCGGGTCGAGACCCAGTCCTTCACCTTCATGAGTCCGATGGGCGACCTGGCCCGCTACGTGATGAACCCGGCCGACACCTCGCTGATCAACTTCGGCATCGTCGCGCTGGCGGGGGTGGTCCTCGGTTCGCTGCTCTACGCGCTGGTCGCGCGCAGCTTCCGCATCGAGTGGTTCGTCAATCGGGGCGATTTCCTCAACCACGCCATCGGCGCCGTGCTGATGGGCATCGGCGGCGTCCTCTCGATGGGCTGCACCATCGGCCAGGGCATCACCGGGGTTTCGACCCTGGCCCTGGGATCAGTGCTGACCCTGGTTTCCATCGTGGCGGGCGCCGCCGCCATGATGAAGTATCAGTATTGGCGCATGATGCAGGAAGCCTGAGCGCTCAAGGCAGCGACAAATCCCATTTGACAGCCGCTTCGGGCATTGGTTAGAATGCTCGGCTTTCCGGAAAGCGCGTGGGCGATTTTTCCCGTTGCCGCTCCTGCCGGGCCATCGAAGCACGCAAGGAACACCCGAATGAAGACATTTTCCGCCAAGCCGCATGAGGTCCAGCACGACTGGGTTGTCGTCGATGCCACCGACAAGGTGCTCGGCCGCCTCGCCGCCGCGATCGCACACCGCCTGCGCGGCAAGCACAAGGCCATCTACACGCCGCACGTCGATACCGGCGACTACATCGTCGTGGTCAACGTCGACAAGCTGCGCGTCACCGGCAACAAGGCCCAGGACAAGATGTACTACCGCCACACCGGTTATCCGGGCGGAATCAACGAAACCAACTTCATCAAGCTGCAGCAGCGCTTCCCCGGCCGCATCCTGGAAAAGGCGGTCAAGGGCATGCTGCCCAAGGGTCCGCTGGGCTACGCGATGCTGAAGAAGATGAAGTGCTACGCCGGTGCTGCCCATCCGCACACCGCCCAGCAGCCCAAGTCACTCGACATCTGAGCGCTGGATATCCAAGGAGTTTTTTGATGGCAGTCACCCAATATTACGGAACCGGTCGCCGCAAGACGGCGATTGCCCGTGTCTTCCTGCGCAGCGGCAGCGGCAAGTTCGTCGTCAATGACAAGCCGGTCGACGAGTTCTTCTCCCGCGAGACCGGCCGCATGGTCGTGCGCCAGCCGCTGGAACTGACCCAGCACATGAGCACATTCGACATCCTGGTGAATGTCGAAGGCGGCGGCGAGTCCGGCCAGGCCGGTGCGGTGCGTCACGGCATCACACGCGCCCTGATCGAATACGATGCGACCCTGAAACCCGCCCTGTCGAGTGCCGGTTTCGTCACCCGCGACGCACGTGAGGTCGAGCGCAAGAAGGTCGGCTTCCGCAAGGCGCGCCGCCGCAAGCAGTTCTCGAAGCGTTAAGCTGCAGCGGGCTGTATCGCTGTCATGCAAAAGCCGCCTTCGGGCGGCTTTTGCGTCTTGTGTCCGCGCCTGAGGCGTGGACGGTATCCCCCTGTGGAATTACGGGTTACCATCAATTTTTCGCAGCAAGGAGCTTGGCATGATCAAGGCAGGTATCGTCGGCGGCACGGGCTACACCGGAGTGGAACTCTTGCGCCTGCTGGCGGGGCATTCCGGGGTTGAACTGACGGCCATCACCTCGCGCGGCGATGCCGGCAAGGCGGTCGCCGACATGTTTCCCAGCCTGCGCGGTTTCGTCGGCCTGAACTTCAGCGACCCCAAGGACGCGCCGCTGGACAAGTGCGACGTGGTGTTCTTCGCCACCCCCAACGGCATCGCCATGCAGCAGGCGGCAAGCCTGCTTGAAGCTGGCGTAAAGGTCGTCGACCTGGCGGCGGATTTCCGCATCAGGGACGTCGCGCTGTGGGAAAAGTGGTATGGCATGCAGCATGCCAGCCCGGCACTGGTCGCCGAGGCGGTGTACGGCCTGCCCGAGATGAATCGCGAGGCGATCCGCAGGGCCCGCCTGGTGGCCAATCCAGGCTGCTACCCGACGGCGACGCAGCTCGGTTTCCTGCCGCTGGTCGAGGCCGGCTGCGTCGACCTCGACCACCTGATCGCGGACGCCAAGTCGGGCGTCTCCGGTGCCGGTCGCAAGGCCGAGATCGGCATCCTGTTTTCCGAGGCTTCGGATAATTTCAAGGCCTACGGCGTTCCCGGCCATCGCCACCTGCCGGAAATCCGGCAGGGTCTGGCGCGCGCGGCGGGCAGGGACGTTGGCCTGACCTTCGTCCCGCACCTGACGCCGATGATTCGCGGCATCCATTCCACGCTCTATGCCCGCATCACGCGCGAAGAGGATTTCCAGGCCCTGTTCGAACGACGCTACGCCAGCGAGCCCTTTGTGGACGTGCTGCCGCCGAAATCGCATCCCGAGACGCGCTCGGTGCGCGCCGCAAATACCTGCCGCATCGCCGTGCATCGGCCGCAGGGGGGCGACACGCTGGTGATCCTTTCGGTCATCGACAACCTGGTCAAGGGTGCGGCCGGACAGGCGGTGCAGAACATGAACCTGATGTTCGGTCTCGACGAATGTTCCGGCCTTTCGCAAGTTCCCGTCTTGCCCTGACGCTGCGGCGGCTGCGCGGCCGCTTCGGCATTTCGGCGCCGCGCGTGGCGATCCGCACGCACCTGCCGTGGCACTGGCGCGCGCTGGCGATCGCGGTTCTTTCCGGCCTGTCGCTGGCCCTCGCCGGCTGGATCTATGATGCCGGGCGGCGTTTTGCCGGCTTTCACCAGGTCGCCAGCGAGCATGAAATCGACGACATGCGCGAGCGGCTCACCCGGCTGGAGTCCGAGCTGGAGGGGGCGCGCAAGGTGGCGAATTCGAGCGAAAGCCGCTGGCGCATCGAGAGCACGGCACAGGAACGACTCGCCGCGCAGATCCGGGCCCTGGAAGAGGAAAACATCCGCCTCAAGGCAGACCTGGCGACCTTTGAAAGCCTGGCGGGCGACCAGGCCGGCAAGTCCGGACTCGCGATCAGCCGGCTGCAGATTGTCCCCGGCGGTGACGGGCAGTACCGCTATCGTCTTCTTCTCGCTCAAACTGGAGATAAAAAAAACAAGGAATTCAACGGGATGATTCAATTCGTCGCCACCGTGCAACAAGGTCAGGAGACTGTTATGATGCAGTTTCCCGCTGCCGGCGATCCCTCCGCCGGCCAGTATCAGGTGAATTTCCGCCACTTCCGGCGCCTGGAGGGCATGTTCAAGGTGGCCGCCGAGGCCCGCGTTCTGCGGGTCGAGGCGCGTCTGGTTCAGGATGGTTCGGTCAAGGCCAGCCAAAGCGTCGTTCTTTGAGCGCCGCAGCGCAAAATTGCAGCAAAGGAGATTCCAGCCATGTTCGGCAAGCAAAACAGCAAGCCCCAGGGGCGCATCGACAGCCTGATCGGCGCCGGCACCGCGGTGACGGGCGACGTCACGTTCACCGGCGGCCTGCGGGTAGACGGTGAAATCAAGGGCGACGTGCGAGGTGCCGAAGGACAGCCGGCGACGCTAGTGATCAGCGAACACGCCCGGATCGAGGGCAATATCACGGTATCCCACCTGGTCATCAACGGCACGGTCATCGGCGGGGTGCATTCGAGCGACTTCCTTGAGCTGCAGGCGCGCGCCCGGGTTACCGGGGATGTCGAATACAGCACGATCGAGATCCACCTCGGCGCCGTGATCCAGGGCCGGCTGGTGCATCAGGGCGTCGCGGCGAAGGCCGTGGAATTGAAGCTTGCCGCCAGCAATTGACCTTTTGCCCCATTGAAATCATAATTACCAGACTTATTTAGTAGGTCATTACAGATCCCCAAGGAGAACGTTATGAACGCACCCACCGAAATGCCGGCCCCGCTCAACTTCACCGATAACGCGGCAAGCAAGGTCAAGGAACTGATTGCCGAGGAAGGTAACCCCGAGCTCAAGCTGCGCGTGTTCGTCACCGGCGGCGGCTGCTCCGGTTTCCAGTACGGCTTCACCTTCGACGAAGTGACCAATGACGACGACACCGTCATGGAGAAGAACGGCGTCTCGCTGCTGATCGATCCGATGAGCTATCAGTATCTGGTTGGCGCCGAAATCGATTACTCGGAGGGCCTGGAAGGTTCGCAGTTCGTGATCAAGAACCCGAATGCCCAATCGACCTGCGGTTGCGGCTCGTCCTTCTCGGCCTGATCTGGCGGTGTAGATAGCCGACTTCAGTCGGCCAAGGGTGGATGGTGGACTGAAGTCCGCCCTACGACCTGCCCTACGAAACCCTCACACGATTTTCGTGGCGCCGGGTTCATCCGGCCGCATCCTCTAACGCGGGTAGATCGCGCCGAGGATGCGGGCGCCGCGAGCCCCTGTCACTTCCGCAAGGTTTCCCGCTTCGCCGCGCAGTGCTCGCCATGCCAGCCAGGCGAAGGCTACCGCCTCGACCCAGTCTGCCGGCTGGCCCAGAAAGTCGGTGCCGGCGACACGGCAATCCGGCAGATGCTGTCGCAGGCGCGCCATGAGCGCCTGATTGCGCGCGCCGCCGCCGCAGACGAAAACCTCCTGCGGCCTGTCGCACCAGCGGCCGATGGCCTCCACGACCGACACGGCGGTCAATTCGAGCAGTGTCGCCTGCACGTCCTCGGCAAGTTCGCCGCCTGCGAGCCGGCGTTCCAGCCAGTCCAGGTTGAACTCGTCGCGGCCGCAGCTTTTCGGCGGGCCGGCGGCGAAGAACGGGTCTTCCAGCAGGCGCTGCAGCAGTTGCGGAAGCACCGTTCCCCGCGCCGCCCAGTGCCCGCCTTCATCGTAGCGCCGCCCCTGGTGGCGCTCGATCCATGCATCCAGCAGCAGGTTGCCCGGACCGCAGTCGAAACCCCGCACCGGTCGCCCCGGAGCGAGGTCGGTCAGGTTGGCGATGCCGCCGAGGTTGAGGATCACCCGGTGCCGCAACGGGTCGCCGAACACGGCGGCATGAAAGGCCGGCACCAGTGGCGCGCCTTGGCCGCCCGCGGCGATGTCGCGGCTGCGGAAATCGGCCACCACGGCAATGCCGGTTAGTTCGGCCAGCAGCGCCGGATTGTTCAACTGGATCGTATAGCCCGCGGCCGGCTGATGGCGGATGGTCTGGCCGTGGCAGCCGATGGCCGCGACGCGGTCCGCAGCCACGGCGGCGCCGGCGAGCAGCTGGCGCACGGCGTCCGCGTAACGGCCTGCCAGCGCGTTGGCCAATAGCGCGCCGCGGTGGAGTTCATCCGGCCCCGCGGCCTGCAGATCGAGGGCCCGGTGGCGAATGTCGTCCGGATAAGGCAGCCAGAAGGTGGCCAGCGTGCGCGGGAAAGCTTGCGAAAAATCGACCAGCGCAGCATCGACGCCATCCAGGCTGGTCCCGGACATCAGCCCGATGACCGGCGCCCCCGCGGATTCCATTTCAGTCGCCCTGGGCGAGGTTGAATCCGCGGATCAGGTCGATGCGGGCGAGGTGGGTTCCGGTCTGCGTCCGGAACGCGCCGAGCTGCGCCGGGGCCAGCGGCGGCGCGCTGGGCAGCGCCATCGCCAGGGGGTTCTGATGCACGTCGTTCACGCGGAACTCGTAATGCAGGTGCGGGCCGCTGGCCAGCCCGGTGGCGCCGACGAAGCCGATCACGTCGCCCTGGCCGACGCGGGCGCCTTTGCGCAGACCGGAGGCGAAGCCGGATAGGTGGCCATAGAGGGTGGTAAAGCGATTCTGGTGGCGCAGGATCACGACCTTGCCGTAGCCGCCCTGGACGCCGGCGAATTCGACCGTGCCGTCGCCGGTGGCCTTGATCCGGGTGCCGGTTGGCGCGCCGTAATCGACGCCCTTGTGCGCGCGCCACTTTTGCAGCACGGGGTGGAAGCGCGCCGAACTGAAGCCGGAGGTGATGCGCGAGAATTCCAGCGGCGAACGCAGGAAGGCCTTGCGGATGTTCTTGCCCTCGGCCGTGTAGTAGCCGCCGCTGCCCTGGCCGCCGGCCGGGTCGGCGAACCACGCGGCGCGGTAGGTCTTGCCGTCATTGACGAACTCGGCGGCGAGGATGCGGCCGCTGCGCACCGGGCGGCCGAGGTGATTGAGCGATTCGAAAATCACGGCGAAGCGGTCGCCCTTGCGCAGGTCGCGATGGAAATCGATATCGCCGCCGAAAATGTCCGCCAGTTGCATCGCCACCGCGTCGGGAATCCCCGCCGCGTCCGAGGCGCCGAACAGCGAATGGCGGACCTCGGCGGTCTTCATGACCACCTGGGTTTCCAGTGGCAGGGCTTGATCCGTAGCCGTGAATTGGTCGCCGTGGCGTTCCACCACCAGGGCCTGGTCCTTGCCGCCGTTGAGCGGGAAAATCAGGGTCTGCAATTCGCCCTGCGGGCCGGTGCGCGCCGTCAGGTTCTTGCCCGGGCCGAGCTGGCGGAAAAGGGATTGCGCCGTGGCGTTGCCCTTGAGGAAGTCCATCGCGGCCGGATCGTCGATGCCGAGCCGCTGCAGCAGCCCCGTCACCGTGTCGCCGCGCTGCACCCGCTCTTCGCGCAGGAAGCTCGGCACGCCCTCGTCGGCCGCGGCCAGCGCGGGCAGCGCCAGGGTTTCCACCACCTGCAGTTGCGGGATGTCCGCCAGCCGGGTTTCATTGACGGTGCCGAGGGCGGCCACCATGCTGAACAGCGAAACGCCCACCACGCCGGCGCCGGCCCAGAAATGCCCGGGACGATGGCTTCGGTGGTGAAGGACTTGCGCTAAAATTCCGCCTTTGTTTTTTTGCAATTGGATGGCCGGCCGGCTGAACAGTCGGGCGAGTGTAGCAAAAAATCCCCTTTCGTCAAACCGGGTTAAGACATCAATCATGGCCGAGATCGACTCCCAACTGGCGCTGATCAAGCGCGGCGCCGACGAACTGCTGATCGAGGCCGAACTGATCGAAAAACTCAAATCCGGCCGCCCGCTGCGCGTCAAGGCCGGCTTCGACCCGACCGCGCCCGACCTGCACCTCGGCCACACCGTGCTGATCAACAAGCTGCGCCACTTCCAGGACCTCGGCCACCACGTCATGTTCCTGATCGGCGACTTCACCGGCATGATCGGCGACCCCAGCGGCAAGAACGCGACCCGCCCGCCGCTTTCGCGCGAGCAGATATTGGAGAACGCCGACACCTACCGTGCCCAGGTGTTCAAGATCCTCGACCCGCAGAAGACCGAGGTCTGCTTCAACTCCACCTGGTTCGAGCCGATCGGCGCCGCCGGCATGATCAAGCTCGCCGCGCGCCACACCGTCGCGCGCATGCTCGAGCGCGACGACTTCGCCAAGCGCTACGCCGGCGGCCAGCCGATCGCCATCCACGAATTCCTCTACCCGCTGTGCCAGGGCTACGATTCCGTGGCCATGAAGGCCGATGTCGAACTCGGCGGCACCGACCAGAAGTTCAACCTGCTGATGGGGCGCGAGCTGCAGAAGCACTACGGCCAGGCGCCGCAGTGCGTGCTGATGATGCCGCTGCTGGAGGGCCTCGACGGCGTGAACAAGATGTCCAAGTCGCTCGGCAATTACATCGGCATCGCCGAGTCGCCGACCGAGATCTTCGGCAAGCTGATGTCGGTCTCCGACGATCTGATGTGGCGCTACTACGAGCTGCTGTCCTTCCGCGGCAACGACGAGATCGCCCGCTTCAGGCGCGAGGTGGCCGAGGGCCGCAACCCGCGCGACGTCAAGGTGCTGCTGGCGCAGGAGATCGTCGCCCGCTTCCACTCGCAGAAGGATGCCGAGGTCGCGCTGGCCGAGTTCGAGGCGCGCTTCCAGCGCGGCGTGCTGCCCGACGACATGCCCGAGATCAGCGTGCCGGCCGGCTCGCTGGCGCAGGTGCTGAAGGCCGCCGGCCTGACGCCGAGCACCTCGGAAGCGCTGCGCATGATAGCCGCCGGCGGCGTGCGCCTGAACGGCGAAAAAGTCGGCGCCCGCGACACGGCGCTGCAGGCGGGGGATTGCGTGGTATTGCAGGTCGGCAAGCGGAAATTCGCCCGTGTGAGCTTGACCTGACGCGCCGCTGATTTTCGTGGGGCCGGCTTCAGCCGGCCGGGCTGAATGGCGGACTGAAGTCCGCCCCACGAAAGCCAAACAATCACAGGTTTCCTGGGGCAGGCTTCAGCCCCTCAGACCATCCGGCTTGGCCATTTTCTGGCCGTATGGAAGACACGGAGAATCTCGACGGCGTTGCCGCGCACGCGATAAGGCAGGATGTATGGGAACCGTGTTACGACAAGTTCCCGCGTTCCGGCAATGCGGCCGGGGCGCCCCATATGGGGGTGATCTGCGAGCATGGCCCCGCTGTGTCGCAGATGGAGCACGAACTCGGCTGCCGTGCGCGGACTGTCCCTGGCAATGTAGGCAGCCTCATCGTCCAGGTTTTCCAGGGCGCGACGCAGCCATTTAACCTGCATACTTCTTCACTACCGCATCGATTTCCGCATCAGAGGCGAAGTCATTGGCATCGGCTTCCTTGAGTGCCTGCTGGATTTCCCCGATCTGCCAGGCTTCCAGGTCGATATATTGACGAAGGGCTTCGCCCGCGAGGTAGGACTTGGATCGATTGGTGGCATCAGCCAGTTTGTCGAGTCGCTCCTTCATTTCTATCGGAACGCGCAAGGTCAGTGTCGTGGTTTCCATGGCAAACACCTTTTATCATAATGTGTACAACTGAATATTATCACTAAATCAATGACCTCGATCATCAAGTCGCAGTCGCACCCCTCTTCCATCCATCAAATCCAGTCGAACGGACTCGTTATGCAGCGCACGGAAGCAAGATTGAATTTTCCATATCCCCTGCGGAAAAAGTCGGCGACTGCGACACGGCGCCGAAGGACGGGGATTGCGTCGTCCTGCCGGTCGGCAAGCGCAAATTCGCCCGGGTGACGCTGACCTGGGGACTGCATGCAGTTGCAGTGGCAATATTTCCTTGCGTCGCGTCGGATTATTTTAGAATAAAAACAATAAGTTGTCCCTTGATGGTGAGCTGTCGGTGCAGCCTGGATGGCCCCATGGAAAAATGTCTCTCAACTGTGGTGCGAACGCCACAAAACAGCTGCCTCCAGACGCCAAAGCGGCTGCCGCAATTGCCCCCCGGCCGCCCCTCAAGCAAAATGCTCCCAGCTTCCCGGATTCG
This sequence comes from Sulfuritalea sp., assembly GCA_020853215.1. Taxonomy (GTDB): domain Bacteria; phylum Pseudomonadota; class Gammaproteobacteria; order Burkholderiales; family Rhodocyclaceae; genus Sulfuritalea. The sequence continues at coordinate 2,519 of JADYZH010000049.1, read as the reverse complement.
GGTAGTGGCAGCGCGCAGTGACCGACCACGTGGTGTCATTGCAGACTGTTTAAAACCAACTCTCTTTTTGGAGAAATCTATGCAAAAGAAACTCATCGCTCTGGCCATCGCCGGCCTGGCTTCGTCGGCGGCCTTCGCGCAGACCAACGTCACCGTCTACGGTATCGTTGATATGGGCGTGATCAATGTGAAAGCCGATGGCCGCAGCAGCGGCTGGAAAATTGATAACGGCCTGTCGGCAGGTTCGCGCCTCGGCTTCAAGGGCGAGGAAGATCTCGGCGGCGGCCTCAAGGCGATATTCACGCTTGAGTACATGCTGATGCCCGACGTCAATGCGGCCGTTGGCGCTGCCGGTGACTGGAGCGGTACCGCCACCCGTCAGGCCTACGTCGGCTTGAAGGGCAACATGGGTACGGTGGTTGCCGGTCGTCTGCAAGGCGCCGGCTACAACTTCGCCTGCTCGCACAACCCGGTTGCCGGCGGTGCCTTCGACACCATCAGCAAGCTGACCGGTGGCGCGCTGCTGCTGGGCTGCGGTTCACTCGGCCGTACCAACAACTCGGTCGCCTACATTTCGCCGAACTGGAGCGGCTTCACGTTCGAATACAACCACGCCCGCGTGACTGAAAACGCCAACCGCCTCTACAGCGCCGCCTACGCTGGCCTTGCCGCTGGTGCGGACCCCGCCCACGGTACGGACGACGCCTACGCCAATCTGGTTCGCGGCAACTACACCAACGGCCCGTTCTCGGCCAGCCTCGTTTGGGCTGGATTTGAAGGCGGTAAGAACAATACGACGGGCGCATTGCTGGCAGCGGCAGCTCAGCCGGTCGACACCAAGGAATGGGGCATCGGTGCCGATTACGACTTCGGCATGGTCAAGATTTATGGTACCTACCAGGACAGGGATACCGACAAGACCAAAGCGGCTGTGCCTGTCGTGAGTACCGCCAATGGCGACAAGTGGGCCGTCGGCGCTTCGATCCCGGTGTTCAAGGTTGGCAGCATCATGGTTTCCTATGCCGACTTTGATGCAGATGTAAACGGCTGGGATGCGGATGCATGGACCCTGGCCTATTACCATAGCCTGTCCAAGCGCACGACCCTGTATGCTGGCTACTCCGATGTAAACAACAGCCGGCTTAACGCTTCTGCCGCTGCTGCCTCCAGCGGTGCTCCGCGTACCGGCGGCGACGCCAGCATGATGGCTTTCGGCGTGCGTCACACGTTCTGATCGGACTTTCGGGGGAACATCCCCGATCCGGTTCAAGCGTCAGGAAAACGGCCACCTTCGGGTGGCCGTTTTTTTGGTGCGGCCGCATGGCCAGCGCCCTTGTAGGGCAGACTTCAGTCTGCCAAGGCCGGCTAAAGCCGGCCCCACAGGGGTATCCCGCGGTTTCCGTGTTGCCCCGAGCGACAAACAAACCGCAATCGCGGGCTTTTGTCTACAGAAACTGGGGATAAATCATCCATTGAGTTCAAGCCGGCGTTCGATTCGTTCGATGCGTTTTTTGAGCTTATCCACGCTGTGGCGGTCCTGGACGATCTCGGCATAGTTGGCAGACTCGTCGCGGCTGATGAATTAAAGGAATTAAAGGGGCCAGGGTCGATTAAAAAGTCGGCGCCAGCGATACGGCGAGAAGCTGGGATTGGCTATATTGCTATCGCTTCGCAGCTGCCTTGTAAACCGCGTTGCGCTCGCGTTTGCCGACTGCGACCACGATGACTATCAGTAGCCGGTCGCGTACCTCATAGACCAGACGATAGCCCGCGCTGCGCAGTTTGATTTTGTAGCGATCGGAATGTCCGCTGAGCTTGGCGGCCGGCACCCGGGGATTCCTCAACCGTTCGGAAAGCTTGGTTTTGAATTGCTCCCGAAGGCTTGCATCGAGTTTTTTCCATTCCCTCAGGGCTTCTTCCAGAAAGCCAAGTTCATAGTTCATCAAGTTCGACCTTGATTACACGCTGGCCGGATCGCGCATTGGCGATGGCATTGAGTTCCATGTCTTCGAGCTTGTCCATCAGCGCTTCGTAGGCCTTTGCCGGTACGCAGTAGAAGGCGGGAGCGTTACGATTCAGTATGGCGACAGGGAACCCCTCCCCAGCTGCGACCGTACCCATCGGATTCTTCTTCAACTCCGATACGCTGGCGGTGGTTTCCGCCAAAATCTGGTGTGACATGACGTTCTCCGAGACCTGATTAAGGTGCCAATGATAGCACTCTTAAGGGGATTAAAGAGACAGGGATTCAGCGGGCAAACGGGCTGGCAGAGAGAGTAAAGGAGAGAGTAAAGGGGCCAGGGTCGAATTAAGAACTTATCCGTAAATAACATATAATGGCTTTCCATACGCGCCAACCGCGTGTGGAGAGAAGATGGCAAAAGCGAAAGCGTGGGAAGTCACTGATGAATTTTGGAGTCGTGTCGAGCCACTGATTCCGGTACGTCAGAGAGTGGCGGATCAGACCTACACCCGAAAGAGTGGTGGTGGGCGCAAGCCCAAAGATCCCCGTCTTGTAT
>JADYZH010000048.1 GCA_020853215.1 Sulfuritalea sp. | reverse complement strand
CGATGCCGTGCTGGCTGCCCTTGTCGATGATCACCCGGCGCGAAAAGGGATCGCGCGCCGCATACAGGATCTCGGCGATACGGCCCTCGACCGGTTGCCGCGTGCGCATGTCGAGCAGCGCGCGCAGGCGCTTGTTTTCCTGTTCGAGGTGGTCCTGGCGCAGCAGGAGGTTGGCGGTACCGAGCTGGCGCCGGCGCAACTCCTCGTTTTCCCGCAACAAGGTGGATTGGCGCGAGAGGTAGGCACCGAAATCGCCGGCGGCATCGATCGGCATCCCGGTCACGCGCTGCAGCGGCCAGGCCACCGTGGCCACCGCCAGGCGAGCCCATTCCAGGGTGTGGAAACGCAGGTCGGCGACCAGCAGCACCAGTGACAGCGTGACGAAAAAGGCCAACCGCACGAGCGGTGCCGGACCCCGCTTGAAGAAGGGTGGCGGTGCATGGCCTACGACGGACATCAAGGCAGGTGCGCCCTCGGAAGAAAGATGGACCCGGAAACACCCCGCGCCAGGCTGCCACGGGGCCAGTCTGCAAGCTACACGGTGCCGGGCTTACTCGTTGGCAAAAATACTGCCGAGTTTGTCCATCTTTTCAAGCGCCATGCCGGAACCGCGCGCGACGCAGGTCAGCGGGTCGTCGGCGACGATTACCGGCAGGCCGGTTTCCTCGGTCAGCAGGCGGTCGAGGTCATGCAGCAGCGCGCCGCCGCCGGTCAGCACCAGGCCGCGCTCGGCGATGTCGGCGCCGAGTTCGGGCGGCGTCTTTTCCAGCGCGTCCTTGACCGCCTTGACCACCTGGTTGAGCGGCTCGGAAAGCGCTTCGAGCACTTCGTTCGACGAGATGGTGAACTTGCGCGGAATGCCCTCGGCGCGGTTGATGCCGGAGACTTCCATTTCGCGCACCTCGGCGCCGGGGAAGGCGGAGCCGATCTGCTTCTTGATGTTCTCGGCGCTGTTGTCGCCGATCTGCATGCCGTAGTTGCGGCTGATGTAGGAGATGATCGCCTCGTCGAACTTGTCGCCGCCGACGCGCACCGAATTGGCATAGACCATGCCGCCCAGTGAGATCACGCCCACTTCGGTGGTGCCGCCGCCGATGTCCACCACCATCGAGCCGGTGGCGTCCGAGACCGGCAGGCCGGCGCCGATCGCGGCGGCCATCGGCTCCTCGATCAGGTACACCTGCGAGGCGCCGGCGCCCAGCGCGGATTCGCGAATGGCGCGGCGCTCGACCTGGGTGGAACCCGAGGGCACGCAGATGATGATGCGTGGCGAGGGCGAGAACAGGCGCGACTCGTGCACGCGCTTGATGAACTGCTTGAGCATCTGCTCGGTAACCGTGAAGTCGGCGATCACGCCGTCCTTGAGCGGCCGGATCACCGAAATCTCCTTCGGATTGCGGCCGATCATGGTCTTGGCTTCCTTGCCCACCGCCTGGATGGTCTTCTTGGCGTTGGGGCCGCCTTCGATGCGGATGGCGACGACGGACGGTTCATCGAGTACCACGCCCTTGCCGCGCACGTAAATCAGCGTGTTGGCGGTACCGAGGTCGATGGCGAGGTCGTTTGAGAAATAGGAGCGGAGAAAGCCGAACATCGTGGTTCCAGTGGTGAAGCCCGCGGAGGATCGGGGCGAAAGAATTTCGGTGGAGGCTAACGCCAGCCTTTCCGGCACAGAGCGCGGCGACCGTAGCCAGAGGGTCGCGTATGATACCCTATCGCGCCCGTCGATTCAGGCATTGATCAGGCCTGTTTGCGGACGGGCTCACCCCACCTGCCCTCCACTTCATCATGTCCCTGACCCAGGAAGACGTCTCCCGCATCGCCCTATTGTCGCGTATCGAGCTTTCCCCCGCCGAGCGCGAAGCCACGCGCGAACAACTCAACGGCATCCTCGGTTTCATCGAGCAGCTGCAGGCCGTCGATACCGCCGGCATCGAACCGATGGCCCACGCCGTGGATGTCGTGCAGCGCCTCCGCCCCGATGTCGTGACCGAGTCCGACCGCCGTGCCGATTTCCAGGCCGTGGCGCCGGAGACCGAGGCCGGTCTCTATCTGGTTCCGAAGGTGATTGAATGATAAATTTGTCGCTGCGCGAACTGTCCGCCGCGCTGGCAGCCAGGGAGGTTTCTGCCGTCGAACTGGCGACCCTGTTCCTCGACCGCATCGACCGCCTCAATCCCGGCCTCAACGCCTTCATTTCGCAAGACCGGGAGCAAACCCTGGCCCAGGCGCGTGCCGCCGACGCCTCCGGCAAAGTCGGCGCCCACGACACGCCGCTGGCCGGCATCCCATTGGCACACAAGGATATTTTCTGCACCAGGGGCTGGCGCACGAGCTGCGGCTCGCACATGCTGGAGAACTTCGTCTCGCCCTACGACGCCCATGTCGTGGAAAGGCTGGCCGGGGCCGGCATGGTCACGCTGGGCAAGCTCAACATGGACGAATTCGCCATGGGTTCGTCCAACGAAACCTCGTATTTCGGCCCGGTGAAGAATCCCTGGGATACAGCGCGTGTGCCTGGCGGATCCTCGGGCGGCTCGGCCGCCGCCATCGCGGCGCGCCTTACACCGGCGGCCACCGGCACCGACACCGGCGGCTCGATCCGCCAGCCGGCCGCCCTGTGCGGACTGACCGGCCTCAAGCCGACCTACGGCGCCGTATCGCGCTACGGCATGATCGCCTTCGCCTCCAGCCTCGACCAGGCCGGGCCGATGGCCAAATCGGCCGAGGACTGCGCGCTGCTGCTGAACGCCATGGCCGGCTTCGACGCGCGCGACTCGACCTCGCTCGAACGTCCCGCAGAAGACTACACCCGCGATCTGGAACAGCCTCTGGCCGGGCTGCGCATCGGCATGCCGAGGGAATTCTTCGGCGACGGCATGGATGCCGACGTGCGCGCGGCGGTGGAGGCGGCGCTGGCCGAATACCGCAAGCTCGGCGCCACCACGGTCGAGGTCAGCCTGCCCAACTCCGGCCTCTCGGTGCCTGTGTACTATGTGATCGCACCGGCCGAGGCCAGTTCCAACCTGTCGCGCTTCGACGGCGTGCGCTACGGCTATCGCGCACCGGAATATACCGACCTCAACGACATGTATTCGAAATCACGTGCCCAGGGCTTCGGCGCCGAGGTCAAGCGCCGCATCCTGATCGGCACCTATGTGCTCTCGCACGGCTATTACGACGCCTATTACCTCAAGGCGCAGAAGATTCGCCGTCTGATCGCCGCCGACTTTGTCGAAGCCTTCAAGCAGTGCGACGTGATCATGGGCCCGACCTCGCCGTCGGTGGCCTTCGCCTTCGGCGCCAAGAGCGCCGACCCGGTGCAGATGTACCTTTCCGACATATACACGATTTCCACCAACCTCGCCGGCCTGCCCGGCATGTCGCTGCCCTGCGGCTTCGGCCAGGGCGGCATGCCGGTCGGATTGCAGATCATCGGCAGCTGGTTCGGTGAAGCAAAAATGCTGCAGGCCGCGCACCAGTACCAGAAGGCCACCGACTGGCACACGCGCATGCCGGAGAACCTGAAATGAGCCAGTGGGAAGTCGTCATCGGGCTGGAAACCCACGCCCAGCTCCGAACGAAATCGAAGATTTTCTCCGGCAGCAGCACGGCCTTCGGCGCCGACCCGAACGTCCAGGCTAATGCCGTGGACATCGCCCTGCCCGGCGTGCTGCCGGTGCTCAACCGCGAAGCCGTGGTCTGCGCCATCAAGTTCGGCCTCGCCGTCGGCGCCAACATCGCACCGCGCTCGATCTTCGCACGCAAGAACTACTTCTACCCCGACCTGCCCAAGGGCTACCAGATCAGCCAGTTCGAGGTCCCGGTGGTGCAAGGCGGCGGCCTGACCATAAAAGTCGGCGTCGCAAATGACCCAAATGCGACGGCGACCGACAAGCGGGTGCGCCTGACCCGCGCCCACCTCGAGGAAGACGCTGGCAAGTCGCTGCACGAGGACTTCCACGGCAGGAGCGGGATCGACCTCAACCGCGCCGGCACGCCGCTGCTGGAAATCGTCACCGAACCGGACATGCGCTCAAGCGTCGAGGCGGTCGCCTACGCCCGCGCCCTGCACGCGCTGGTGCAATGGATCGGCATCTGCGACGGCAACATGCAGGAAGGCAGCTTCCGCTGCGACGCCAACGTCTCGGTGCGCCACCCCGGCGAGCCGCTGGGGACGCGGCGCGAAATCAAGAACCTCAACTCCTTCCGCTTCATGCAGCAGGCGATCGACTTCGAGGTGCAGTGGCAGATCAATGAAATCACGGAAGGTCGCGCCATCCAGCAGGCCACGGTGCTGTTCGACCCGGACACGGGCACGACGCGCGCAATGCGCAGCAAGGAAGACGCGCACGACTACCGTTACTTCCCAGACCCCGACCTGCTGCCGCTGGAGATCGGGCCCGACTGGATCGCCGAGGTGAAGTCGGGCATGCCCGAGCTGCCGCAGGCGATGCAGGCGCGCTTCCAGGCCGAGTACGGCCTCTCGGCCTACGATGCAGCGATACTCACGAGTTCGCGCGCAATGGCCGACTACTTTGCCGCGGCCGTCACCGCCACCGGCCCGGCCAACGCCAAGGGAATCGCCAACTGGACCATGGGCGAACTCGCGGCGCGGCTGAATCGTGAGGAACGGGAAATCGCCGACGCCCCGATCAGTCCGGTACAACTCGCCGGCCTGATCATGCGCATCGCCGACAGCACCATTTCCAACAACATCGCCAAGAAGGTTTTCGACGCGCTGTGGAACGGCGAAGGTGAAAGCGCCGATGCGATCATCGCTTCGCAGGGTCTCCAGCAGATCACCGACACGGGCGCGATCGGGAAGATCATCGACGAGGTGCTCGCCGCCAACCCGAAGTCGGTCGAGGAATTCCGCGCCGGCAAGGAAAAGGCCTTCAACGCCCTGGTCGGCCAGGCCATGAAGGCGGCCAGGGGCAAGGCCAACCCGCAGCAGGTCAGCGACCTGCTGAAGATAAAACTCGGCGCCTGATTACTTCTTTTCGACCGGCTTGTCGGCAGGCGCGGCGGTCGGCTTGTCGGCAGGCGCAACGACGGTTGCGGCAGGCGGGGGCGGGGGCGGCACCACTATCGTTGCGGGTGCAGGCGCCGCGGCACCTGCGGCTTCAGCCGGCTTCTTGCCGGTCAGTTCGAGATAGCGTTTCTTCTCCTCGGCGAAACGGATGCGAACTTCTTCCTTTTCCTTGGTCTTGGCGGCAATGGTCGCCTGCTGCGCCTGCATTTCCCTTTCGTTGTCGCCGATCTGCGACTTCAGCGCATCGGGTAGCGGCTTGCCCTTGTAGAACTCCTTGTCGCCGTCCAGTTTCTGTTTCTTCTTCCTGGCCTCCTCGATGCGACTTTTTGCCTCGACGATGCTCTTGTCGATCTCGGCCAGGTTGCGATCCCGGACCGAATCGATATTCTTTTCACTGGAGTAGGTGGCCAGCAATGCCACATTGCGGCGGCGATCTTCTGCGGCCATCCTTTTCTCCTCCTCCTTCTTCGTCAGTTCGGCATCGCGCCGAGCCTGCTGCTCCGCCGTCAGCGGCGCTTCCACCGTCTTCGAAACGAAGCCGCGATTGTCGCGTTCTTCATAGGCCCGGCCCTGGCAGGCGGCGGGCAGAAAATCGCCGCACACCTTCTTCCCGGTGGAATCGTCGCAACAAAAGATGCGTGTCTGGGCGGCGGCGCCCTGGGCGAGGAGTGTGGAGGAAACTAACAGCAAGGCGGAAATCAGGCGCATGGGGTTCTCCCTAGTTCAGAGCACAGAATATCATTCGATGCCATAAAGAGCACGGTAAGCACGCACGGCGGCAAGCTTGTTCTCAAGTTCCGGATGCCCGGACAGATAATTGATCAAATCGGTCAAACTGGCAACACTCACGACCGGAATGCCGAAGTTGCGTTCCACTTCCTGTACTGCCGAAAGCTCGCCTTGCCCGCGTTCCTGGCGGTCCAGCGCTATAAGCACCGCGGCTGGGGTCGCCCCCGCCGCACGAATCAAATCCATCGATTCGCGCACCGACGTGCCCGCGGTAATCACGTCGTCGATGATCAACACCCGGCCCGCGAGCGGGGCACCGACCAGGGTACCGCCTTCGCCGTGATCCTTGGCTTCCTTGCGGTTATAGGCGTAGGCCGTGTTGCGGCCCCGGCCCGCCAGCGCCATGGCCGTTGCCGCAGCGAGCGGAATCCCCTTGTAGGCGGGGCCGAACAGCACATCGAACGGAGCCCCGGCAGCCAGGATGCGGCGGGCGTAGAAGTCGCCCAGGCGCGACAGGGAAGCGCCGTCGTTGAACAGGCCGGCGTTGAAAAAATAGGGGCTGAGGCGACCCGCCTTGGTCTTGAACTCGCCGAAACGCAACACGCCCAGTTCGCAGGCGAAGGCGATAAACTCGCGGCTCAGCTCGCTGGTCACGTTATGGCTGACATTCGTATTCATCGACGCATTTTACATGCGCAAGCACATGTTCCGAATACTCGATTTGAATCTCAATGGTATCCGTTCCGCCGCCAGCAAGGGATTTTTCGAGTGGCTGACAATGCAACAGGCCGACATCGTCTGCGTCCAGGAACTCAAGGCGCAACTGGCCGACCTGACACCCGCACTGTGCGCTCCGGCCGGGTACATCGGCTGCTTTCATGTCGCGGAAAAGAAAGGCTACAGCGGCGTCGGCATCTATTCCCGCAAGGCACCCGACCGCATCGTCGAAGGTTTCGGCGATGCCGAATTCGATGCAGAAGGCCGCTACCTGCAGGCCGAATTCGGCAAGTTAACGGTGGTTTCGCTCTACCTTCCTTCGGGCTCCAGCTCGGACGAGCGCCAGCAGGCCAAGTTCCGCTTTCTCGACCGCTTCCGGCCGCAACTGGAACGCCTGGCGAAAGACGCCCGGCGCGACGGGCGCGAGGTCCTGCTCTGCGGTGACTGGAACATCGCCCACCGTGAAATCGACCTGAAGAACTGGAAGTCGAACCAGAAGAACTCGGGCTTCCTGCCGGAGGAGCGCGCCTGGCTGTCGTCCGTCTTCGACGACCTGGGCTGGGTGGACGTGCATCGCCGGCTGCAGCCGGAGGCAGGCGGCGAGGCCTACACCTGGTGGTCCAATCGCGGTCAGGCCTGGGCCAAAAACGTCGGCTGGCGCATCGATTACCAGATCGCGACTCCGGGCCTCGCCGCCGCGGCGCAACGCGTGGCCGTATACAAGGAGCGCCGGTTCTCGGACCACGCTCCCCTGATCATCGATTACGACCTGACGCTCCCATGACATGGATCATGGCGGCTGTGCGCTAGAATCGGTAACGTTCGATTTGTAGCGCTCAATCTTGAGGAGAAGACCATGGCTGAAATGACCGAAGTTACCAAAGACAAACTGATTGCCGACGTCAAGCTGGTGATTGCAGACAGCGAAGAGCTGTTGCGTGCCACGGCAGGGCAGGCCGGTGACAAGATCGCCGAAATCCGTGCCAGGACCCAGGACCGGCTCGCGGCAGCCAAGATCAAGCTGGCCGAAGCCGAGGCTGCGGTGGTGGACAAGGCCAAGCAGGTCGGTCGCGCCGCTGATGACTATGTGCATGACAATCCCTGGCGCTCGGTGGGTGTCGCGGCCGGCATCGGCTTCATCGCCGGCCTGCTGATCGGCCGTCGCTGAACCCGGTCATGATCGACCCGGCGGGTGATGCGCCGGGCCGGCGCGGTTTGTTCGTTTCGGCGAAAGGCCTCCTCGGCACCGGCGTCACCCTGCTCCACAATCGCCTTGAACTCCTCGGCATCGAACTGGCCGAAGAGCGGGCGCGGCTGTTTTCCATGCTCGCATACGGCGGGGCGGCATTCCTCTGCCTTGCCGCGGGCCTGGTCTTTTTTGCGGTATTCCTCACCGTTCTCATGTGGGACAGTAACCGCCTGCTCGCGCTGGCGGTCTTTTCCGCACTTTTCCTCGGCGCCGGCGTTGTCAGCCTGCTGGTAACTCTGAGCCTGGCGCGATCGGGCTCGAAACTGTTTTCCGCCAGCCTGGCCGAATTGCGCAAGGACAATCAGGCGCTGACGTCCGGCGACGCCGCAAAGCCGCGATAAATGAACTCCCGCGCGATTGAGCTTGCCCTCAAGAAACAGCGCCTACAGATCGCCGGCGACGGTTTGCGCACCGACTTCGCCCGTCACGCGACAGGCTTGATGCCCGTCTTCGTCGGTGCCGACATCGCGGTCGTCGGCGCGCAATGGATTCGTCGCAACAAGGAAATCGTCGTTGCGGTCGCAGTTGCGCTGCTCATCATCCAGCCTGGAAGCATCATCGGCTGGGCGCGTCGCGGTTTCGTCATGTGGCGGCTGTGGCGGGACTTTCGGGATTTCCTCGATCGACGCCTGCCCCCGATCCGGCAGCGTTGAGCCGCGAGCAAAGGAAAGGCTCTGTTCGCATTAGTTAGGGACGGGGCGACCGGTAAGGGCCAACGCCAGCAATGAAGCGGGTTGCAAGCCAGTAGAGGTGGACCGGTCGAGGGTGCGGAACCACCCGAGGTAGGAATCGAGGTACGTGGTTGCCACGCCGTGGAAACGGCGAATCCAGTTCTTGAGCCGACTGTCGAAAGCATTGACGTTCTGGATGTGATAGACGCCGGCAATGACGCGCCGACCGGCCGAAACATTCACCGGACGATGGGTCACACCGATCTCTTTGGCGGCGGCGGCCAGGACACTGCTGCCGTCGGTGCAAAGGATCGTATCCGAGGGCAGCAAGGGCTTGAGCGCGGCCACCAGATCCGCCTTGCCGTCGGCCGTCAGAATGATGTTGGCCGTAGCGCCCGAGCGATCCCGAGCGACCAGTACCGGCACTTGTTCCTTGGACAGCCCCCGCTTGGCGGCTCGGCCGCCGCGCTGGCGTGGCTTTCGGTCCAAGCCACGCTGCCCCTTGCGAGAGTGCAGAAAGAACGTCTCATCGGCCTCGGCAATCCCCGCAAGTGACTGAGCCTGAAGGGTCTTGGGTACCGCCATGAAGCGATGGCGCCAGCGGAATGCGGTGCTCCGCGCGACCTTCAACCGTTTGGCCGCCTGCGTGATGGTCATCCCCTCACGCAACACCTCGGCTTGCACGATCCACTTTGACTTCTGGCGCAGGCGGGCCAGCGGCGTTCCGGTCAGGGCGTTGAAGGTCCGGCTGCAATCCCGGCACTTGTAGCGTTGCAAACCGCTGGCGCTACCGTTCCTGACCACGTGTCTGTTGCCACAATGCGGGCAACCGGCCTCTATCCCCTGAGCCTCGATAATGCCCACCGATGCCGCTGCCTCACCATCGGTTCCCAATTCATCCATCAGATCCCGGCGCTGCGCGAAGGTGAGCTTCGCCACCATCGCCTTCAACTGTTTCAACTCCCGCTGCCTCATTTCACCCTCCTGGTCGCCAATGGAGTTTTACAGCGTTCGCAACCTGCTAAACGAAACCGATGGCGACGACAGTCTTTGGCCGATCATGAGGGGAAAACTGCTAAAACGAGTTCAGGATGGCCGCGAGTTTGGCGACCTCGCTTACATCTGGGGCATAGCTCCCAAGGTACCGACCTGCCGACAAGCACCCTCCGCGTGCCCTGCACTGGGCCAAGAGTCGGCGCTGGCGGGACGGCGATCTTGCTTCGACATTGACGCCAAACAGGGCATGTTTTCGCGCCTGCTGCTAGCCCCGTGCTAGCCCGCCCTACAAAAGAAAAAGGCCCCCATCGCTGGAGGCCTTGTGAATACTGGTGGTGATGGGGGGACTTGAACCCTCGACCTACGGATTATGAATCCGTCGCTCTAACCAGCTGAGCTACATCACCATGCAAAGGGGCGGGATTATCCTCGGCGCACGCTTGCCTTGTCAAGGCGGGGCCCCGTAGACGACAATTGCGCGATGGATTTCGACGTCATCATTGTGGGCGGCGGCCTCGCCGGTTTGAGCCTGGCGGCGGCCCTGCGCCGCTCGACCCTGTCGGTAGCCCTGGTCGAGGGGAAGGCGCCGAGCTTCCCCGAAACCCTGGATTCGCGCATCTATGCGATCAGTCCGGCCAATGCGGATTTTCTCGACGAACTGGGCGCCTGGGGCCATCTGGATGCGGCGCGCATGGAAGCCGTGCGCACCATGGAAATTCACGGCGATGCCGGCGGCCGGCTGGATTTCACCGCGTATGGCTGCGGCGTTCCCGAACTGGCCTGGATCCTCGAGTCCTCGCTGATCCAGCGCGAATTGTGGGAAACGGTCAAACGCCAGGGCAACCTGACCCTGCTCTGCCCGGCGCGTCCGCAAGCACTGACCATCGGCCCCGATGCCGCGTTGGTGAATCTAGCGGACGGTCGCAGCCTGTCGGCACGACTGATCGTGGCCGCCGACGGCGCCGAATCCTGGACGCGGGCGGCGGCGGGAATCGCGGTCCGCTTCGATCCCTACGACCAGCAGGGCGTGATCGCCAACTTCGCCACCGAACTGCCGCATCATGGTACGGCTTTCCAATGGTTCCGCACCGACGGGGTGCTGGCCTGGCTGCCGTTGCCGGGCAATCGCATGTCCATGGTCTGGTCGGCCCCGGAAGATCACGGGCGCAAGCTACTGGCGCTCGATCATGCCGAATTGTGCGCCCTGGTTGCCGAGGCCGGCAACCACCGCCTGGGCGATCTGAAACTGGTTACCCCGCCTGCCGGCTTCCCCTTGCGCCTGATGCGTGCACCCAGTTCCGTGGCGCCTCGACTGGCCCTGATCGGCGACGCCGCACACACAATACATCCTCTTTCCGGCCACGGCATCAACCTCGGCTTCCAGGATGCGCGGGAACTGGCCGCCGTCCTGTGCGACAAACCCGGCCACGTCGATTGCGGCGACCTCGCGCTGTTGCGATCTTATGCGCGGGCACGCAAGGAGGAAGTCGTAAGTTTGCAGACACTTACCGACAGCCTGCACGACCTGTTCCGCCCCGCATCCGGTTCCCTGACCCGCCTGCGCAATTTCGGATTGAACCTCACCAATGCTTTGCCTGTCGTAAAGAACCTGCTGGTCCGCTACGCGCTGGCGTCCTGACGCCGGCTCCCCGAATTTCTCTGGAGAAACCATGAAATCACCCCTGTTTGCGGCCGCTCTGGCCTGTCTGTCGTTCGCCGCCCTCGCCGACGAGGCCGATGTAAAAAAAGCCGTCGAGGCGAAATTGGGCAAGGTCGAAAAGATCGTCAAGGCGCCCATGGCGGGAATCTGGGAAGTGACGGTGGACGGCCAGATTTTCTACGCCGACGACAAGGGCGGCTACCTGATCTTCGGCAACCTGCTGGACATGAAGACCGGCAAGAACCTGACAGCGGAGCGCCAGTTCAACGCGCTGCCGCTGGAGCTGGCGGTCAAGCAGGTGCGCGGTTCAGGCAAGAATGTCATGGTCACCTTCGAGGATCCGAACTGCGGCTATTGCAAGAAGCTGGCAAAGGATGTGCTCACGCTGAAGGACGTCACCGTGTACACCTTCCTGCTGCCGGTGCTGGGCGACGATTCCTACGAAAAATCCAAGGCCATCTGGTGCGCGCCGGACAAGTCCAAGGCCTGGGTAGACTGGATGACCGCCGGCAAGATACCGCCCGCAGCACCGGCCAAGTGCGACCTCGCCGGCCTCAACAAATCGGCGCAACTAGGGGGCAAGTTGCGCATCAACGGCACGCCGGCGATTTTCTTCGCCAACGGCGAGCGCGTCGGCGGCTACATTCCCGCGGCCGAAATCGAAAAACGCTTCGTCGGCTCCGGCGGCTGACTGTCCGTCGCGGACGGGGCCGTAAGACGCGCCCCAACCCGATCCGCAGCACCGCGCCGGCATCGGCAGGCGGCATGACCGTTGGCGCGCCGCCTGCCACGACACCGGGACCCGCCGCGACGTACCCTGGCGATCGATTGCTGCGCCGCAAAATCAATTTATTCGCTGTTCAGTTGCTTTTATGCGCCGGAAGGCAGAGACTTTCTCCCGCTGCAATGGTGGAAATCAAATAAAAAGGAGGAGTCAGATGCAAGTCTCACGGCGGCAGTTTTTCAAGATCTGCGGCGCCGGCATGAGCGGGTCGTCCATCGCACTGATGGGATTCTCGCCCACATCGGCCTTGGCGGAGGTGCGCAGCTACAAGCTGGCCCACGCCACGGAAACCCGCAACATGTGCCCCTACTGCTCTGTCAGTTGCGGGGTCCTGATCTACACCACGGGCGACAAGTCCAAGAACGCAAAGGCGGACATCATCCACATCGAGGGCGATCCGGACAATCCCGTGAATCGCGGCACGCTCTGCCCCAAGGGCGCCGGCCTGCTCGACATGGTCAAGAGCCCGAACCGTCTGAAGTGGCCGGAAGTACGCGAGCCCGGCACCAATGAGTGGAAGCGCATCAGCTGGGATGACGCCGTGACGCGCATCGCCAAGCACATGAAGGCCGACCGCGATGCCAACTTCATCGAAAAGAATGCCGACGGCGTCACCGTCAACCGCTGGAATACCACCGGTTTCCTCGCCTCGTCGGCCGCCGGCAACGAAGCCGGCTACCTGACATCCAAGATCCTGCGCAACCTCGGAGTCGTCGCACTCGACACGCAAGCACGTATTTGACACGCCCCCACGGTATCCAGTCTGGGTCCGACATTTGGGCGTGGTGCAATGACCAATCACTGGGTCGATCTGAAGAATTCAGATCTGGTGATCGTCATGGGCGGCAACGCCGCCGAAGCGCATCCGTGTGGTTTCAAATGGGTCATCGAAGCGAAGAAGGATCGCAAGGCCAGGTTGATCGTGGTCGACCCGCGCTTCACGCGTTCCGCCGCCGTCTCCGATTTCTACGCGCCGATCCGCGCCGGTAGCGACATCGCCTTCCTCGGTGGGGTCATCAATTACCTGCTGTCGAAGGACAAGATCCATCACGACTACGTCAAGAACTACACCAACGCCGCCTTCCTGATCGATGAAGGCTTCAAGTTCGATGACGGCCTGTTCTCCGGCTACAACGCCGAAAAGCGCAGCTACGGCAAGGACACCTGGAAATACCAGATGGGCAAGGACGGCTTCGCCATGGTCGACCCGACCCTGGAGAGCCCGAACTGCGTCTTCCAGTTGATGAAGAAGCACTACAGCCGCTACACGCCGGAACTGGTGAGCAAGACCACCGGCACGCCACAGGACGCCTTCCTCAAGATCTGCGAAATGATGGCGGAGACGTCGGCGCCCGACAAGACCATGACGATCTGTTATGCCTTGGGCTGGACCGAACATTCGGTCGGCTCGCAGAACATCCGCACCATGGCCCTGATCCAGCTCCTGCTCGGCAACATGGGCATGGCGGGCGGCGGCATCAACGCGCTGCGCGGCCATGCCAACGTGCAGGGCATCACCGATATGTGCCTGTATTCGGAAGTGCTGCCCGGCTACCTGTCGGCGCCGACCGATGCCGACGTCGATCGCAAGACCTATCTGGAAAAGCGCACGCCGAAGGCGCTGCGGCCGAACCAGATGAACTTCCCGCAAAACTTCCCGAAGTGGTTCACCAGCCTGCAGAAGGCCTGGTACGGGGCGGCGGCGACCGACAAGAACGACTACGCTTACGACTGGCTGCCGAAGAAGGACGCGGCCTACGACGTGCTGGCGATCTTCGAGCGCATGCACCAGGGCAAGATGAACGGCTTCTTCTGCCAGGGCTTCAACCCGCTGGCCTCGGTAGCGAACAAGAAGAAAGTGGCCGATGCGCTGGCGAAGCTGAAGTTCCTCGTCGTCATCGACCCGCTGGCCACCGACACGTCGGAGTTCTGGAAGCCGCACGGCGAGTTCAACGAAGTCGACCCGACCAAGGTTGCGACCGAAGTGTTCCGCCTGCCGGCCAACCTGTTCGCCGAGGAGACCGCCAGCTTCACCAGTTCGGGTCGCGTCATCCAGTGGCACTGGAAGGCGGCCGACGGCCCCGGTGAATCGAAGGGTGACATCGAGATACTGGCGGCGCTGTTCCTCAAGCTCAAGGCGATGTATGCCAAGGACGGCGGCAAGCTGCCCGAGCCGATTCTGAACCTGACCTGGCCCTACCGCATCCCCGCCAAGCCGTCGGCGGCGGAACTCCTCATGGAGATTTCCGGCAAGGCGCTGGGCGATGTCTTTGATCCCAAGGACAAGACCAAGGTCATCGTCAAGGCCGGCGAGCAGGTGGCCGGCTTCGCGCAGCTGCGCGACGACGGCAGTACGTCCTGCGGCAACTGGATCTACGGCGGCTGCTGGTCGCAGGCGGGCAACCTCACGGCGCGGCGCGACAACTCCGATCCGTCCGGCCTCGGTCAGACGCTGCTGTGGGGCTTCGCCTGGCCGGCCAACCGGCGCATTCTCTACAACCGCGCCTCCTGCGATCCCTCGGGCAAACCGTGGGATGCGAAGCGCACGGTGATCAAGTGGACCGGCACGGCCTGGGGCGGTAACGACATCCCCGACATGCGGCCCGACGCGGCGCCCGACGAAGGCGTGATGCCCTTCATCATGACGCCGGAAGGCGTAGCGCGGCTGTTCGCGCCGGCCATGGCCGACGGTCCCTTCCCCGAGCATTACGAACCCTTCGAAACGCCGCTGGACAAGAACCCCTTCCATCCCGGCAATCCCAAGGCCACCAGCAATCCGGCGGCGCGGGTATTCAAGGGCGACATGGATACCTTCGGCAAGGCGAAGGACTTTCCCTATGTGGCCACCACCTACCGCCTCGTCGAGCACTTCCATTACTGGACCAAGCACTCGATGATCAATGCCGTACTGCAACCCGACCAGTTCGTCGAGATCAGCGAGCAACTGGCGCAGGAGAAAGGCATCGCCACCGGCGACAAGGTCAAGGTGCGCAGCAACCGCGGTTTCATCAAGGCGGTCGCGGTGGTCACCAAGCGCATCAAGACGCTCGACGTCGACGGCAAGAAGGTGCATACCGTGGGCATTCCGATCCACTGGGGTTTCAAGGGGGTCACCAAGCCGGGCTTCATCACCAACACGCTGACGCCGTTCGTCGGCGACGCCAATTGCCAGACGCCGGAATACAAGGCGTTCCTGGTCAACATCGAGAAGATCTAAGGGAGATATGACATGGCATTGCAATCGCTAGATATCGCCCGCCGCTCGGCGACGACCACACCGGCACCCGGCGTCCGGCAGACCACGGAAGTGGCCAAGCTGATCGACGTGTCCACCTGCATCGGCTGCAAGGCCTGCCAGGCGGCCTGCATGGAATGGAACGACATCCGCGACGAGGTCGGCATCAACCACGGCGTCTATGACAATCCGATCGACCTGACGGCCAAGTCGTGGACCGTGATGCGCTTCGCCGAAGTCGAGGAGAAAGGCAAGCTGGAGTGGCTGATCCGCAAGGACGGCTGCATGCATTGCGCCGACCCGGGCTGCCTCAAAGCCTGCCCGGCCCCCGGCGCCATCATCCAGTACGCCAACGGCATCGTCGATTTCCACCAGGAAAACTGCATCGGCTGCGGCTACTGCATTACCGGCTGCCCGTTCAACATCCCGCGCATCTCGCAGGAAGACAACAAGGCCTACAAGTGCTCGCTGTGTTCCGACCGGGTGGCCGTCGGCCAGGCGCCCGCTTGCGCCAAGGTCTGCCCGACCGGCGCGATCCAGTTCGGTTCGAAAGAACAGATGAAGGAGTACGCCGCCAAGCGGGTGGTCGACCTCAAATCGCGTGGCTACGACAAGGCGGGGCTCTATGATCCGGCAGGGGTGGGCGGCACGCACGTCATGTACGTGCTGCACCACGCCGACCGGCCGGAGCTCTACAAGGGCCTGCCCAACGATCCCAGCATCAGTCCGCTGGTGTCGCTGTGGAAGGGCTTCGCCAAGCCGCTGG
>JADYZH010000047.1 GCA_020853215.1 Sulfuritalea sp. | reverse complement strand
GGCGAGAATCGCATCAGGGAAATCGAGCGGCAGCTGCCGGCGGTGATGCCGCTCTACGAGAAGGCGCGCAAGCCGGGTTGACCGTCTCAGCCCGGGTAGGAGGATTTCCCGGGGTTCGCGGCGGGTGCCAGAAGCGGTTCGCGATGCGGCCGGCCGTCGCCGAGGAAACAGACGATGCGTTCCATCCAGGGCTCGGTATGGCGCCGCACTTCGGCGTCGTCGTCGAGGATGCGCTGGATCAGGCCGTGCTTGCGTGCGAGGTCGGTGGCCGCCTCGCTGCCGTCGTCGATTGCCAGCAAGGCGTCGCGCAGGCCGCGGGTGGCGCTCTCGAGTTCGATCAGGCGTTCCCAGTCGCCGGCGCGCGCGGCAGCCGCCATGCGCGAAGAGAGGCGGCTCATTTCTTCGTAGAGTTCGATCTGGCAAGGCATCCGGCATATCCTAGCCACCCGCGCCCGGCCCGTTGCGGCAAGCTGCGGCGGGATCATCGGTCTTTTCGTTTGCGCCCGCCGGGAAACCGTCAGGCAGGCCGCATAGCCCCGGAATTGGGCCCGGTTTGCCCCGCAAATCGGGGTTGAGGGCCCGCCGCCGGTCAGCCGGCCGTGGCCAAATGCCGCGTTTCCAGGCTGCGCTCGTCGATCGGCAGGTGGATCAGCGCCGACAGCACGCCGAGCAGGATGCAGATGCCCCATACCGTATCGTAGGCGCCGGTGGCGTCGAACAGCTTGCCGCCGAGCCAGACGCCGAGGAAGCTGCCGACCTGGTGGCTGAAGAACACCAGCCCGGAGAGCATGCCGAGGAAGCGCACGCCGAATACCTGGGCCACGATGGCATTGGTCAGCGGCACGGTCGATAGCCAGAGCAGGCCCATCACCGCCGAGAACAGGTAGACGCTGGCCGGCGAGAGCGGCACCCAGAGGAAGAGGCTGATGGCGATGCTGCGCGCGGCGTAGATGCCGGCCAGCACATGGCGCTTGGGCAGGCGGTTGCCGAGGTGGCCGGCGCTGTAGCTGCCGAACACGTTGAACAGGCCGATCAGCGCCAGCGCCGTCATGCCGACCTCCGGCCCCAGGCCCTTGTCGATCAGGTAGGTCGGGAAATGCACGCCGATGAACACTACCTGAAAGCCGCAGACGAAATAGCCGGCGATCAGCAGCACGAAGCTCTTCTCGCGCATGGCTTCGCCCAGCGCTTCGCGCGCCGTCTGGCCGATGCCGGACGCGCCCGCGGCGAGCCCCCGGGTCAGGGCGCCGCCGAGCGGAATGATCAGCAGGGCGGAGGCGGCAAAGACCAGCAGCGTGCCGAACCAGCCCATGCCGCCGATCAGGCCCGAAGCCACCGGGATCATCAGGAACTGGCCGAAGGAGCCCGCCGCGGCGACCACGCCCATGGCCCAGCCGCGTTTGGCATCGGGCACCAGCTTGCCCATGGCGGCGAATACCACGCTGTAGGTGCAGCCGCTTTGCGCCGCGCCTATCATCAGGCCGGCCGTGGCGGCGAGACCCGTGCCGCTGGCGGAGTAAGCCATTCCCAGCAGGCCAAGTGCATACAGGATGCTGGCGCCCCACAGCACGCGGCGCGCGCCGTAGCGGTCGGCCAGCCAGCCGGCGAAAGGTTGTGTCGCGCCCCACATCAGGTTCTGCAGCGCCAGGGCGAAGGAGAATACCTCGCGGCTCCACTGGTGCTCCATGCTCATCGGCGTCAGGAACAGGCCGAAGGTGTGGCGGATGCCCATCGCCACGCAGACGATCAGCGCGGCGAAGGCGAGCACGGTTGCCAGCGGGCGCTGTGGCATCGGGGCGGCGGTAGTTGTCATGGGTGGAATGCTAACATTTTAAATTCGGTGTAATTTCCACGACATGAACAAGGCCTTTGTCAAAGAATCCGAGGGCGACGAGGACGACGACGCGCCCGAGTCGGCCCTGCCGGCGGGCACCAAAAACTATATGACGGTGCGCGGGCATGCGCAGATCCGCGCTGAATTCGAGCAGCTGGTCAAGGTCGAGCGCCCTGCCATGGTGCAGGTGGTGTCCTGGGCCGCGGGCAACGGCGACCGCTCGGAAAACGGCGACTACATCTACGGCAAGAAGCGCCTGCGCGAAATCGACCGGCGCATCCGCTTCCTGACCAAGCGGCTGGAGTCGGCGGTGATCGTCGATCCCGCCGCGCAGCAGAACCGCGACCAGGTGTTCTTCGCCGCCACCGTTACCCTCTGCGATGCCGAGGGCACGGAAGAGACTTACCAGATCGTCGGCATCGACGAGGCCAACGCGCAGGAGGGCCGCATCAGCTGGATCTCGCCGCTGGCGCGGGCCCTGATGAAGGCGCGCGAAGGCGACACGGTGCGCTTCGACAGCCCCGGCGGCCTGCGCGAGCTGGATGTAATCGAAGTCCGCTACGAATAGTCCAGGCTGCGTAGGGCGGGCGTAGGGCAGTGTAGGGCGGACTTCAGTCCGCCATCCACCCCCGGCCGACTGAAGTCTGCCCTACGGAGTCTCGCCGCGGCGAATGGCGTGGTTCGCCCACAGCACCAGCCCGAACAGCACCATCGCCCCGGCCTGGTGCGCCGCGGCCAGCGCCACCGGGACCTGCAGCAGCAGCGTGGCGATGCCGAGGCTCACCTGCACCGCCAGCCAGAGCGTGAGCAGCACGGCGGCCGACCGCGCGTCCGGCGTTTCGTTCCAGATGCGCCAGGAGAACCACGGAATCAGGCCCATCAGCAGCCACGCGATCATGCGGTGGTCGAACTGCACGGTAGCCATGTTGGTGAAGAAATTGAGCCACAGCGGTTCGACCATCAGTATCTCGGGCGGCACGAAGTTGCCGTTCATCAGCGGGAAGGTGTTGTAGGCCAGGCCGGCGTGGATGCCGGCCACCAGCGCCCCCGACAGCACCATGATGAAGACCAGCGCCACCAGCCCGTTGCCGAGGCGCCGCGTCGTCCGCGCCGCCGTGTCGCCAGCGCCGACTTTTGCCTGCCGTGCTTGCAGCATGCCCAGCCCGGTCCAGAACATCAGGCCGAACAGCAGGAAGGCCAGGCCGAGGTGGGCCGCCAGCCGGTATTGCGAGACGCGCGGATCGTCGACCAGCCCGCTTTGGACCATGTACCAGCCCATCGCGCCCTGCAGCCCGCCGAGGATGAAGAAGCCGAACACCTTCGCCGCCAGCACGCCGCGCAGCTTGCCGCGCAGCAGGAACCAGACGTAGGGGACGAAGAACACCACGCCGATCAGTCGGCCGGACAGGCGGTGCGCCCATTCCCACCAGAAGATGAACTGGAAGCCGTCCAGCGTCATGTCGTGGTTGCGCTTGATGAATTCCGGCGTCTGCTGGTACTTGGCGAAGAGTTCCAGCCAGTCGGCGTGGGACAGCGGCGGCAGGGCGCCGATCAGCGGCTTCCATTCGACGATGGACAGCCCGGAATGGGTCAGGCGCGTGACGCCGCCCACCACCATGGTGACGAACACCATGGCGCAGCAGGCGAACAGCCACCAGGCCACGGCGCGTTGCGAATTATTTGAGCTCATCTGAGGTCCAGTGTCCGGATTTGCCGCCGGCCTTTTCCAGCAGGCGGATGTCTTCGATGACCATGCCGCGGTCGGCGGCCTTGCACATGTCGTAAATGGTCAGCAGGCCGACCGATACCGCCGTCAGCGCCTCCATTTCGACGCCGGTGCGGCCGAACGTTTCGGCCGTGACCTCGATCGTCACGCGATGGTTCTTGGCGTCGAGCGTGAACCCGGCCGCGACGCGGGTCAGCGCCAGCGGATGGCACAGCGGGATCAGCTCGGAAGTGCGTTTGCTTGCCTGGATCGCCGCGATGCGCGCGATGCCGAGCACGTCGCCTTTTTTCGCCGAGCCGCCCTCGATCAGGGCGAAGGTGGC
>JADYZH010000046.1 GCA_020853215.1 Sulfuritalea sp. | reverse complement strand
TGGCAGGTGAAGCGTGGTGCAAGCACCTATCGCCTCAACTTCGACCTGCACCGGGCCGGGGGCTTGTGGCCGTGGGCGATGCTGCTGGTTTTCGCGTGGTCGAGCGTCTATATGAACCTGTGGGACACGGTCTACACCTGGACCACACGTGCCGTAATGGACTATCGTCCGCCGTGGGTACTCGTGGTTCCCGAAGCCAAACCGTTGGAGCAGCCCCCGCTGAACTGGCGCCAGGCACAGTCCGTCGCCGAGCGACTGATGACGGAGCAGGCCGGGAAGCATCATTTTCGACCGGGTCGCCCAATCATGTTGAGATACGAGGCCGAGTCGGCTGTCTATTTCTACGAAGCGGAAAGCAGCCTCGACATCAATGACCGGCCCCGACGCTATGGCGCGCAGGTGATTTTCGATGCGCGAACCGGAGAACTTCGGCATGTATTGCTGCCTTCCGGTCAGTATGCCGGAAATACGGTGAGCAACTGGCTCTATGCGCTGCATATGGGCAATGTCTTCGGCCTGCCCTACCGCATCTTTGTCTGCATGCTGGGCTTGGCCATCGCCATGCTGTCCGTGACAGGGGTGTATGTCTGGTGGAAGAAGCGCAATGCGCGCCGATCTTCCGCATCACGCCGCATCGCAGCCTCAGTAGTTGAAAACTGACATGACAATGCGATTTTCTGCCGGACAGGGCGCCGGCCTTTTCATCGTCCTCGCGCTACACGCTGCCGCCCTGTGGGGCCTGTGGCAGCACCGGCTGCTGCCGGTGCCGGCCGAAGTGGCAACACTTTTCGTGAACTTCATTGCGCCGCCGGCGCCGGAAAAGAAGGACGAGCCGAAGCGTCCGCCGCCGCCGAAGCCGCAACCCGTCGAGAAACCCAAACCGCGGCAGATCATTGCCGAGGCGCCCGTGGTCGTGCCGACCGACTATGTCGCCCCGCCCCCGGTGCCGCGCAGCGAAGTGCCGCCGGCCCCGCCGGCGCCCCTGCCGCCCGGCCCGGTCGCGCTCAGCACCGAACTGGCGGTCGCCTGCCCGGAACGTTCCGCTCCCGCCTACCCGGCCCAGTCGCGCCGCTTTGGCGAGGAAGGCACCGTCGTGCTGCGTGTCGAACTCGACGAAAGCGGTCGCGTCGCCGCCGCGCGGGTCGACCGCTCCAGCGGCCATGTCCGCCTCGACGAAGCCGCCATGGGCGCCGTGCGCACCTGGCGCTGTACGCCCGCCACACGCGCCGGCCAGGCCGTGCGCGCCGTCGCTTTGCAACCCTTCAATTTTGTCCTGCAATGACTGCGGCCACGGCGACAGCGTTAAATAAGTGCCACGCCGGGCAGCGCCGCCATGCGCCGGTCGAAGCTGAGAGTTTGGCTACAGCCGGCCGCGCCGGCTTTGGCGACGATCAGGCAGTCGGGGAAGTCGGCACTGCCGGCCTCGAAGTGGGCAAGGGCGCTCTTCACGACAGTCGGCGATTCGAGGACAATGCTGGCGTTGTCGAGCAGGGCACGCACCGTGAGCGCGATATCCGCGCGGGCAAGTTCATAGGTACGCGCCAGCGTCCAGCACAGTTCGACCAGCACGATGTCGGCCACGAACAGCCCGCCGACTTCACCCGCGTATGTGTCGAAGACTGCCTTGGCGCGCCGGGCCTGCGCTTCGTCGTCTCGGGTGACGAGCCGCACCAGGACGTTGGTGTCGAGGGCGATCACTTGCGCGAGCGTCGGTTGCGGGCATCGACGGCGGCGGCGATGCCTTGGTCCATGGCTTCGATGCTGCGTGGTTTGATACCGGGGCGATGTACCAGGCCGAACAGATTGTCGGCGCCGCGCGCCAGCACCCGCACGCATAGCGTGCCATCTTCCCGCAGTTCGAAGTCGAGCCGGCTACCCGGCGCGATGCCGGTGCGGTCGCGGATTTCCTTGGGGACGGTGACTTGTCCTTTGTCTGTAACGGTCGCCAGCATGGGTGTCTCCAGTAGTGGTCAGTATCCTTACTAATTGTCTATGGTAAGGATACCTGTGTCAATAACGATTATTGTCTAGCGTAAGGAAATGCAAGCATGGAACAGGAACTCGGCTTCGCCCATTTTCTCGCCCACACCGACGGCGTCGGCCGGCTGGTGCTCGCGGCATTGCTGTTGCTCTCGGTGGCGAGCTGGTATCTGATCGTGACACGGGCCCTTGCCAACACCCTGGCACAAAGGCGGGCCGCGAATTTTCTGGCTGGCTTCTGGGATGCGCCATCCCTGCAGGACGTGAGTCGCGCGCTGGCCGAGCAGCCCGTCGACAACGTCTTTGCTGAACTGGCGCAGCAGGCCCTGCAGGCGGCCGGCGACTGCGCGGGGCAGAGTCCGCACAAGCTCGCCGCGGCCGGCGGTCTCGGCGAATTCCTCACCCGCGTACTGAGGAACGGCATCGACCAGGAAGCGGCACGCGTCGAGCACGGCCTCACCGTGCTGGCCTCGGCCGGTTCGGCGGCGCCTTATGTCGGGCTGTTCGGCACGGTGTGGGGCATCTACCATGCACTGGTGCAGATCGGACTGTCCGGCCAGGGCACGCTGGACAAGGTCGCCGGCCCGGTCGGCGAGGCGCTGATCATGACCGCGCTGGGGCTGGCCGTGGCGATCCCCGCGGTGCTGGCCTACAACGCCTTCAACCGCCGCAACCGCATCTGGCTGGCGCGGCTGGATGCCTTCGCCCACGACCTCTACGTGCTGACCACCGTTGGTGCACCGGTGCGGAGGAACTGAGATGGCGATCGGCAGTTTCAACGGACGCGGCCACCAGACGCCGATGGCCGACATGAACGTGGTGCCGCTGGTGGATGTGATGCTGGTGTTGCTGGTGATTTTCATCGTCACCGCACCGCTCTTGACGCACTCGGTCAGGATCGACCTGCCCAAGGCATCCTCCAGCGCGAACATCACGAAGCCCGAACGCATCGAGTTCGGCATTCGCGAGGGAGGCGAACTGTTCTGGAACGGCGAGAAGCTGACGCTTGCCGAGCTCGGGCCGCGCTTCGCGGCGGCGGCGAAACAGCAGCCGCAACCCGAACTGCATATCCGCGCCGACCGCAATGCACGCTACGAGAGCGTGGCCCTGGTCATGAGTGCGGCGGCGAAAGCCGGCCTGACGCGGATCGGTTTTGTCACCGAGCCGGCACCGGGATCGTGATGCGCTCCTCTCCGCTCCGTTTGCCGCGCATGACGGCGTCGAGCCACGAACGCGATAGTCGTCCCGCCGCGGCGCGCGAGCAGGCAGTGCGCCATGCAGGCAAGGTGGCGCTTGATGGATATCAAGCGCGGAGGTAGAAAAACGGCCTGCTGCGACATCATGTCGCAGCAGGCGTGGTGCGGGTCTCCATAGAATCGGGCGCAATTCATTTTCCCGTTCCGGAGATCCACATGTCCTGCAAACGCACCACCCTGGCGGCCGTCCTCGCCGCACTGCCCTTTTCCCTGCTTGCCGCCGAGGCGACCCTGACACCGGTGGTCGTCACGGCGAGCAAGGAGCAGGCACCACCCCTCGCGGCGACGGTCGATGCGGCCGGCGTGCAGACCTTGCGCGCCGCCACCAGCGATACCGCCAGCCTGCTGCGCGACGTTCCCGGCGTCAGCCTTTACGGCGCCGGCGGCGTCTCCAGCCTGCCGTCCATCCACGGCCTGGCCGACGACCGCCTGCGCATCAAGGTCGACGGCATGGACCTGATCGCCTCTTGTCCGAACCACATGAACCCGGCGCTTTCCTATCTCGATCCGAGCAATGTCGGTTCGCTCAAGGTGTATGCCGGCATCACGCCGGTCAGCGTCGGCGGCGACAGCATCGGCGGCACCATCGTCGCCGATACGCCGGTGCCGGTTTTTGCCGCGCCCGGCCAGGGCAGCCTGTTCAAGGGCGAGGCCGGCGCCTTCTACCGCAGCAACGGCAATGTCAGCGGCGGCAACCTAGCCGCCACCTATGCCACCGAGTCATTCAGCATCAGCTATGCCGGCGCCACCGCGAAGTCCGACAACTACGAAGCTGCAAACGACTTCAAGAGCAGGATTTATACGAGTGCGGCAAATGCGCCTTTTACCGGTCGCGCCGGCCATACCCTGCCGCTCGACGAAGTCGGTTCGACCGCATATGAAACCCGCAACCACACCCTGGGTTTTGCCTTCCGCGGCGGGAATCACTTGTTCGAGGCCAAATTCGGTTATCAGGACTTGCCTTATCAGCTGTACCCGAACCAGCGCATGGACATGCTCGACAACGAACAGAAGCGCCTGAACCTGCGCTACCTCGGCCGGTTCGACTGGGGTTCGCTGGAGGCGCGTGCCTACCACGAAAAAGTTGACCACTACATGGACTTCGGTGACGACAAGCGCTGGTGGTATAGCGTTGCTTCGGGTGGGAATGCCGCGATCAACGCCACGCCGTGCTCGCCGATCAGCGGTACGTGCGCTGCCGGCATGCCGATGTATACGGAAGGAAAAACCACCGGGGCCTCGGTCAAAGCCAGCTTCGATCTGACTCAGCAGGATTTGCTGCGCATCGGCATCGAATTGCAGCAGTATCGTCTCGATGACTGGTGGCCGGCATCCGGCGGCGGCATGTGGCCGAACACATTCCTCAACATCAACAATGGCGAGCGCGACCGGACTGCCTTGTATGGCGAGTGGGAAAAGCGCTTCAGTCCGCAGTGGATGTCGTTGCTCGGCCTGCGCTACGAACGGGTGAGCATGGATGCCGGCATGGTTCACGGTTACAACCTGGCCACTTTCCCGACGGCGGGAGCAGGGGGAATGATGAATCAGACGACGGATGCCGTCAGTTTCAACAACGCTGACCGGAGCAAAACCGACAACAACTGGGACTTCACCGCGTTGGCCAGATACACGCGCGACGCCGGGATGGATGTGGAACTCGGCTTTGCCCGCAAGGTACGCTCGCCCAATCTCTATGAGCGCTATACATGGTCTACGGCAACCATGATGATGATCATGAACAATACCGCTGGCGACGGCAACGGCTATCTGGGTGACGTCAACCTGGAACCTGAAAAGGCGCATACCCTTGCGGCGACCTTCGACTGGCATGCCGCCGACCGCGCATGGGAGTTCAGGGCAAGCCCTTACTACACGCATGTCGATGACTATATCGATGCGGTTCGTTGCAGTGCCGCAGGGATGGCGGGTTGTTCCGGCACTTATGTGCCCAATCCTTCGACAACGTCCTTCGTGCGTCTGAAGTATGTCAACCAGACTGCGCGTCTCTACGGTATCGACTTGTCGGGCAAGATGCCGCTTGGCCAGACCGGCATGGGCGTATTCGGCCTCAAGGGCCTGCTCAATTACACCAACGGCAGGAACACCGATACGGATGATGATCTCTACAACATCATGCCGCTCAATGCCAAGCTGACGCTGACGCACCAGCACGGCGGCTGGGACAATGGTATCGAACTGGTGATGGTGAAGGGCAAGAACGACGGATCCGACGCCCGCAACGAGATCGAGACCTCCGGCTACAACCTGGTCAACCTGCGCGGCAGCCATTCCTGGAAGCAGGTACGCGTCGACGTCGGTGTCGAAAACCTGTTCGACAAGTTCTACTATTTGCCGACCGGGGGCGCCTATATCGGTCAGGGAACGACGATGTCGACCGCTGCGGTCGGCGTGGTCCCGCAATGGGGTACCGCCGTGCCGGGCGCGGGCCGCTCGATCTACGCGGGAGTCAATTACAAGTTTTAGGGCATTTCGTATGCGCAGCACTGACGCCGGCTTCGTGCCGGCGTTTTTTCTTTCGCGCCGGAAAAAGTCGGCGCCGGCGACACGGCGCGCGGCCGCTGGCGGGCGCACGGGCCCGGCGGCCGGCCGCCTTACTCCAGGTTCTGCACCTGCTCGCGCATCTGCTCGATCAGCAGCTTGAGGTCCAGCGCGATGGCGGTGACTTCGGCCGAGACCGACTTGGATGAAAGGGTATTGGCTTCGCGGTTGAGTTCCTGCATCAGGAAATCCAGCCTCTTGCCCACCGCGCCGCCCTTTTTCAGAACCCGGTCGAGCTCGTCCATGTGCGTGACAAGTCGCGCAATTTCCTCGGCGACGTCGATCTTGGCCGCAAACACCCCGACTTCCTGGCGGATGCGGTCTTCATCGAGGGTAGCCACGGCCTCGCGCAATTTGGCTGCCAGGCGCTCGCGGTAGTTCGCCAGAGCCGCCGGTACCAGCGGTTCGGCGGCGGCGATGCGCTCGCGCATGCGCGCCGCGCGGTCGCGCAGCACATCGGCGAGCTTGGCGCCTTCGCGCTGGCGACTGGCGACGAATTCGTCGAGCAGGGCGGAGAAGAGCTCCTGCGCTGCCGCCTGCAGCTGCCCGGCACCGATCGAATCGTCGCCCAGCACGCCAGGCCAGCGCAGCACCTCGACCACGGACAGCGGGGCGGCCTGCGGCAGCGCACTGCGCACGGCGGCGTCGAGCCTGCCCAGTTCGGCCAGCAGTGCCGCATCGGGCGTGCGCTGACGCGCCGCGGCGCCCTGGCCCGGCTGTGCCTGCAGGTAGCCGCGCATTTCGATCTTGCCGCGGGTGATGCGTTCGGCGATTTTTTCGCGCAGCGGCATTTCGAGGAAACGCAGGTCTTCGCCGAGGCGAAAGCCGATGTCGAGGTAGCGCGAATTGACGCTCTTGAGTTCGAGGTTCAGCACCGCGCTGCCCAGGTCGCGGCTGGCGGCGGCATAGCCGGTCATGCTGTGGATCATGATTTTGTAGAGTCTCCGTTCCCGTCGCCCAAAGCAAGTGTTTACAGCGGGAGAGCGAACAAGGAAAATCGCGGCAGTATATAACCGGTTCCGACATCCCCTCCGTGTTTGCGCAGAACAACCAGCCGCTTCCAGCAGGTTATGAACTTGAAGGCTACCGCTTCGAGCGCCAGCTTTCGGTGGGCGGCTTTTCGATCGTCTATCTGGCGCACGATGCCGCCGGCACGCCGGTGGCGATCAAGGAATACATGCCCAATGCAGTGGTCCTGCGCGGCGAGGGACAGATCGTACCCGTCATCCCCCCCGAATTCCAGGCGGATTTCAACCACGGCCTGAAACTGTTCTTCGAGGAGGGGCGCGCGCTGACAGGGCTCGACCATCCTAACGTGGTGCGCGTGCTGAATTTCTTCCGCGCCAACGAAACGGTCTACCTGGTCATGCGCTTCGAGACCGGGCAGACCCTGCGCGACCATATCCGCGGCCATCGCGGCCGGCTGGCGGAAGCGTTTATGCGCCAGATGTTCACCGGCGCACTCGACGGCCTCGGCGAGGTGCATGGCCGCGGCCTGCTGCATCTGGACATCAAGCCGGCCAATATCTGGCTGCGCACCGACGGCAGCCCGGTGCTGCTGGATTTCGGCGCGGCGCGCTACGCGGTGGATATCGGTCCGCCCGAGCCGCGCGCGATGTATACGCCGGGTTACGCGGCGCCCGAGCAGTATCACGGCAAGTTTACGCTGGGGCCGTGGACCGACATCTACGCCGTCGGCGCCTGCATGTACGCGGCCCTGGCCGGCGGCGCGCCGCAGGCGGCCGACGAACGCATGGTCGACGACCAACTGCTGCCGGCGCGGCAGCGCTGGGGCTCGCAGTACTCGCCGCGCCTGCTGGCGACCATCGACGAATGCCTGCGCATCGAGCCGACGCGACGGCCGCAGCACGCCCGGGCCCTGCAGGCCTCGCTGAATACCGACACGCCCGGCGACCAGCCGCCCGGCTCATGGCTTTCGCGCCTTGGCCTGCCCGGCTTCAAATGAACTTCGCCATCGCCCAGGAATCCCGCATCGGCGGGCGCGAAATCAATCAGGATCGCGTCGCCTGGCTGGCCACCGCGGATGCCGTGATGATGGTGGTGGCCGACGGCATGGGCGGCCACCTGCAGGGCGAGGTTGCAGCGCAGATCGCCGTCGACATCTTTTGCCAGCGTTTTCGCAGCGAAGCAACGACGCTGCTCCCCGATCCGGCGAATTTTCTCGCGACGACACTCAACCAGGTGCACCACACCATCGTCCGCTATACCGCCGCATGCGGCATTCAGGCCCATGCCGCGCCGCGCACGACGTGCATCGCCTGCGTGGTGCAAAACGGCCAGGCCACCTGGGCGCATGCCGGCGATTCGCGGCTGTACCTGATCCACCGGGGCGGACAGGCGACCGGCGGCGTGGTACGCACCCGCGATCACAGCGTGGTTCAGCGCATGGTCGACGACGGCATCATCGATCGCACGGACGCGGCCAGCCATCCCTTGCGCAACCGCGTCTTCAGTTGCCTGGGCGGCGACGAGCCGCCGCATGTCGAGGTATCGCCGGCCGTCGCGCTGAAGGACGGCGACCTGATCGCCCTGTGTACCGACGGCGCCTGGGCGCCCCTCGGCGAGTCGCTGGTGAGCGAACTGCGGCGCGCGCTGCCGGGTGCCGGCGTACCGGCGGTGCTCGACGCCGCGCAAAATGCGGCCGGCCCGCGCGCGGACAATCTGACCCTGCTCGTCATGCGCTGGGAAGCGCCTGATCCTGATTCCGCCACCCGCGACAGGCAGCGTGCCGTGCCGCCGGAGCGTGAACTCGCGGCTTTCAGCGACGAGGAACTCGATCTCGCGGTCGCCGAGATCCGCCGCCACATTCCCTTTGATCCCGCCGGAGCATCCTGATGACCCTGCCGTCGCAACGAACCGAGCGCAGCGCGGCGCAACTGCGCCGCCTTGCCCTCACCCGCAACTACACCCGCCACGCCGAAGGCAGCGTGCTGGTCGAGTTCGGCAACACCAGGGTGCTTTGCACCGCCAGCGTCGAAGAGTCGGTGCCGGGCTTCCTGCGCGGCAAGGGCTCGGGCTGGGTCACCGCCGAATACGGCATGCTGCCCCGCGCCACCAACACGCGCACCGCGCGCGAAGCGGCGAAGGGCAAGCAGTCCGGCCGCACCCAGGAAATCCAGCGCCTGATCGGCCGCTCCCTGCGCGCCGTGACCGACCTCGCCGCGCTCGGCGAACGCCAGGTCACGCTCGACTGCGACGTCCTGCAGGCCGACGGCGGCACCCGCTGCGCCTCGATCACCGGCGCCTGCGTGGCACTGCACGACGCGCTGTCCACACTGGTCGCCGCCGGCAAGCTGGCGCGGCACCCGATGCGCGAACTGGTGGCGGCGGTGTCGGTCGGCATCGTCGGCGGCGTGCCGCTGCTCGACCTCGACTACGCAGAGGACTCCGGCTGCGATACCGACATGAACGTGGTGATGACGGCGGGCGGCGGCATCATCGAAGTGCAGGGCACGGCCGAAGGCGAGCCCTTCTCGCGCGCCGAGCTCGACGCGCTGCTCGACCTGGCCGCGGCCGGCATCGGCGACATCGTTGCGGCGCAAAAGTCGGCGCTGGCGACACGGTAAAAATCGCACGAATCGTTCGATTTGAACGAATCGAACGATTCTGCTAAGCTGGCAACGTCAATCGACCTGGAGCGACCGCCATGCAAACCTATACCGCCAACGAAGCCAAGACCCGTTTCGGGGAAATGCTTGACCGCGTCCAGCGCGAACCGGTGCAAGTCACGCGGCACGACCGCGTGGTCGGCGTCATGGTCAGCGCCGAAGACTACGAGGCGATGCGGCAGTTTTATTCGGAGCGACTGCTCCAGCTCATGCACGAGACCGGCACCCGCGCTCGCGCCAATGGTTTGACCGAGGAAAAGCTCGCCGAACTGCTGGCCGATGAAAGCTGAACGCACCCTGCCTGCCTGCTACGCGCAGGTCGTGGTGGACACCAATGTTCTGATCAGCGCGGCGCTTTCACCGGACGGCGCGCCGGCACGGCTGCTGAGACGACTTCACAGGGAGAGCCGGCTGGTATTCGCTCCCGCGACGTTCGCCGAACTCGAAACCCGCCTGTGGAAACCCAAGTTCGACAGCTGGCTCAGTATCGAGGAACGCCAGCAGTACTTGCGCATCTACTCGTCGATTGCAAATTGGCTGGACGATGCCGCGGCACGGCAACAGTGGTCGCGCGACCGCAATGATGACATGTTCATCGACCTGGCCCGACGCGCCGGCGCGTCCCGCCTGATCAGCGGCGACGACGACCTGCTCTGCCTCGACCCGCTCGGCGACCTGCGCATCCTCACGCCGCGCGCGGCGCTCGATGAAATCACCGGCGCCGGCGCGCCTTGAACGGAACTCCCGCACCATGAAGAAACTCGTCCTCGCCTCCGGCAACGCCGGCAAGCTGCGCGAATTCGGCCAGTTGCTGGCGCCCTTCGATTTCGAGGTGCTGCCGCAGTCGGCCTTCAACGTGCCGGAAGCCGACGAGCCGCACATCACCTTCGTCGAGAACGCCATCGCCAAGGCGCGCCACGCCGCGCAACTGACCGGCCTGCCGGCGCTGGCCGATGATTCGGGGCTGTGCGTCAGCGCACTGGGCGGCGCACCGGGGGTCTGGTCGGCGCGCTATGGCGGCGAACCGAAATCGGACGCGAAGAACAACGCGAAACTGCTGGCCGACCTGACGGGTGTTGCCGACCGCCGCGCGCACTACGTCGCGGTGCTGGTGCTGATGCGTGCCGCCGACGATCCGCAACCCATCGTCGCCGAAGGCGAATGGCATGGCGAGATCATCGATTCGCCGCGCGGCGCAGGCGGCTTCGGCTACGACCCCTACTTTCTGGTGCCCGATCTCGGGCTCACCGCGGCCGAACTGCCGCACGAGGAGAAGAACCGTCGCTCGCATCGCGGCCAGGCGCTGGCGCAACTCATCGCGCGCCTTCGAGCCGGGACGTGATCCCGATTCATCCCGTCGCCGCCGTCCCGCCGGCGCCGACTTTTGCAGCGTCCCCCGGCCTGGTCGCGCCGCCGCCGCTGGCGCTCTACGTGCATTGGCCCTGGTGCGTGAGGAAGTGCCCGTACTGCGATTTCAATTCGCACGAAAGCGGTGGCGTGATCGATGCGGAAACCGAGGCCGCCTACCTCGCCGCATTGATCGCCGACCTCGAAGCCGCCCTGCCGCAGGTCTGGAACCGGCCGGTGCTCAGCGTCTTCATCGGCGGCGGCACGCCCAGCCTGATGCGCGCCGAGACGGCCGAGGCGCTGCTGGCGGCGCTCCGCATGCGCCTGCCACTGCATCCCGGCGCCGAGGTCACGCTCGAGGCCAACCCAGGCACCGCCGAAGCGGCGAAGTTCGCCGCCTTCCGCGGCGCCGGCGTGACCCGCCTCTCGCTCGGCGTGCAGAGTTTCGCCGATGACAAGCTCGCGGCGCTGGGCCGCATCCACGACGGCAGCGAGGCGCGACGCGCGATCGAGATGGCGCAGCGCAATTTCGAACGCGTCAACCTCGACCTGATGTACGCGCTGCCGCAGCAGACCCTGGAGCAGGCGGAAGCCGACATCGCCACGGCGATCGCAACCGGCGTCGGCCACATTTCCGCCTACCACCTGACGCTGGAACCGAACACGCCCTTCCACCACGCGCCGCCGCCGCTGCCCGACGACGAACTGGCGGCCGACATGCAGGAGATGGTCGAGGACCGTCTGGCCGGCGCCGGCTTCGGCCACTACGAAACCTCGGCCTTCGCCCGCGGCGAAGACCAGCGCTGCCGCCACAACCTGAACTACTGGACCTTTGGCGATTACCTTGGCATCGGCGCCGGCGCCCACGGCAAGCTGTCGAACCACGAAGAAATCTGGCGCGAGGCGCGCCACCGCCATCCGCGCGCCTACCTCACCGGCGCCACGCGCGGCGATTTCCTCAGCACCCGCCAGGCCATCGCCCGCGCCGACCTGCCCGGCGAATTCATGATGAATGCCCTGCGCCTCAACGACGGCTTTCCGCCGGCGCTGTTCACCGAGCGCACCGGCCTGCCGCTTTCCGCCATCGAAAAGTCGGCGCTGGCGGCACGGCGCGAGGGGCTGCTGGAGACTGTCGATGGCCGCATGCGCCCGACCGCTCGGGGCCGGCGCTTCCTCAACCGTCTGCTGGCGGGGTTCCTGGCTTAGGGCGGGTTCTCATCCGGTCGATGCCAGCGCCGCCACGCGGAAAAATAGAGGCGAAAATAGTCCGCGGCGCGTGAAGAGCCAGCCACGGATCAACGGTATCCTGCGATCTGCCCCCGCTGTGCGGGCAGCCTTCGCCAACCCGCCTTCGCCGACCGACCATGAACCTGCCAAGACCTTGCTCCCTGCCGCTATGGACCGTTGCCGGGCCACTCGCCGCCTGCGCGCTGCTGGGCGCCGTCTGGGGCCGGCCGCTCGGCGGGTTGGTGGCGGTCGCCATCGCCGTCGCCCTGGTCGCCTGCGTGATGGTGGCCGTGCAGCATGCGGAGACGGTGGCCCACCGTGTCGGCGAGCCCTTTGGCGCGCTGATCCTCGCCCTTGCCGTCACCGTCATCGAAGTGTCGCTGATCGTCTCGCTCAAGCTCTTCGGTGGCGCCGGCCAGGACACGCTGGCGCGCGACACCGTGTTCGCCACCGTGATGATCGTCTGCAACGGCATCGTCGGCCTCTGCCTGCTTGCCGGGGCGCTGCGTAACCATGTCGCCGTGTTCCGCGTCGAAGGCAGCAGCCCGGCCCTCGCCGTGCTGATTCCGCTGACCACGCTGGCGCTGGTGCTCCCGCAATTCACCACGACCACCGCCGGTCCCACCTATTCGAACCTGCAGCTTACGTTCGCCGGCCTGATGTCGCTGCTGCTGTTCGGCGTTTACGTCTTCGTCCAGACGATCCGTCACCGCGAGCATTTCCTGCCGATTCACACGCCGGGCGATGCCGAGGACGGCCACGGCGAGCCGCCGGCGCACCGCACCGCCGTCGCCGCCTTCACGCTGCTCTGCGTCGCGCTGGTGGCGGTGGTCGGGCTCGCCAAGACCCTGGCGCCCGGCATCGAGGCCGTGGTCAGGGCGATCGGGGCGCCGAGTTCCTTCGTCGGTGTCATCATCGCGCTGATCGTACTACTGCCGGAAACCGGCGCCGCCTTCCGTGCCGCGATCCGCAACCGCATGCAGATCAGCCTCAACCTCGCGCTCGGTTCGGCGCTCGCCACCATCGGCCTGACGATCCCGGCGATCGGCCTCGTTGCCATCGTCTTCGACATGCCGATGATCCTCGGCCTGCCGCCGAAGGAGATCGTGCTGCTGGTCCTCACCTTTGCCGTCTCCATCATCACGCTGGCCAGCGGCCGCGCCACCGTCCTCCACGGCACGGTGCATCTGGTGCTGTTCGCCGCCTTCCTGTTCCTCTCGATCGTTCCCTGAGCGCCGTCCTCGTCGGCGCCATCGAAAAGTCGGCGCCGGCGGCACGGCGCGTGCGGCGCCTGATCCGGCCGGCGCGAAATATGTCACCATACGGCCCGGCGATCGAACGCGATCGAAAGGCAAGGATTCCACGGCGTGAATGAAGACTCGAACAACCTGATCGAAATCGAAGACCTGCACTTTGCCTACGGCAGCAACCAGGTGCTCAAGGGTATCAATCTAAGCGTGCCGCGCGGCAAGGTGGTCGGCATCCTCGGCGTCAGCGGCGCCGGCAAGAGCACCATCCTCAAGTTGATCGGCGGCCAGCGCCGCCCCGATCGCGGCGCGGTCCGCGTCAACGGCCGCGTCGTCCATGAGCTGGACAACAAGGGGCTCTACGAGATGCGCCGCGAGATGGGCATGATGTTCCAGGCCGGCGGGCTGTTCAGCGACATCTCGGTATACGAAAACATCGCCTTCCCCATGCGCGAGCTGACCGACCTGCCCGAGGACCTGATCCACGACCTGGTGTTGATGAAGCTGCACGCGGTAGGCCTGCGCGGTTCGCGCTACCTGATGCCCAACGAACTATCGGGCGGCATGGCGCGCCGCGTGGCGCTGGCGCGCGCGATCGCCCTCGACCCGATGCTGGCCATGTACGACGAACCCTTCGCCGGGCTCGATCCGATTTCGCTGAACCTGATCGCCGAGCTGATCCGCCGCCTCAACGATGCGCTGCGCGGCACCTCGATCATCGTCACCTACGATGTTTCGGAAACCCTGAAGGTGGTTGATTACGCCTACTTCATCCACGGTGGCGTGGTCGTCGCCGCCGGCACGCCGGACGAACTGCTGAACTCGGCCGATCCGTCGGTGCACCAGTTCATCCATGCCGAACCCGACGGGCCGGTGGCGTTTCACTATCCCTCCCGCGCTTTCACGCAGGATCTCGAACTCGAACGATAAACCCGGGCAAGCCGGTTAGTGTTCCTTGCCGTCGATGCGGGCTTGCAGCAGGAAGGGAACCAGGCGCCAGGCCAGGATGCCGAAGCCGATCAGCCAGCCGCAGGCGGCCAGCACCAGCCAGAGGGCATAGTGTTGCGGCAGCACCTGCGGCGCGGCGACGCGCAGCAGGAAGGCGCCGATCATGAGCCACAGCACGGCCTTGTCGATGGTTTCGAACACCACCTTGCGCCCGGTGTGGCCCTTGGCGATGCGGATCAGCATCGCCGGGATGATCAGGCCCATGACGCCGAGGCCGAAGACATGGGTCGACACGGCGCCGACCCACGCCGGTGCGGCGATCCGGCCGAGGAACTCGAGCAGCAGTTGCAGCACGATGGCGGCATAACCAAGATACATGATGCCGAGGTCGAGCCGGCGCAGCGCGAGCTGCGGCTTCCAGAAGAAAAACCTGCCGGCCAGTAGCAGCGCCAGCAGCAGCGACAGCCAGGCGGCCGCCGCCGACGGCAGGAAGCCAGCACCGCAGAGCAGCACCGCGAGCAGCTTGATCGCCTTGTCCAGTGCCGCATGGCGCAGGATGTCCACCTGGAACACGTTCTTCATGAACTGGGTCAGGGTGCGCTCCAGCATCACCAGGAAGGCAACGCGGAAGAGGCCGGTGGCCATCAGGATGCCAGCCTGGAAGTGATCGGCGCTCAGCATCAGCTGCTTGGCGACCAGGAAGGCGGGCAGGATCAGCAGGAAGAAATAATTGTCCCGGTAGCTGTCGGTCTTGCGGTGGTGGATCAGGGTCCACAGCAGCATGGCGACGATGGAGGAGAGGAACAGCTTGCTGGAAATCTCGAACAGGAAGACCGGCCAGTGCCCGCCGAATCCCATGCCGGCGCGCTCAAAGAGCCAGGCCGCGACCAGAAAGATCAGCGACGCGCCGTGATAGCCGCGGATCTGCACCCAGTTCTTGCTCGAGGTCAGCAGGAAGCCGCCCAGCACCGCCCAGCCGAAGCCGAAGAACATCTCGTGGGCGTGCCATTGCACGGGCGCGAATACGCCTGCGGGACCCGGCAAAACGTCGAGGTAGACCAGCACCCAGAGCAGCGGCAGGCTGAGCCCGGAGAAACAGGCCAGCGCAAAAAACGGCCGGAAGCCGACCAGCCAGAAGGGATGTGCGGAAATCTTCATTGCGGTCGCGCGATCACCGATTCGATACGGTTGCGGCCGGCGTGCTTGGCCTGGTAAAGCGCGGCATCGGCGCGCGAGATGATTTCATCGAGGCCGGCATCGTCGGACCGGCTCACGGTTACGCCGATGCTTACCGTGCACGGCGGCAAGTCCTCGGTCTTCGCCTCGATCATGGCGCGCAGGCGTTCGGCGACGACGCGGGCTTCGTTCAGCGGCGTTTCGGGCAGCAGCGCGACAAACTCCTCGCCGCCGAAACGGCCGAGGCGGTCGGGTTGCCGCAACAGGGATTTGACGCGGGCGACGAAATCGATCAGCACCCGGTCGCCGACCGGATGCCCGTGGGTATCGTTGATCGCCTTGAAGTGGTCGAGGTCGATCATCAGCAGGGCCATGACTCCGTGATTGCGGCGGCAGCGCGCCAGTTCCAGCTCGCAGGCGTCGATCAGCGCGCGCCGGTTGAGCGCGCCGGTCAGTGAATCGTGCGTCGCCAGATGTTCGAGTTCGCCGCGCAGGCGGTCGGTGGCCATCAATATCATGCCTATCGTTCCCGCAAGAATGGCAAAGGCATAGATGGCAACATACGAGGCTTGGCTGGAGGACGAATTGTCGAAGATTGCGTCACCGGCGGGCAGGTCGAACGAGACGAAGAAGCGCGAAGTCTGTGCGAAGGCAAGGAGCAGTTGGGCCGCCCCGGCAAAATAGGTCGAGAAGGTGTGCGGCCCGCTCGAAAGTATCAGCCGCGCATGCGCGAATGCCAGGGAGGCCATGAAGCTGGCAATTAGCGCGACGCGGATGCCGTGGTGCGGTTCGATCAGGGCGAACCAGGCGATCGGCAACAGCACGAGGGCAGCAAGGCCGCTCCACAGCGGGATCGAGGGCCCGACACCAAAAAAACGCTGGCTGCCGAAGTAAAGCAGGGAGGCGCCGCCGAATAGCAGAAGGTTGGCGAGCACGATGGAAAACAGGTTGGGTATCGCGCCGCGCGCGGCGAACAGCAGGGTGGCGACAAACAGGATCATGGGAGCGGCGGCCCACTCCGCCAGCCCTTTGATCGACGACGGGTAGTTGCGTTTCATGAAGTGCAGCGCGATCGCCATCAGCAGGCTCATGATGCCCGCAATCAGGATGATCGAGCGAACGTCGAGCTTGAACATCCTCAGCCCTTGCGGCGGAAAACTACGTCCCAGACGCCGTGCCCCAGCCGCAGGCCGCGACCCTCGAACTTGGTTTGCGGCCGGTAGGGTGGCCGCGGCGTGAAGTCCTTGGCCATGTTGGTCAATAGTGCTTCGCCCGACAGCACTTCCAGAATCTGATTTGCATAGTCTTCCCAGTCGGTCGCACAGTGCAGGTAGCCGCTCGGCGTCAGCCGGGCGGCCAGCAGTGCGACGAATCCGGGCTGGATCAGGCGGCGCTTCTGCTGGCGCTTTTTCGGCCACGGATCGGGGAAGAAAATATGGACGCCGGAAAGCGATCCGGGCGGGATCATGTCGCGCAGCACCTCGACGGCATCGTGCTGGATCACGCGCAGGTTGGTGAGCTCGCGCGTGGCGATTTCCTTCAGCAGGCTGCCGATGCCGGGGGTGTGCACCTCGATGCCGAGGTAGTCGTTCTGCGGATGCTGCGCGGCGATCAGTGCGGTGGTTTCGCCCATGCCGCAGCCGATTTCGAGGATGCGGTGCGTGCGGCGGCCGAACACGGCATCGAGGTCGAGCGGCGTCGCCTGGTAGGGAAGGCCCCAGCGCGGCATGCCCTGTTCGTGAAAGCGCCGCTGCGCGTCGGAGACGCGGCCCTGGCGCAGGACGAAGCTGCGGATGTG
>JADYZH010000045.1 GCA_020853215.1 Sulfuritalea sp. | reverse complement strand
TTTTCAGCAGCGGCAGGTCGTTGTGCGAGTCGCTGTAGAACCAGCTTTGCACGAAGCCGCCCAGCCAGAGGCCGAGCGATTCGAGCCAGGCGTCGACGCGCTCGATCTTGCCTTCGCGGAACGCGGGAGTGCCTCGCGGCTGCCCGGTGAAGCGGCCGTTCTCCTGCGCGGGGATGGTCGCGATCAGGTGCGCGATGCCGAACTCGCGGGCGATCGGCCCGGTGACGAAGCTGTTGGTGGCGGTGACGATGGCCAGCAGGTCGCCGGCTTCGGCGTGCCGCCGCACCAGGGTGCGTGCCGCCGTGCTGATCAGCGGACGGATGCGCGTGGCGAGGAATTCGCGGTGCCAGGCGTCGAGTTCCGCGCGCGCATGGCGCGCCAGCGGCGCCAGCTGGAAATCGAGGAAGGCATGGATGTCCAGCGTGCCGGCCTTGTATTGCTCGAAAAATTCGAGGTTGGTCGCCTCGTGGACTTCGCGGTCGAGCACGCCCTTGCCGATCAGGAACTGTGCCCATTCGAAGTCGGAATCGCCATTGAGCAGGGTGTTGTCTAGGTCGAACAGGGCAAGTTTCATGTCGGATCGAGGTCCTTGTCGAGGTCCAGGGTGGTCTGCATCAGTTCGCGCAGCAGCGGCAGCGTGGGCGGGCGCTTCTGTTCCAGCGAGGCGCGGTCGAGATTGTTCAGCATCGCCATCAGCGAGGGCAGGTCGCGGCGGCCGTGGCGCAACAGGTAGTGCACCACGGCGGGGTCCATCAGCATGCCGCGTTCGATGGCATGGCGGCGCAGTGCCGCACTTTTTTCCTCGTCCGAGAGCGACTGGATTTCGTAGATCAGGGTCTGTCCGATGCGGGTGCGCAGGTCTTCGCGCAGGCCGAGGCGCAGGGGCGGCTGGTTGCCCGCCAGCAACAGGGCGAGGCCAAGGAAGCGTGTTGCGTTGAAGGCGCGAAACAAGGCGACCTGTGCCTCGGCGCCGAGCTGCTGGATGTCGTCGATGACCAGCAGGCAGCCGGGCGCCAGCGGCAACTCGGCCCCGACCCCGGCGGCAGGGAGAAGAACCACCGGCCGCTGTTTGTGCGCATTGGCGGCGCTGGCCGCCAGCAGGTGGCTCTTGCCGCAGCCCGGATCGCCCCAAAGGTAGATGGACTCGAAGCTGCCGGTGTTGCCAAGGCCGCGCAGGCGTGCGATCAGTTCGACGTTGGCGCCGACGACGAAGTTGTCCAGCGTCGGCGGCTGCTCGGGCTTCAGGTCGAGCAGCATCTGCTGTTGCCGCGCATCTGGAGAAAAGGTCATTTCCGGTAAAATTCTCGGGTTGGCTGAGATATCCGCCACGGATTATCGCCGATCCACGCCGTTTCCGTTCTTCCCGCCCGCGCCTCCAAGGACTTCATTTTGACTGCTTCCAGCCCATCCCCGTCCCCGCTTACCTACCGCGATGCCGGCGTCGATATCGATGCCGGGGATGCGCTGGTGGAACGCATCAAGCCCGCGGCAAAGCGCACCATGCGCCCGGAAGTGCTGGCCGGCATCGGCGGCTTCGGCGCGCTGTTCGAGATTTCGAAAAAATACCGCGAACCCGTGCTGGTGTCGGGCACCGACGGCGTCGGCACCAAGCTCAAGCTGGCCTTCCAGTGGAACCGCCACGACACGGTCGGCCAGGACCTGGTGGCGATGAGCGTCAACGACATCCTGGTGCAGGGCGCCGAGCCGCTGTTCTTCCTCGATTACTTCGCCTGCGGCCGGCTCGACGTGAATACGGCGGCGACGGTGGTCGAGGGCATCGCCCGCGGCTGCGAGCTCGCCGGTTGCGCGCTGATCGGCGGCGAGACGGCGGAAATGCCCAGCATGTACCCGGACGGCGAATACGACCTGGCCGGTTTCGCGGTCGGCGCGGTGGAAAAGTCGAAGATCATCGACGGCCGCTCGATCCGGCCCGGTGACGTGGTCCTCGGCCTGGCGTCGTCCGGAGCGCACTCGAACGGCTATTCGCTGATCCGCAAGATCATCGAGCGCGCGAAACCCGACTTGACGATGCCGTTGGGCCGCGTGCCGCTGGCCGACGCCGTGATGGCGCCGACGCGCATCTACGTCAAGCCGCTGCTTGCGCTGCTGCTGGCCGACCATGTCAAGGGCATGGC
Organism: Sulfuritalea sp.; assembly: GCA_020853215.1. Classification (GTDB taxonomy): domain Bacteria; phylum Pseudomonadota; class Gammaproteobacteria; order Burkholderiales; family Rhodocyclaceae; genus Sulfuritalea. Next base: position 2,109 of record JADYZH010000045.1, on the reverse strand, counting down.
GCACATCACCGGCGGCGGCCTCACCGAAAACATCCCGCGCGTCTTGCCGGACCATCTGACGGCGGTCATCGAACGCAGCGAATGGCCCCTGCCGCCGCTGTTCCAGTGGCTGCAGCAGGAAGGGCAGGTGGCCGATGCCGAAATGCATCGGGTCTTCAACTGCGGGATCGGCATGGTGGTGATCGTCGCCGCGGCCGACGCCGGCGCGGCGATGCAGCTGCTGGCCGCGGCCGGCGAGCAGGTCCATCACATCGGCCTGATCGAGGAACGCAAGGGGCGCGCGCAGACGGTCGTCGTCTGAGGCGTGGAGCGGACTTCAGTCTGCCATGGCCGGCTGAAGCCGGCCCCACAGAGGTTTCCGCCGTGCCGCCAGCGCCGACTATTTCCCCAGGTGCGCCGCGGCTGCCTTCAGCAAGGCTGCTGTTGCGTCGCCTGCCAGCGGATCGAATATCCGCAGTCCATCCATGCTTTTGAGCCAGGTCAGTTGCCGCTTGGCGAACTGGCGTGTGGCGAACACGCCGCGATCGCGCAGTTCGGCGCGCGGCAGGGTTCCTTCCAGCATGTCCCGGACCTGGCGATAGCCGACGCAGCGCATTGAGGGCAGGCCGGCATCGAGCCGGTATTTCTCGCGCAGCATGAGGACTTCTTCGACCAGGCCGGCGTTCAGCATGGCATCGAAGCGTTCGGCGATGCGTGCGTGCAGTGCGGCGCGGTCGGAGGGCACCAGCGCGAGGTTGAGCATGCGGAAAGGCAGGGCGCCGGCCGCCTGTTCCGCAAAGAAACTGCCCAGCGTACGGCCGGTAAGGCGTACGACTTCCAGTGCGCGCTGGATGCGCTGAGCATCGGTCGGCTTGAGGCGCGCCGCCGTGTCCGGATCGAGCGCCGCCAGTTCGGCATGCAGGGCGGGCCAGCCGTGCGCGGCGGCTTCGGCATCGATCGCGGCGCGCAGCGCGGCGTCGGCCTGCGGCAGGTCGGCCAGTCCTTCGCGCAGCGCCTTGACGTAGAGCATGGTGCCGCCCACCAGCAACGGGATGCGGCCGGCCGTGGCGATGCCCGCCATCTCGCGCAGTGCGTCGGCGCGAAACTGCGCTGCAGAGTAGCGCTCTTCCGGCGTGATCAGGTCGATCAGGCGGTGTGGAAAGCGCGCCAGAGTCGCCGCATCGGGTTTGGCGGTGCCGACGTTCATGTCGCGAAAAACCTGCGCCGAATCGACGCTGACGATATCGCAGGGAAAGCGTGTCGCCAGTTCGAAGGCCAACGAAGTCTTGCCGCTTGCAGTAGGGCCGATCAGCAGGATGGCCGGCGGGTGCTGCATCATCTGCCGCGCATGAACAGCTTGTCCAACTCCGCCATCGACAGCTGGATCCAGGTCGGTCTGCCGTGGTTGCACTGGTCGGCGCGCTCGGTTGCCTCCATCTGGCGCAGCAGGGCATTCATTTCGGCGAGGCCCAGCGTGCGATGCGCGCGTACCGCACCGTGGCAGGCCATGGTCGCCAGCAGTTCGTTGCGCCGGGTTTCGACCACGCGGCTGGCGGGATGTTCGGCCAGGTCCCTGAGTAGCGAGCGCACCAGATCGACGGGATTGCCGCCCGCGAGCAGCGCCGGCAGCGCACGCACGGCGAGTTCGCGCGGTCCGGCGGCAGCGACGGTGAAACCGAGCGCGGCCAGCGCCACGGCCTGATCTTCGACCGTTGCCATCTCGGCGTCGCTGGCGGAGAGTACCAGCGGCACCAGCAGGGCCTGCGTCGCCACCGGGCCGGCATCGAGGCTGTTTTTCAGTTTTTCATAGAGGATGCGCTCGTGCGCCGCGTGCATGTCCACCAGCACCAGGCCGGCCGCGTTCTGCGCCAGGATATAAACGCCGTGGATCTGGGCCACGGCGTAGCCGAGCAGGGGGGTTGCACCAGCGTCTGCTGAAAAAGTCGGTGCCTGCGCCACGGCGATCCGCAGTTCTTCGGCGGTCGTCACTGCATCGAAGGCGTTGCGCGCGAAGTCGAGATAGGGCCGCGCCGCCGGCTCGCCGACTGCGAGGCCCGCCTGGCGCGCATAGGAAAAGGCGGCCGGCGCGTGGACCGGTGTCGAAGGTGCTGCCGCTTCAGCTGCCGAGAG
>JADYZH010000044.1 GCA_020853215.1 Sulfuritalea sp. | reverse complement strand
GGGAAAAGTGGAAGGCGAAAAAACGGGGCGGTTGCGGCAACCGCCCCGTTCGGGGAAACGTCTTTACATCTTGCAGCCGCGCGCCGGATCGGCCAGCGCCTTCCAGGCCACGCCCTGCACCTTGTTTTCCTTGCCGACCACCTTGCGCAGGTCCATGTCCTGCACCGGGTTGTGCGCCTTGGACAGCGTCCATACGCCGCGCGGGCTGTCGATCTTGGCGGCTTCCATGCCCTTGATCACGCCCACCTTGTCGGCGACATTGCCCTTGACGGCTTCCAGTCCCGCCGCCAGCAGCTGGCCGGCATCGTAGCCCTGCACCGCATACACGTCGGGCTGCAGCTTGAAAGTCTTGGCGTAGGCGAGGCGGAAGGCCTTGTCCTTCTTGGTGTCGAGACCGTCGGCATAGTGCAGCGTGGTTTCCACGCCTTCGCCGGCATCGCCCACGGCATCGAGCACGCCGTCGGTGAGGAAGCCCGAGCCGTAGAGCGGGATCTTGCCCTTGAGGCCGGCGGCCTGGTAATCCTTGAGAAACTTGGCGGCTCCGCCACCGGCGAAGAAGGCCACCACGGCATCCGGCTTGATGCTGGCGATCTCGGTCAGCAGCGCCTGGAACTCGACCTGCGGGAAGGGCGTGTACAGCTCCTTGACCAGCTTGCCGCCTTCCTTCTCGAAGCCTTCCTTGAAGCCTTCCATCATCTCCTCGCCGGCGGCGTACTTCCAGGTGATGAAGACCGCCGTCTTGTGGCCCTTGGCCTTGAGCACCTTGCCCAGGGCGTGCGTGGTCTGCCAGTTGGAGAACGAGGTGCGGAAGAAGTTGGGCGCGCAGGCGGCGCCCGTCATGGCGCCGGCGCCGCCGTTGGGGTTGATCCACAGCGTGCCGGATTCCTTGAGCACCTTGGCCATGCCCATCACCACGCCGGAATGCACGGTGCCGATGACGACGTCGACCTTGTCGCGCTGCACCAGCTTGTTGACGTTCTCCGGCGCCTTGGCCGGATTGGATTCGTCGTCGACCGTGACGAACTCGATCTCGCGCCCGCCGAGCTTGCCGCCGCGCTCGTCGACCGCCAGCTTGAAGCCGTTGGTGATCGCCACGCCAAGCTGGGCGAAGGTGCCGGTGTAGGGCAGCATCAGGCCGACCTTGAGTTTGCCTTGCTGGGCAAGGGCTGCCGACGGCAGCAGGGAGCCGACCGCGGTGGCACCCGCGATTGCCGCCGAACCCTTGAGAAAGCCGCGGCGGGCAAAGACATCCTTATCGTTCTGGCTCATTGTTACTCCTCCAATTATGGTTGTGTGTACGGACTGGCTTGCGGCCATCCCGAAGTGCGCCTGACTATAGCAGCATCCGTCTGCACCTGCGGCACGCTTCCGAATGTCGTCCAAGTATAGGAAGCAAACATCAAATCCCTGTCATGGGAACGTCAAATCCTTGTCAAATCAGGCCCAGGTGGATGCGCGTGCCGCCCTCGTCGCGGGGCTCCACGGAAATGGTCCAGCCCGCCTGCTCGCAGATTCGCTTGACGATCGCCAGCCCGAGCCCGAAGCCGTCACCGCCGCGCGCATCACCGCGATGGAAGCGGCGGAACAGATCGGGGATGCGGTCGGGCGCGACGCCGGGGCCGGTATCGCTGATCTCCACCCTGCCGCTGCGGTGACTGAGGGTCACCGAGCCGCGCTCGGTATAGCTCACCGCGTTCGCCAGCAGGTTCGACAGCACCACCTGCAGCGCCCGCCGCGGCGCCCGCAGGCGGACGGCCTCGCCCGGTTCGACCAGCAGCGTCAGGCCCTTGGCCGCGGCGCGCTCGCGCACGCTCTCGGCGGCCTCGGCGATACACTCGCGCAGATCCACCTCGCCGCTGATGCCGTCGGCCTCCTCGCGCGCCATCAGCAGGAAGGCATTCACCAGTTCGGTGAGCCGCGTCGTGGCGCCGGAAATCTTGTCCACCCGGCTGCGCGCCTTGGCCGACAGATCGGAATCATCGAGCATCAGCTCGCAGGTGGTCTGGATCGCCGTCAGCGGCGTGCGCAATTCGTGGCTGACGTCGGCGGTGAAGGCGCGCTCGCGCTCCAGCAGGCGCACCGTGCGCTCGTGGTAGCCGTCGAAGGCCGCCGCCAGCTCGGCGACCTCGCGTTCCGGGTAATGGCGCTCCAGCGGCTCGCCGGCGTGCTTGCCGTCGAGCTGGCGCACGCGCTGCGCGAGGTCGACGATCTGGTGCGTCAGGCGCCGAGACAGCCAAAGCCCGACCAGCACCGTGACCAGGATGGTGATCAGGGCGCTGATCGCCAGGGCCTGCGTGAAGTGGCGACCGCGTTCCTCGTGCAGCGACACGGAATAGGCGACGACGAAGGCGATACTGCCGATCTCGCGGACTTCGACGCGATAGCGGTCGGCGCCCTGCCCGACGTCGTGGAAGCCCGGCTCCAGACCACGCAGCTCGGCCGGCAGTTCGGCGCGCTCGGCCTCGTCGCGGGCGACGAAGCCCTGCACCAGCCAGCTGGCGCGGAACCACTTGCGCAGCGACAGCGCCTCGGTGTCGGGCCGCACCTGGTAGCGCTGCAGCGCGCGGTAGGGCGGCCCGTCGAGGCGACCCTGGCGCTCATATTGCTCGAGCAGGCCTTCCATTTCGTCGGAGACGATCTGGTCTATCAGTTGTGCTTCCTGCTGGCGATTGAGCTGGTGGATGGCGACGGCATGAACCAGCACCAGCACCAGGCCCGCCAGCGCGAAGCTCAGCGCGAACTTGAGGCGCAGGCTGTGGCGGGGATCCCGCGACATGCGCGATCAGCCGCGCTCAGCAGCCGTCGCCGACCGCAAAACGGTAACCGATCCCATGCACCGTTTCGATCGGAGCCCGCCCGCTGGCATCGGTCAGGGCACGGCGCAGCAGGTGCATGTGGCTGCGCAGGGAATCGCTCTGCGGGTGCTCGTCGCCCCACAGCTCGCGCTCCAGTTCGGCGCGGGTGAACACGCGGTGCGGCGCGGCGATCAGCTTCTCCAGCAGGAGCAGGCACTTGCGCGAAAGATGCACCGAGCGCCCGTCCACCGTCACCGCCAGGTTGTCCGGGTCGTATTCGATCGCCTCGTAGCGCAACCTGCGGTTCACCACGCGGCCGCGCCGCCGCGCCACCAGCGCGTTGAGCCGCGCCTCGACCTCGCGCAGGGCGAAGGGCTTCACGAGATAGTCGTCGGCGCCGCATTCGAAGGCCGCCAGCTTGTCGTCGAGCAGGTCGCGCGCGGTGAGGATCAGCACCGGCACGTCCTGCCTCGCTTCGCCGCGCAGCTTGCGGCACAGGCCGAGGCCGTCAACCCCGGGTAGGCCGAGGTCGAGCACGATGGCATCGAAATCGCCGGAGACGGCGAGGTGCATGCCGGTGACACCATCGCGCGCGAGATCGACGACATTGCCGCGTCCCTCGAGGAACTCGTAGAGGTTGCCGGCGATGTCGAGGTCGTCCTCGATGATCAGGACGCGCATGGCGGTGGCGGAATCAGCGGTTCAGCGCAGCTTGAAGCGCTGTATCTTGCCGGTCGCCGTTTTCGGCAGCTCGGCGACGAACTCGATCCAGCGCGGATACTTGTAGGGCGCCAGCTTTTCCTTGACATGCACCTTCAGGGCCTGCTTGAGCTCCTCGGACGGCGCGACGCCGGGCTTGAGCACCACGTAGGCCTTGGGCTTGATCAACTGGTCGGTGTCGGCGTGCGCCACCACCGCGGCTTCGAGAATGTCGGGATGTGTCATCAGCGCGCCCTCGACCTCGAAGGGCGAGACATAGATACCCGAAACCTTGAGCATGTCGTCGGAACGGCCGCAGTACTGGTAGTAGCCGTCCTCGATCTCGATGTACTTGTCGCCGCTGCGCGTCCAGTCGCCCATGAAGGTGTGGCGTGACTTCTCGCGGTTGTTCCAGTAGAGAGCGGCCGCGCTCGGGCCCTTGATCTGCAGGTCGCCGATCTCGCCCCGGGACACCACACTGCCGTCCTCGCCGACCAGGCGCACCTCGTACCCGGGCACCGGCTTGCCGGTGGTGCCGTAGCGCACTTCGCCGGCACGGTTGGAAAGGAAGATGTGCAGCATCTCGGTGGAGCCGATACCGTCGAGGATCTCGACGCCGAGCAGTTCCGTCCAGCGCTTGCCGATGTCGGCCGGAAGCGCCTCGCCCGCCGAAGCGCAGACGCGCAGCCGCGGCACCTCGGCGCGGACAAGCATCTCCGGGCTCGCCAGCAATGCGCCGTAAAGCGTCGGTACGCCGTAGAAGATCGTCGGCTTGTGCTCGCGCAGGCGCTGGAACACGGCCTGCGGCGTCGGCCGCTCACCCATCAGTATCGTGGTCGCGCCTACCGACAGCGGAAAGGTCAGGCCGTTGCCCAGGCCATAGGCAAAAAACAGCTTCGCCGCGGAAAACACCAGGTCGTCCTCGCGAATGCCGAGTATCGCCTTGCCGTAGAGCTCCGCGGTCTGGATCAGGTGCGAGTGCAGGTGCACCGTGCCCTTCGGCGTGCCCGTCGAGCCCGAGGAATACAGCCAGAAGCAGAAATCATCGCAGGTGGTCGGCGCCGGTTCGAAGTGCGGACTGACGCCCATCATCAGTTCGGCCAGGTTGGGATAGCCCTTCTCGTCGCTGCCGGAGATGATGACGTGCTTGAGCGTCTTGT
>JADYZH010000043.1 GCA_020853215.1 Sulfuritalea sp. | reverse complement strand
CGCGGCCGGCTCGACCGCCTGGTGCCGGTGGAAAACGCCGCGATGGCGGAACGCACCGTGATCCAGTGGGACAAGGACGACATCGACGCGCTGGGCCTGATGAAGGTCGACGTGCTGGCCCTGGGCATGCTTTCCGCGATACGCCGCATGCTCGCCGCCGTGGCGCAGCGGCGCGACCAGCCTTTCCGGCTGTCGGACGTGCCGGCCGAGGATGCCGCGACCTACGAAATGGTCTCGCGCGCCGACACCGTGGGCGTGTTCCAGATCGAATCGCGCGCGCAGATGGCCATGCTGCCGCGCCTGCGACCGCGCTGCTTCTACGACCTGGTCATCGAAGTGGCGCTGGTAAGGCCGGGGCCGATCCAGGGCAACATGGTCCATCCGTATCTGAGGCGGCGGCAGGGGCTGGAGCCGGTCGAGTATCCGGGCGAGGCGGTGCGCGAGGTGCTTTCGCGCACCCTGGGCGTGCCCATCTTCCAGGAGCAGGCGATGCAGATCGCCATCGCCGCCGCCGGCTTCACGCCCGGCGAAGCCGACCAGTTGCGCCGCGCCATGGCGGCCTGGAAAAGGAAGGGCGGCCTGGAGCCTTTCCGCGACAAGCTGCTTGGTGGCATGAAGAGCCGCGGTTATGCCGACGAATTTGCCGCGGCGCTGTACGCCCAGATCCAGGGCTTCGGCGAGTACGGCTTTCCCGAATCGCACGCGGCGAGCTTCGCGCTGCTGGTGTATGTCTCGGCCTGGCTCAAGCGCCACGAGCCGGCCGCCTTCCTGCTCGGCCTGCTCAATGCGCAGCCCATGGGTTTCTATTCGCCCTCGCAGCTGGTGCAGGATGCGCGCCGCCACGGCGTCGAGGTGAGGCCGGTGGATGTCACGGCCAGCGACCGCGAGTGCGTGCTGGAAGGCGGGAACGGGGTTGGCAAACTCGGCGCCGTGCGCCTCGGCCTGCAGCAGTTGCGCGGCTTTTCCGCGGCGTCCGCGGAGCGCATCGTCGCCGCACGCGGACAGGCGCCGTTTGCCGACCTCGCCGATCTTGCGCGTCGTGCCGGACTCGGCCAGGGCGACCTCGACCTGCTGGCCGCCGCCGGCGCGCTGCGCCGGCTTGCCGGCCATCGCCGCCAGGCCGCCTGGGCCGCGGCCGCCGTGCCCTTGCAGCGCGACCTCTTCGCCGGCGTCGCGCTGCGTGAAGCTGCCGTGAGCTTCGCCGCGCCGCGCGAGGGCGAGGACATTGCTGCCGATTACCGCAGCCAAGGCCTCACGCTCGGTCGCCATCCGCTGGCGCTGTTGCGCACGCGGCTGGCGACAAAGCGCTATCTGTCGGCCATGGAACTGCGCGAGCGCGGCGACCGCGCCGTGGTGCGTTGCGCGGGGCTCGTCACCTGCCGCCAGCGGCCGGGCACCGCCAGCGGCGTCATCTTCGTCACGCTGGAGGACGAAACCGGCTACGCCAACGTGGTGGTGTTCAATGAATTGGCGTGTCGCCAGCGCCGACTTTTGCTCGGCAGCCGGCTATTGGGCGTCGCCGGCCAGTTGCAGGTGGAAGGCGCGGGCGAGCATGCCGTGGTGCATCTGGTCGCCCAGCGCCTGTTCGACCACAGCGAACTGCTCGGCGAACTAGTGACGGCGAGCCGGGATTTCCATTAGCGGATTCGGCTAAGCGTCCGCCACCCGGCGCGCCGGTGAGTTTATGTGACCGGGCCGAAGTTCTCGTCGCAGAAGCGGTTTATCTCGTGCTCGATGCGCGGCCCGAGGGCCATCAGCAGGAAGCCGAGCTTGACGTAGACCTCGACCTCCTTCTTGCCCACCTCGATGTGCCCCGTCACGCCCATGCGCTGGAAGCGCAGGGTGTTGCCTTCCCATTCGTGGTCGAGGCCGAACTCCTCGCCGAGTTCCTCGGCGATGTGTTCGGCGCCCGTGCGGGCTTTTTTCAGCGTCGTGTAGTGCGGACGGCAGACCCGTATCTCGCTCATCGTCGTGTGTGCCCGCCTCAGGCCTTGGCGTCGCGCAGTTCGCGGCGCAGGATCTTGCCGACATTGGTCTTCGGCAGTTCGGTGCGGAAGACGATCTGGCGCGGGATCTTGTAGCCGGTGAGGTTGGCGCGGCAATGTTCGATGATCGAGGCTTCGGTCAGGTTCGGGTCCTTCCTGACCACGAAGATCTTGATCGCTTCCCCGGTCTTTTCGTCGGGCACGCCGACCGCCGCCGATTCCAGCACGCCCGGATGCAGGGCGAGCACGTCCTCGATTTCGTTGGGATAGACGTTGAAGCCGGAGACCAGGATCATGTCCTTCTTGCGGTCCACGATCTTGACGTAGCCATCGCCGTTCATCACGGCCACGTCGCCGGTGCGCAGGAAGCCGTCGGCCATGATCACCTTGGCGGTTTCCTCGGGGCGGTTCCAGTAGCCCTTCATCACCTGCGGGCCGCGGATGCACAGTTCGCCGGGTTCGCCCAGGGGCAGGTCCTTGCCGTCGTCGTCGCGAATGGCGACTTCGGTCGAGGAGATCGGCAGGCCGATGCAGCCGTTGTACTCGGGCAGGTCGAGCGGGTTCATGGTCGCCGCCGGCGAGGTTTCGGTCAGGCCGTAGGCTTCGATCAGCGTCACGCCGGTGATCTGCTTCCAGCGCTCGGCCACCGCGCGCTGCACCGCCATGCCGCCGCCCAGGGTCAGGCGCAGCTTGCCCAAGTCGAGCCTGGCGAAGTCCGGGTTGTTGATCATGGCGTTGAACAGCGTATTGACCCCGGTGATGGTGGTGAACGGGTACTTGCCGATCTCCTTGATGAAGCCGGGAATGTCGCGCGGGTTGGTAATCAGCAGGTTGGTCGCGCCGATCTTGAAGAAGGTCAGGCAGTTCGCCGTCAGGGCGAAGATGTGGTACAGCGGCAGCGCCGTGACGATGATCTCGGTGTCGGTGACGCCGTCCCTGATCCAGGCATGGGCCTGCTGCAGGTTGGCGATGATGTTGCGGTGGGTCAGCATCGCGCCCTTGGACACGCCCGTGGTGCCGCCGGTGTATTGCAGGAAGGCGATGTCGTCGTGGCCGACCTCGACCGGCCGCAGCGGATGGCGGCCGCCCTCGATCAGCGCGTCGCGCAGCTCGATGGCATTCGGCAGGTTCCAGGCCGGCACCATCTTCTTGACGTGCTTGACCACCAGATTGACGATCATGCGCTTGGGGAAGTCGAGCATGTCGCCCAGCTGCGTTACCAGCACGTGCTTGACCGGGGTGCGGGCGATGACCTTGTCCAGCACGCTGGCGAAGTTCTCGACGATGACGATGGCCTCGGCGCCGGAATCCTTGAGCTGGTGCTCGAGCTCGCGCTCGGTGTACAGCGGGTTGCAGTTCACCACCGTGTAGCCGGCGCGCAGCGCGCCATACAGGCAGACCGGGTACTGCAGCAGGTTGGGCATCATCAGTGCGATGCGGGCGCCCTGCGGCAGCTTCAATACCGACTGGCAATAGGCGCCGAAGGCGGCCGACAGCTTGTCCAGCTCGGCATAGGTGATGGCCTTGTCCATGTTGATGTAGGCCTTGCGCGGCCCGTACTGCCTGACGCCCTTTTCGAACAGGTCGCCGATCGAGCGGAACTCGTTCAGGTCGATTTCGGCCGGTACGCCTGCCTGGTAGCTCTTGAGCCAGATCTTTTCCATCGCCACTCCTCCTAGTTTTTTTACATTCTAATCACAATGGGTGCTGCCATTCCGTCCGGGCCCGCCTGCGGCTATCAACACAGCCATTTCCGCAACTGTTCATGCACCCTGGCGTCGTCCAGCAGGTCCAGGTGATTCATGCCGCAGGCGACCCATTCCTGCGCCGCGGGAAAATCAAGTTCGCGGCTGCCGTCCTTGTGCCGCCCGAGCGCGCTCTGCAAAGGCACCAGACCATCGCCCGGCAGCGGCATTTTCCCGGGATCGCCGCCTTGTCCGGACAAGGTAGCAGCCACGGCAAAACATTGCACCCCATGCGGCAAGGCCATTTTGCCCTTTTTCGATTTGGCATGGGCAAAGCGGTCGCCATCCGCCCAGTCTTCGTCGAGGATGCTGCCGTGGCGCAGATCGGTGATGCCCGCGCTGCGGATCTTCGCCAGGCGGGCCAGCGCGGCGGTATAGGGGCTGAGCTCGAGGATGACATTGACCCAGTTGCCGCCGCGTTCGAGGGGTGCTCCATGGTGGGGGGTGCCGAGAAAAACCATCTGCCGCAGATGTTTCAGCCAGCCATGGCCGGCGAGCCGGCCGTAGTGGCAGGCACTGCGCGCCAGCAGGCCGCCCATGCTGTGGCCGACGATCACCAGCTTTTCCACCGGCACCGGCCACGCCCGCAGCAGGGTTTCCAGCATTCCGGCCAGGGCGCGGCCGTTGGTCGAAACATGCCGGCCGCTGTTGTAGTGCAGGTAGAGCGGCGTGTAGCCGCCAGCGGCGGCCAGCGCCGCGCCGTGGTCGTGCCCGTTGCGCCGCCACTGCAGGTCGTTCATGCAAAGCCCGTGCACCAGCAGCAGTATCTTTCCGCTCGGCGCGGGAACGTCGGCGGCGATATCCTGCGCCGTCAATGCCAGCGGCTGGCCGTTCTGGCGCAGCTGCATCGGTATGGCCAGGGGATTGGCACTGGCGGCGAGGTGATCGCCCAGCACGCCATTGAGCGCGGCCACGACCGCTTCGCGCCCGGCGGACGATGCGGCGGGTTCCCGCTCCAGCAGCGGCAACAGCTGACCCAGCAGCGCATCGATGCCGCCGCCGACCAGCCGCGTCGTGCCCTGTATGCTGCGATAGACCAGCCCGGTGATGCCGCGGGTCGGCTTCTCTGTGTACTTGCCCAGCGGGCCGGGGACACGCACGATGTTGTGATGCATGGTTTCGACCAGCCGGGTCAGGCCGAGCGTGGCGTCGATGGCGAGCCGGCTGTAGCCGCGAATGTCGGCGGGGCGGATATGGGTTTTTTTGGTCATCGCAGCTTTATCGGGTCAAGGATGCCGGCGGGTGGAGATTCCTGTCCGGCCGTCGTTAGAATGCTGCGTGTTTCTTTCATCAATTATCCCATGGACTTTGTTGACCGCCTGCTGCGGCTTCTGATGGTGCCGCCGCCAGCCGCCCGGCGGCGAAAAGTCGGCGCCGGCGATACGGCGGCGGCATGAAGCGACTGTGCCTGTCGCTGCTGTGCACGCTGATCTGCCTGCCGGTGCGGAGCGAAATTGTCGTCACCGACGCCAGCGGCACTGGCATCAGGCTGGCGGCGCCGGCGAGGCGCATCGTAAGTCTGTCGCCGCACATCACCGAACTGCTGTTCGCCGCCGGAGCGGGAGACCGGGTGGTCGGCACGGCGGAGTACAGCGACTACCCGCCGGCAGCCAAGGTTTTGCCCCGGGTGGGCGGCCATTCGCTCGATCTGGAAGCCGTCGTCGCCCTCAAGCCCGACCTGGTCCTCGGCTGGCAAAGCGGCAACCCGGCGGCAGCGGTGGCCCGTCTGCGTGCGTTGGGCCTGACGGTGCACCTGTCCGAGCCCGATCGCATCGAGGATGTCGCCGGCGAACTGGAACGCATCGGCCTGCTGGCCGGTACCGGGCCGGCGGCCGATGCGGCAGCCAAGGTGTTTCGCGAACGATATGCGGCGCTGGCCGCCCGCTACAGCCGGAGGCCGACGGTATCCGTGTTCTACCAGATATGGAAACAACCCCTGATGACCGTGAACGGCAAGCAGGTCATCAGCGATGCCATACGCCTTTGCGGGGGGCGCAACGTTTTCGCGCAACTGCCGGTCCTGGCGCCGACCGTGACGGTGGAGGCGGTCATCGCGGTCAATCCCGAGGTAATCGTCGCCAGCGGCATGGGCGATGCGCGGCCCGAATGGCTGGACGACTGGCGGCGCTGGACCACGCTGGAAGCCGTGGTCCGCAACAACCTGTACTTCGTCCCCCCCGATCTGCTGCAGCGCCACACGCCGAGGATTCTCGACGGCGCCGAGAAGCTCTGCACGCATCTGGAAGCGGCTCGCGCCAAGCACGGCAGGTAGGTCGGCGCCTGCACGACGGCAACCGCCGCCGTGTCGCGGAGGTCAGTCGCGGCGTTTTGAACTGCGGCCGCGAAATGCCATGGCCATTTCGAAGGCGGCACGGGTGAAGGTCAGCACCGCGGCGAATTCCTCGTCGCTGAGGCCGCGCGCCTCGTCGTCGGCGCGGTAGATATTGGCGAACTCGCGTTCGCGCGCCGACTGGATCAGCAGCTTGCCGACGCCGAGCGCTTCGAGGCTGCGCCACAGGTCCGGATTGGAGCTGCGGGTGAACTTCATGACGAAGCCGATCGGGTCGTTGCGGCCGAGCACCGCCGCCAGGCGCAGGATCAGTTCGAACGGAACCGCAATGCGGCCGTTTTCCCAGGCTTCAATCAGGGACGGATCCTTGAGGTTGATCGCCGTCCCGACTTCGGTGATCGTCAGGCCGGCAGCCTTGCGCATGCGCCGCAGCGCGGCACCGGTCCGGATCCAGACGCCGGGTTCCGACAATCCCGGCATGATGGCCTTGAGCACATCGGCCGCGGCTTCCATCGGCTTGCCCTTGCGCAGCGCCCTGGCGACCTCGGTGGCCGTGTGCAGCGTTTTGGCGGCGCCGACCGTCGCCGCCCCGATGTCGAGCACCCTGCCGGCCATGGTCCGCATCTGGTCGACCATCCCCGTATCGGGTGGTTCGGGCAGGGGCGGCGGGGCCCGCTTTACGGGCGCACGTTTCGTTGCGGGCGTCTTGCGTTTGCGAGCCGCGGTGTCGGCCATGGCTGCTCTCCTGTCGCCGGGCTAGCGGCGCCCGGCTACTTTCCCTGGATCCTCTGCCGCGACTCGTGGCGCTCCTGCGCCTCGATCGAATAGACCGTGGTCGGGCGCGCCAGCAGGCGACGCAGGCCGATCGGTTCGCCGGTGTCTTCGCAGTAGCCGTAGCGGCCGTCGTCGATGCGCTTCAAGGCGGCGTCTACCCGCGGCAGCATCTTGCGCTCGCGGTCGCGGATGCGCAGCTCGAGCGAGTTCTCCTCTTCGATGGTGGCGCGGTCGTTGGGGTCGGCTTCGGCCTCGCCGTCACGCAGATGGTCGATGGTCATGGTTGCGTTGTCGAGCAGATCCTGGCGCTGCTTGGACAGCAGGTCGCGGAAGAAGCGCAGCTGCGCCGCGTTCATGTAGGAACTGGCGGGCATGGCCAGGAGGGCCTTTTCGCTGAGTGGTTTGGCTGTGTTGGGCATCGCTCGTTTCCCCGTGCGTCTGTTCATCGACCGTCGGCCGACAGTCTCTACTCTATCGAAAGACGCGGCATGCGTCAGGGTATTTTGTCACTCGCCGGACGGGTGCCGGAAATCGCGGCGCTTGCCGACCCTCGGCGGCAGGAGCGGATTCGGTGCCTGGATCGCGCGCACTTTGCTGTTGCCGGCGGCTGAGAGGCATCGGCGTGCCCGGCGAACCCCGGTCAGCAGGGAACAAACCAGCGGTGCCCATCAGCGCAAAGCTCGCGCAGGGGATGGCCGTAGAGTCGCGTCAGGTTTGTGGCGTTGATTACTTCGGCGGCCGGTCCGGCGAGCCATTTGCCGTCGCCGAACAGCAGCAGGGCCCGACCACAGTAGCGGGCGGCGAAACCCGGGTCATGCAGGACAGCGACGATGGCGGCACCGTGCGCGGCGCGCCGGGCGAACATTTCCATCACCGCCACCTGATGCGATAGATCGAGATGGGTCAGCGGCTCGTCGAGCAGGTACAGTCGCGGTTCCTGGGTCAGCAACTGCGCCACCGCCAGGCGCTGGCGCTCGCCGCCCGACAGCGTTTGCACTTCGCGCTCGGCGAAGCCGTCGAGGTCGAGTTCCGTCAGCGCAGCTTCGGCGATGCGGCGGTCGGCGGCCGATTCCCAGTCCCAGCGGCCGAGGTGGGGATGGCGGCCGACCAGCACCGTCTCCATGACAGTGGAGGCGAAGGGATCGAACTGGTGCTGCGACAGGTAGCCGCGTATGCGGGCCATGGCCCTTAAATCTGCGCCCGGAATGGGGTTCGGCAAGGCCAGGTCGGCGATGCTCAAATGACCGCCGTGCGGCGCCAGAAATCCGGCCAAGGTGGCGAGCAGGGTCGATTTGCCGACGCCGTTGCGGCCGAGAATGGCCCACGATTCGCCGGCTTCGACGCGCCAGTCGAGGGCGCGGCAGATGCGGTGGCTGCCGATGTCGACGTCCAGCCGCCTCGCCTCCAGCAAGGCTGAATTCATGGCCGCCTCAGCGTTGCTCATGCGGCTGGCGCCCGAGCAGGAACAGGAATACCGGGACGCCGAGCAGTGCGGTCAGCACGCCGACAGGCAGTTGCTGGGGGGCGATCACGGTGCGCGCCAGCGTGTCGGCGATCACCAGCAGGCTGCCACCGAAGAGTACGGAGGCCGGCAGCAGCAGGCGCTGATCGTTGCCCCAGCCGAGCCGGATCATTGCCAACCGGACCAGGTGCGGCACCACGAGGCCGATGAAGCCGATGCTTCCCGCCGTGGTGACTGCCACGGCGGTGAGCAGCGACGCCAGTACGTAGATGCCGAACTTGACCCGGTCAACCGAGACGCCAAGTGCGCGGGCGAGCGTGTCGCCGCGCGATAGCAAATTCAGTTCGCGACTGAAAGGCAGCATGGTAAGCAATCCCAGCGCCAGCAAAGTCAGGGCCGGCCACGGGCTGCTGGAATGCCCCAGGTCGCCCATGAGCCAGAACAGCATGCCGCGCAATTCATCTTCCGGTGCAATCGTCATGATCAGTGCTACCGCCGCGCCGCAGCCGGAGGCGACGATGACCCCGGTCAGCAGCAGGCGGGTGCGGGTCCAGCTGCTGTCGCCATGGGCCAGGCCGAAGACCACCAGCATCGCGGCGAAGGCGCCGGCGAAGGCGAACAGGTTGATGAAAGCCAGCGCCAGGCCGGCCAGCATGGCAGACAGGGCACCGACCGCCGCTCCACCCGAAATCCCCAGCACGTAGGGATCGGCCAGCGGGTTGCGCAACAGCACTTGCATCAGAGCGCCGGCCAAGGCCAGCAGACCGCCGCAGGCGAAGGCCGCCAGCGCGCGGGGCAGGCGCAGGCCGCGGATGACCTCGATCGCGAGGCCATCGCCGCTGCCGCTGATGGTGCCGACGACGTCCGCGAGGGAAACCGTAAGGCTGCCCGCCGCCAGCGCCACGAACAGGCTCAGCACTGCCAGCCCGGCCAGGGCGGCAAGGACAAGCAGGGCGCGGCGGCGGGTGGGCATCAGAAGTCGAAGCGTCCGGAAACGAAGAAGCCGCGCGGATCGGCAGGGTAGTAAAAGGTATCGTTGCGGAAGGCCGAATACCCGGCATTGGGCGAATACTTTTTGTCCAGCGCATTGAGGATCTTGGCCGTGATTTTCCAGGGCTTGAGGTTCCACACGGCTTGCAGGTCGAGTGTCGTGTAGCCGGAAAGCATCCCCTGGGCATTGGCGAAATCGTTGAGGTAACGACGCTCGCCGACGTGGCGGACGGCGGCGGAATAGCTCCCGCTAGTGCCGGCATTCCAGGTCAATTGGGCACTGGTCAGGTCGTTCGGCACGAGGGGGATCTCGTTTCCGGAGTTAACGCCTTCGCGGAATTTGGCATCGGTATAGGCATAGGAGAGCCGGGCTTGCAGGCGCTCGGCAATCTTCCAGTCGACTTCCAGTTCCGCGCCCTTGCGACGGGTTTTCGGATAGTTGGTATTGGTGCCGAGGGCATCGTCATAACCGATTTCGTCATCCAGATCGAGGCGGTAGAACGAGGCGCGGAGGATTGCCGGGCCTGCCGCGATGCTGCCGCCGATTTCGTTGGTCGTACCGTGTTGCGGCTTGAGGTTGCCGGCAAATACCGGGTTGAAGAAGGCGTCGAAACCGAAAAGTTCATCGAGGTTGGCAAAACGGAAGCTGGTGCCGGTTTTTCCATAGACGCGCCAGTCGTCCCGGGCATACGCCAGGCCGACGTCGTAAGCGGACTTCGTGCGGGTGCCGTTGCCGGAAACGGCCGGGCTGAAAAACGGCGCGTAGGCATCCTGTTTGGCTGTCTGCTTCATGCGCTGGCTGCGGCCGCCAAGAGTGAGGCTCAGGTTTGGCGAAAATTTCGTGATGTTCTGCAGGTAGAAGGCCGTGCTTTCCTGGGATGCGTCCTGGTTGGCGAACCCGATGTTGTCCGCCGTGAACTCGCCGTCGTAGTAGTCGAAACCGGCTACGGTTTCGCTGGGCAGGGCGCCAAAGTCATGACGCCAGCGCAGGCGCGGCGTGAAGGAGGTCGTGTCGCGGGTACGGTCGCTGGTCGAGGCCCGGGAAACGTAGTTCGCATTGAGTTCCTGATGCTCGCGTGAAATCTCGGCCTCAATGGTGAGGCGATCATTCACGCGGTAGGAAACCCCGGGCCGAATCCGGTAGCCGTTGCGGTCTTCCTTGTTCTCGGGAAATCGGGTGCTGGTCGGATTGTTGCGATAGGTGGCGCTGAAAATGGCTCCCGCTTGTCCGGCTGATTCCTTGTAGGTGGCAAAGTCGGCGAATACTTCGCCGCGATCCAGCAGCCAGCCGGCACGCCCGCTGATGCTCTGCTGGTCCTGTTGGCCGTTGTCGCGGTAGCCATTGGCGTCTGCATGATTCGCGAACAGGTTGAAATAGGCCTTGTCGTTGCCGTTGGCCAGTTGGGCGTCGACGCCCTTGTAATCCTTGCTGCCCAGCGTGGCTGCTACGGTCGCCCGAGGACGCCCCGACTTGTCGGTAATGATGTTGATCACGCCGCCGGTGGCGCCGTCGCCGTAGAGCACGGCGCCCGAGCCGCGGATGATCTCGATCCGCTCCACACTTTCCAGCGGAATCGACGACCAGATGACGGAGCCCAGATCGACCGGGTTGACGCGCAGGCCGTCGACCAGGATCAGGGTATTGCTGGTGGCCGTGGCGCCGAAGCCGCGGATGTCGACTGTGGCGTCCCGGCCCATGACACCGCCTAGCTGGCGCACGTCCACCCCGGCCCGCGTGGCGAGCACGTCAGGCAGGTTCGTGGCCGGCGTGTTGCGGATGTCCTGGCGGGTGATCACGCTGATGTTGGCGGCGACGCCCGGATCGGCTTCGCTGAACCGGGTGGCGGTGACGACGACGGCCGCGAGGTCGTCGGCGGCGAGGGAAACGCAAGGGAAAGCAAAGATGGCCGCGCAGGCGGCGGTGAGGAAACGACGAAACATGAAGAAACTCCCGAAACCCCGGCGAGCGTCCCCGCAGCCGGAAGGTGGCAATTGAATGTTTGGGAGGTGAGGGTGATGGACGGGGAGGACACAAACCCCCGGCACGCCGCAACCCCGCAACGCATTCGCTGGTTTGTCCCTGGCCGGTCTCCGGGCTTGGAAGTCTTGGTTCATCGCCTTCCCGGGGGTGACCCAGTGGCATATCGATGAACCCGCACT
>JADYZH010000042.1 GCA_020853215.1 Sulfuritalea sp. | reverse complement strand
CGATGCCGGTACGGGTGCCGGCTTGGGGGCTGGTGTCAATGCCGAAACCAGCTTCGAAGCAAAGGTCGACGCCATGGAGAAAATCGACGAACTTGCGGGCTCCGACGCTTTGGCCGGTGCAGCGGCAAGAGCAGGTTCCGGGACGGCGGGTTTTGCGGGCACGGCGACCGGAGCGGGTGCGAGCGTGGCTACTGGAGCCGGTGCCGAAGCCGCAACGCCCGTGACCGCAGGCGCGGGTTCAAGTCGCACCACTGGCGCCGGTTCGGGCGGCGTTGCCGGCGAAGGATTGACCGGCGCAGCGGACAACGATGCCGCCTGCAGCGCGGCGGTGGCGGCCGGTGCGGGAGGTGGAACTCCGGCCGGAACGGACGGTTCCGCGACTTTCGCGGTCGGCATTTCAGCGGCTGTCATGGCCAGCGGGCCGTCGCTCGCCGACGCCGACTGAGGCTGCTCTTTGAGTGCAGTAGCGAGAATCCGGGTGCTGAAACTGATCGAGTATTGGCTCCAGGAACTCACGGCAACCGGCTTCGGTGCGCCCACGGCAATGCCATTGACGAATTCCACGGTCGCGATGCGCGCCGCGAACTTCGGGCTGTCGCTGAACTTCTCGAAGCTCTCCCGCTTCCATTGTCCGCTGCGCACACCCTTGTTCGCGCTCCCCGAGTAGAAGTGGGCGAATGTCCTGATCCTGCCGTCCGCCGCGGCCTGGCCTTCTTCGCGCAGCACGCCGGTACCGGAAATGAATCCGCGCTTGCAGACACCCTGCCAGGTGACGGAACCCTGTCTCGCGATTTCCTTCATCCGCCGTACCGCCGACTCGGATGCCCACAGCTTGCAGCCGCGCGAATCCGCAAACGCGACCAGCCCGGCCTTCGCCTCCGCCGATTTGCCTTCCGACGCCTTGCCCGCCTTCTGTTTGGCCGCCTCTGCTGCAGGCGCGAGGAGCACAAGGGCAGCCGCCATCACAACCCATAACCTGCCTGACATCCTCATGCTGATCATCGTCCCCGCCCTATTTGCCGATCGCCGCACTCTACCGACGTTCAGGAACTTGCGATTCGGGGAAAAAAGGGGGAATAGCCGGCCACGCATGCGGCGCAGGATTCATCGCACAGCGTCGGCGGACTTCTGTACCAGAAAGTAGACCTCGGAATTCAGAACCGCACCCAACATCGGCACGGGACCGAACCATTTCCGTCGGACCTGGAAACGCTGCTTCAGCGTGTGTTCCAGTGCGCGAAAATCGAAGCCGAGATGATGAAAGTGATAGGCGAGCCCGGGACGGATTTCCGCCACCGGCCGTTGCAACGGCGGCCGACCGGTCAGAGCCTTGAAAATGTTCCCGGGAATGGCATCGAATTCGCCGTAGCGGCGGGACGCGCGAAACAGGCCCTTGAACAGCGCGGGGAGAAACAGTTCATGGGGGACGCCGATCACGGCAATCCCCGCAGGCTTCAGCAATCGATGAATCTCGGCCATCGCCAAAGCCGTTTCCTTTTCGGGCAGATGCTCGAATACCTCCAGAGAAAAGATGCAGTCGAAGGTCGCGGATTCGATCGACCCCGTGTCATCCACGAAGCGCACCGAGCTGAAATCCGCCAGCGTTGCCATTGCCTCCGCCATCAATGACGAGGTAGGCTCATAAACCCACGGCTCCACGCTGCAGGCGCCGGCCATCCGGCGGACGAGTTCGCCGTCTCCGGCGCCAAAGTCGAGCACCCGCATCCTGGCATTCGCGTCGGCGCTTGCAAGAACCGCGAGCGCATCGGTGAAGCGCCGGCGCTGCAGCCATCGCTTTACCGGGTTCGAGTCGCGCGTGGTTATGTCGGCGTATGCCATGGCGAGTCGGAAAGTTCGCGCCCGGTTTCGGTGGCGCGTGCCGGCCTTGTGACGCGGGTACCGTCGCAGCGCGGATTGGGCGGCATGAATGGCCCCGGGCACCGGTTGCCCCGATGGGAAGGAACACCCACTGACATCACCATGCTGATCGCCATCCCGCCGTATATCGTCAATTGCAGCACTTTACCGACAGTACCACCCGTTCCATTCGGAGAAATACGGGCATTTACCCGGCAGCGCAAATAGCGCCGTCCCGGCCGGGTCGCGCCGGAGCAGCGTGTAAAATTCGCGCCGTCCCGTTCACGTTCCGGCCCGGCCCCCGATGGCAGCGCATTCAACCCATGTGGCAATTTTTCTTTGCACCCACCAGGGCGAGCGCTTCCTCCCCCGCCAGCTCGATTCCGTAGCCGCCCAGACCCACACCGATTGGCGCATCTGGGCCGCGGACGACCATTCGACCGACGGCACGCTGGACGTCCTGCAGCACTACCGGACGCAATGGGGAGAAAACAAGCTCTCCTGGGTGCGCGGCCCCGGCCGGGGCTTCGTCGCCAACTTCCTGACCCTGGCCTGCACGCCCGAGATCCAGTCGCCGTACTACGCCTTCTGCGACCAGGACGACTTGTGGGACCCCGACAAGCTCGACGTGGCGCTGGCCTGGGTCACCTCGATCCCCGCCCACATCCCCGCCGTGTACGGCGCCCGCACCCGCCTGATCGACGAGGACGACGGCGTGATCGGGCTGTCGCCCCTGTTCCCGCACCCCATGTCCTTCGCCAACGCCATCGTGCAAAGCGTGGCCGGAGGCAACACCATGGTCTTCAACCACGCCGCCCGCGCGCTGCTGATGGAGGCCGGCCCCGACCTCGACATCCAGACCCACGACTGGTGGCTCTACATCCTCGCCACCGGCTGCGGCGGGCTGCTGCATTACGACCCGGTGCCCAAGGTCAGCTATCGCCAGCACCCGAACAACATCGTCGGCTCGAACATCGGCTGGATGCCGCGCCTGCGCCGCGCCTACCGGCTGCTGATCGGCCGCTTCCGCAGCATGAACGACCGCAACTTCGCGGCGCTGCGCCGGGTGCGCCATCGCATGAGTCCCGAGGCGCTGGCGGTGCTCGACGAATTCGAGCGCGCGCGCCACGCCTGGCTGTTGCCGCGGATCATCGGCATCCGCAAGTCCGGGGTCTACCTGCAAACCGGCATCGGCAATCTCGGCCTGATTGCCGCGACGCTGCTCAAGAAGCTGTAAGTGCCGCGCGGGCTGCCATGGCGGCGCGCCTGGAAAAGTCGGCGCCGGCGGGACGGCGATGCAGCTTGCCTGGCCCGCCCTGGCCGGCTTAACGACGACGTTCTATCAGTCAAAAGCCCGCAATCGCGGGCTTTGTGCTTTGGAGTCAGGCGGCTGCCTTTAATGGCGTGGCTGGGGTTTGACGCTTGCTTGCGTTCAATACTTCGAGGCCAACAACCTTAATGCTAGCTCCGAGCATCGACCGCAAGTTTGAGCTACACTTATTCGAAAGGAGGACAGCAGCATGACCGACTCCGTTGAAAATCTGATCCTAGAACACCTGAAACGGTTTCAGGTGGGCCAAGACAACATCAACCGAAAACTGGACGAATTGATCCGCCGAACCAGCAACCTGGAAGCCGGGCAGGCGTCAATCATTCAGCACTTGGGACATCTGGCAGCGGCCGATGCGTCGTAGCAGCTCACGGCAGACGGCTTCAATGCACGTCTTGAGCGCATCGAGCGCCGCTTGGAACTGACGACCTGAGCTAACAAAGGTTCTATCAGTCAAAAGCCCGCAATCGCGGGCTTTTTGCATGGAGTCAGGCGGCTGCTTTTATTGGCGTGGCTGGGGTTTGACGCTTGCTTGCGTTCAATACTTCGAGGCCAACAACCTTACCGGCTTCGTCGAAGTCCAGCACGATGCCGGGCTGCACTTGCTCGGATTCGATGATTTTGCTTTCAGTCAGACGCACGTAAAGGGCGTCGACTTCCGGGTCATATTCAATTTTCATAGCTTCCCTTTCATGGTACGGTCGAAGTAGACCGTGACGACATGGAGCGGAATCTTGCTGGTATTGAAGATTACGCGTAGCACACGATAGCCGAAGTCAGCTATTGGCCGCAAGGCATGCCGCAAATCGGGATCGTCGGGATCGGATTCCGTGGCCAGCGGTTTGTCGATGGTTTCGGCAATCCATTCGGGGCGAATTTCCCTTTCCCGGGCGGCATCCTCGGCGTGCTTGCTCAAGGTGTAGTTCATGGCGGGAGTCTAGCCCAAAAGCTTACGGATCGCGCCGGTTTGCAAAGCTGGCCAGGTCCTGTCCGGCCTTTTCACCCCGGCGCGCGGTCGACAACAACTTGACTACCGCCGTCTCGCCAGCGCCGACTTGACGACGCGACACACTTCGCTCACTTCCGTGCCGAGGATCTAAAAGTGGACAAGCAACTCGAATGGTTCGGCATCAGCCGGCGGCAGTTCCGGATCTGGTCGAGGAAGCGCCCGGCGTGCGGGTTGAGGCGGGAATGGGGATGATGCTGGCGCGGGTGGTCTAGTTGAAATACTTTTTCGCTTGATGCAGCACGCGCACGATGCGCACGCTGTCTGCTGCGGCCCGGTAAACAATCGTGTACGGAAAGACTTTCATGACAGCTTCGCGGGTGTTGTACTTCCCCGGCCGGTGCAGTACAGGGAGCACCGCAAGCCGCATCACGGCCGCATTGATTGCGTCGCGCGCCCTTCGCGCAACAGCAGGCGAGACAGATTCCGCGTAGTAAGCCTCGATCCGCTCCAAATCACGTTCAGCACGGATTGACCACTCAAGCCGCTTTGGCATGCTTCTTTTCGAGCCGGCGAAGCCGCGCCTCGGACCGCCTCATCACTTCTTCATGGCTTAGCACGCGGCCGGCGTCCAGATCGGCAAGCCCAAGCTTGACCTGCTCGTCTTTCCATTGCTCGTATGTCTGTTTTTCCGGCTTCACTGAATCAGCTTTTTTCATGGCGCCCCCCATGTTCGGCACAAAACACAGCGCCATGTTACCACCCGCGGACGGCGTGAATCAAAGCCGCCAAGCCATGCGTTTCAGGTCCGGAGAACGGTCGACAAGCTCAAACATCCTGACCACCTGCCCATACCTGCTTCCGGTGCTTGAAACGGTCCTTCGAGTCACGTCCGGGGGTGCGCTTCCTGGTCCTGGCCATTGCAATGCCCTACCAATCGAGCAGCGCCAGCCCGACGTTTGTTGTTGCCGACCAAGACAATCGTGTCCGCTGCTAGCCACCGCTACTCAAGCTCAGCTCGAAGACATTTAATGAAACCGTCCCAAGTCTATGCTGCCGCGAACTGGATGTTCACCTTTCTGCCAAGCGCGGCCGCCGCACTCGCCAGCGTGGTCAGGGTAAGACTGGGGTCGGTATCGTCGAGTAGCCCGACAGGGGGCGAAGGCTTGTACCAAGGCAGGGATACCTCGGCTTCACCAGCGGTCACGGTTTTTGGGGGCGTTGTGGGGTAAACGGCTACCTTCGCTTGACTCGGGGCGCTATCAGCTTCAGCTTCGGAAAATACCTGCGATAGCGGGCCGCGTCCCGTGTCAGCAAGACCAGTCCGGCGGACAGCGCATGAGCACCAATATAGAAATCCGGCAGCGGCGAGGTTCTGGCGCCTCCCTGGCGCCGATATTTGACGAATGCCTGCCCGGCAAGATGAGCCGCATCCCAAGGCAAGTCGGCACGCTGGACCTTGATGCGGGCCAAAACAGCATCAAGCTCCGCCAGTTGCCGGTAAGCCACCGCCACTTCCGCATAGACGAGTTGATTGAT
>JADYZH010000041.1 GCA_020853215.1 Sulfuritalea sp. | reverse complement strand
TCGGATACCGATTGCGGGACATAAATCATCCAGCAGCCCGGCGTCGCGATCTCGGCCACGAACTTGCCGGCAATGCGATCGACCACGGTCACCGATGAAGCCGGCGTCGAGTTCTGCATGTAGACCAGGCGACCGTCGGCCGAGGTACGGATCTTGCCGCGGTAGGGCATCGACTGCGAATGCTTCGGCGGCACGCTGACTTCCGCCTTCAGCTTGAGCGTGCTTGCGTCATACACGTCCATCTGGCCGATGCGCTCGCCACGGTTCAGCTTGGTCATGTAGGCGGTGGATACCAGCAGTTCGGAGCGATCCGGAGTCAGGGTGACGTGCCCGGTCATGCCAAGCGCCACATGGCCGACGACATTCAGCGACTCGCCATCGATGATCATCAGCTTGCTGTCGACGAAATGGGAAATCGCCATGTCGGAAAGGTACAGCCGGTAAGGTGTCGCCGGCGGCAGGTTCAACACCGTTATCTTGTCGACCGGAACCTCGGCGAACACGCCGCATGAAGCAGCGGCGAGGATCGCGCCAGAGCATAATTTTCTGATGTTGCCAGCAAGCATTTCGGCCCTTTCTCAAACATAGCCAATCGTGAAGACTGTTCGCCGCGCGTGTCCAACCGGGCGCGAAGCAATCCCGAACACGTTGAACTTTAAGTGACCTGACACGTTCCCGGTATCCAAAATCGGCAAAACCGTGTGATCTGCTGAAAACTGTCTCTTTTGTTGCACCGCCACAATCAGGGGCTGCCGGCAAGGCTGTGTGCATTAGGGTTAAACTTGCGGTGTTTCCATCCAAGACCATTCTCCTGATGCCGTATTCCGAACCCCTGAGCCGGTTGCCACTGCCCAAGACTCCGATTCATTCCGCGGGAGGTCTGGAGCGGGAGCATTCGTATCAGAAATTGATTGCCGGCGATGTCGATGAGCACGCCGCCAACCTTGGCAAATGGGACCAGAACTACGACCAGATCAGTCCCGGCAGTTTCCAGGGAACGCTGTCGGAGGTATGGATCGGGGACATGCAGATTTTTCGCGAGGTCACAACGCAAGCGGTAGTCGAACAGGGGCAAGCCTGGGCCGGCGCGCGACTGTTCGGGGTGCCGATGGCGATGAACGGTGGTGGCACATTCTGCGACCGTCCCTTGCACGCTGACAGCATGTTTCACTTCGGTCCGGGCAGCGAATTCTCCCTGCAAAGCCCGAAGGAATTCGATGTCGTCGGCATTGCCATCAGAGAGGACGCCTATCAGCAAGTGGCGGCGTCCCTCGCCGGAGCAGGTTCGAAACGATTGTTTTCGGATGATCCCGCAGTGATGCGTTGTCCGTCCGGCCTAACCGAGTTGCGCCTATTTCTCGATTCGCTGTTCGAAGTTCTCGACGGAAGCCCCGAGATGCTGTCCCATCCGACAGTGCAGAAAACCGTCCACTCCGCCCTGATGGGCCATCTCTGCGACTCGATCCAGGAGGCAAGCGACGTACCGGCGCCACTGGCCACATATCAGGCACGCAAGGCGCTCGTCGAAGAGGCCAGAACCTACGTCCTGACCCATCTTTACGACACCGTGACGATTGCCGACTTGTGCACGGCGCTGACTACCAGCCGGCGTACGATCCAGTATTGTTTCCAGGAAGTCCTCAATACCAATCCGATCCAGTATCTGCGGGCGATCCGGCTCAACAGCGTGCGTCGCGAACTGCGCAGTGCCAATCCGGCAACAACCCAGGTACAGGACGTCGCCGCGCGCTGGGGCTTCTGGCATCTGTCGCATTTCGCCAGCGATTACCGTGCCATGTTCGGCGAACTGCCCTCCGACACCCTGCGCCGGGAATGAGCGCCGGCGTCCATTCGGCGCGGCGCTAACATTCAGGCAAGGCCGCGCGGCTTCAGGCTCGGCCCATTCAGGTTGGCCTTCTCCGCAGCAGCATCAATGCGTTCGACGCGCCCCCGCCCCAGCTTGTAGCGATAGTTATTGGTCATCGGATCGGGAACGGCATGGCTCACCGCATTGGCATGGCTGCCACGGGCGTTGAAGCCGGCCTTGGCGACGCCGGGACGCATGCCGGGATCGAGCATCGCCATCGCCTCGAAACTTCCCTGGGTGACCCGGATGTGGCCGGCGGCCAGCAGCGCATTGAAATTCATCTCATGTTCGGTGACACCCAGGGGCATTCCGGTCTGCACGTATACCGTGTCGTTGCTGATACGCACCCGGTCGCCGCTTTCGATGCCGCGCCGTCGGGCATCTTCGGGGTGCATGAACAGGATTTGCGGCAGGCCGCGCGCCGCGGTGTAGGGTTTGCGCAGGTCGTCGAAACCGCTTTGCCAGACTTCGTTGATGCGGCCGTTGGTGATCCATAGTTCCTGCTTTTCGAGCCGCGGCTGCGCGGCGGCGTAGAACTCGCTCCAGCCGGGAAAATTCCACGGCGTCTTAAGCAGCACCGCCTTGCCGCTATGGGTGTTGAAGGCATTCAGCAGCTTGTTGCGGAAGGCGCCGGGTTCGCCCTGCCGGGTCAGCGGATCGTGCAGGCGGACCGTGCCGGCGATGGTATTCCCCTGGCGCCAGACCGGTGTCTGAATGCCGTCTGCCCCCAGCCGGCGCAGATACTCGTGCCCCGCCATCTTATCCCGCCGCGCCTGCTCGACAAGTTCGAAATAGTCGTAAGGCGATCCCCGGCTGTAGCGGGCGGCTTCCTCGAAGACATCGTTGCCGTTTTTCCAGGCGAACTTGTCGCCAAAGCCCATGCGCCGGGCAAACGCCTGCACCGCCCACCAGTCGGGCTGCGCCTGTCCCGGTGCATCGCAAAAACGGCCGTAAAGGCGCAGGCGGCGCTCGCCGTTGCAGCGCGTGAAGTCGGCTTCGCCCCAGGTCGCCGCCGGCAGGACGATGTCGGCGTAGCGCGTGCCCAGCGGCTCCACCGGATAGATGTCGGAATCGACCAGCACCATGCCACCCGAATCGGCGCGGGCAATCAGTGCCGCCGTCGCTGCCGCGACCGTCGCCTGCTGCGGCTGGTGCGGGCTGCCGCGGGTCAGGCGGTCGATGTGGCGTTCCAGTTCGTCGGAAGCGGCCATGGCGCCGATCCAGGTGGTGCCGAAAACCCAGGCAAAGCGCAGCTGGCCGTCCATCAGCCAGCGGTCGAGATTCAGCGGCTTCTTGCGCCGGCCGGGATATTTTTCGGGCGAGAGCCAGTCGGGATTCCCGGCTGCGGAAATCATGCCGCGCTGGTGGCCGCCGCCGCGGCCGATCATTTGCCCCTTGCGATTGCCGGCGCCGCAGACCAGCCCCAGCGCGGCGAAGGACGCACTGTTCATGTAGTTATTGGACCAGTAATTGCCCTTCTCCAGCATGAAGGACGCCTTGGGTCGCGTGCCGTCGGCATAGGGTTTGGCCAGCAGTTCGGCGGCCCGTTCGATCAGCGCGGCCGACACGCCGGTGATGCGTGCCGCGTGCTCCGGCCGGTGCTCGTCGCGCGACATGAGGAACTGGCGGAAATCCTCCCAGTCGCTCTGCCAGGTGCCCCAGGTGGTGCGCCATTGCCAGGGCGTGTTGCGGGTACCGCGGCCATAACCCTGATCCACCTCCCAGCGTTTTGCCACCCAGCGTTCGATGAAGGCCTGATCCTGCCAGCCGCGTTCGACGATCACCCGGGCGATGGCGTTGTGCAGGAGGGTATCCGTACCCGGAATTACCGGCAGCCACAAGCCGCCGCGTTGCTCCGCCCAGGCCACACCCATGCTGCGATGCGGCGTGGCGAAAATCAAGGTCTTGTTCGGCGCCCCGCCCCGCATGATCCAGCTGGTGAACAACGTGCTCTTGGTCTCGAAGGGATCCGTACCCGACATGAACAGCACGTCGCAGGCGCCCCAGTCTTCGTAGGCCGGGGCGAAGGCTTCGAGGCCGGCATCATCCAGGCCAGCCGCGTCGTTGCCGTTGGCGCACTTGTCGTGCGGGGCGAAGGCCGGCGTGCCGATGGCATCCAGCGCCAGCCGGGTGATGGCGTAGGTGTTTTCGAAATACTGGTAGGAGTAGGCCTTGACGCCCCAGGCGTGTTCGCCATGATTTTTCAGCACATGCTTCGACACCGCCGCCATGATGTCCAGCGCCGTGTCCCAGGACACCGGCTGCAGTTCGCCCTTGACCCGCAGCATTGGCGTGGTCAGCCGCTCGCGCGTCTTGTTTTCCGGGTTGTAGCACTTCTGCGCCAGGGTACCGCCGCGCATCGAATGGTTGCCCATCGGATTGACCGCCCTGGCTTGCGGATCCGGCAGCACCAGCACATGGTGCGGCTCGCCCTGCCATTGCACGATGTTGTGCTGGGACGGATTGGCCCACGGCACGGCCGTGTTCGCCGTGCCGCCAGCGCCGACTTTCCAGCGCCAGACGCGATAGCTGCACCCCACCACGCAATAGTCGCAGGCGGTCGATATCTCCTCGGCGCCGAGCGGCGGCAAAGGCACGGGCTGGATTTCAGGCATGCCGGCTCCTGTCGGGATACACCAGCCCCTGCATGCCGACGGCACGGATGCTGTCGCCGTCAAGTTCCAGCACGACTTGCGGCAGGCTGGCCGTGGCATGGCCGGTAATCACCACGCCATGGCGGCTCAGGTCGAAGGTGGTCAGGTGGCGCGGACAGGGCCCGAGCACCTGTATTTCCGCCTGCAGCGCCCCGCGCAGCGGACCGCCGAGATGGGTACAGCGCGTGCTGAAGGCCACCACATCGGCCTGCGGGCCGATACCGCCGCCGCCGGCAACGCCGAGCTTGACCAGCATGTTGAGATCGCCGGCCTGCGGATAATCGAAATAGTGCGGCTCGCCGAGTTTGAGCGCGGACAGGTGGGCCACTGCCAGCGGCGCATGCCCGGCACGCTGCGCCCACACGGCATCGGTGATGGTCGAGGCGGCAGCCAGCATGACCAGCTTGCCGCCGCTGAGCAAAAAATCCCGGCGCGACTGGCAGGCCGGTTCATCGTGGGCGTGCATTTTTTCCTCCGTCCGTCAGCGGCATCGATTCGGGCACCCGCGGCGGCGCCAGCAGCAGTGGCTGGTCCATGCTGAGCGATTCGAGAAAAGCCACGAGATCCTGCTTTTCTGCCAGGCTGAGCCCCAGCGGCCGCAATTGTGGCGCCTTGTTCGGCGACTCACCGCCACCCCTGTCGAAGAAATCGACGACGTCGCGCAATGTGGCGAATACGCCGTTATGCATGTAGGGCGCCGTGTAACGCAATTCGCGCAGCGACGGCGTGCGGAAGCGGCCGGCATCCGCCGGATTGCGGGTCAGGTAGGCCAGCCCCAGGTCGTCGTCGCTGCTCTGGTACTGCGCCGCGGAAACCCCGCGCTGCAGGTTCTGCCAGCGCGCCGTGATCTGCACCAGCGGGTTGCTGCCGGACTGGGCATGGCGCGGCACGCCCAGCGCGTGAAATGCCTGGTCGGAAAGCAGCGGGCCGCCGTGGCATTGGACACAGCCGGCCTTGCCGATGAACAAGGTATAACCGCGCTGCGCCACGGCGTCCAGCGCGGTCGCATCCCCCGCCAGCCAGCGATCGAAGGGGACTTTTTTCGGGTCGGACACCAGCGTGCGCTGGAAAGCGGCGATGGCCTGCCAGGCGTGGTGCAGGCGTGGCCATTCGGTGCCGAACACCTCGCGGAAGCGGGTGACGTACTCGGGCACCAGGCGCAGGCGCATTTCCATCATGGCCGAGTCGCCGTTGCCGGCGACCGCGCCTTCGGCGGCCGACGGCGCCTGCCGTTCCAGACTGTCGACGGCGCCGTCCCAGAACAACCGCGAATAGTGCGCCGCGTTGAGGATGGTCTGCGCATTGCGCCAGTGGCGCGTGCCGGGATAGCCGCGCGACAGGGCTTCCGGCTCGCCCCAGCCGGTCTGCGGCGCATGGCACGAAGCGCAGGAGGTCGAGGCATTGCCCGACAGGCGTGTGTCCCAGAACAGGAGGCGGCCCAGTTCCACCTTGGCGGCGCTCATCGGGTTGTCGGCGGGAATGCTCACTGGCGGCAAGGGTCCCAAACCGCCCGGCACCGGCTCGGCCGCGGCCGCCAGGGAAACCGCCGCCGAACAGAGCAGCGCAACCCATCCGGCTGTCAGTCCGGTTCCCGAACCCGGCCTCATCGCGCGGCCCCCGTCACCCAGTAGTCATAGGCCGGCGGTTCGGCCATGGCCCGCAGCGGCGCCGACCAGGCGCGCAGGAAAGCCACCAAAGCGGCCTGCTCGCGCGTGGAAAGCCCCAGCGGCTGCAATTCGCTGCCGGGGCCGCCGCCCTGATTGTGGAATGCCACGACTTCGTCAAGCGTGGCGAACATGCCGTTATGCATGTAAGGCCCGGTGTGGGTCAGTCCACGCAAAGCCGGCGTGAGGAAGCGCCCGCGGTCGGACGGATCCTTGCTCACGACATAGTTGCCGGGATCGTTGCGCTCGGCCATGTAGTTCGGTACGCCCATGGTGGCGTGGTGGCGCAGCAGGGTGATCATGCGCAGCGGTTCATCCGCAATCGCCGGATGCTCGGGTACGCCGAGCCGGTATGCCTTGCCATCGGTGCCCAGCACGCCGTTGTGGCAGCGGATGCACTGGCCCTTGCCGCTGAACACGGTCATTCCCTCGCGCACCGCCGCCGGCAGCGCCACCTTGTCGCCGCGCAGGACGCGGTCCACCAGGGTGTCGCCGCCGTCCAGCGTCTTGAGGAATTCGGCGATGGCGACGAAGATCTGCGGCCCGTAGGGCTGGCTCTGCGCGCCGAACGCCTCGCGCCACAGCGCGAGCAGCTCGGGAATCTGGCGGATGCGCTCCTGGATCAGGCGCCCGTCGGCATTCATGAAATGCGCCTCGGTAACCATGTCGCGCACCGCCGTCGGCAGGTCGGCGCCATCGAGCCGGCCGTCCCACATCAGCCGGTTCTTCAGCCGTACCGAAAGCAGGCCCGGCGCATTGCGGAAATACTCGGTGCCGTTGTAGCCGCGCGACAGGGGCTGGCCGTCGGCATACCCCCGCGACGGCAGATGGCAACTCGCGCAACTGCGGCTACCGTCGCCCGACAGGCGCGGCTCGAAAAAAAGGTGCCAGCCCAGCTTCGCCAGCGCCGGCTTGACCGTTGCCGGCGCCGGCAAGGGTTCCAGGCGCGGAGGCTGCGCTGCGACCGGCGCCGCCATGCCGCCGAGCATGCATCCGGTCAGTACCGCGCCGAGCATCCGCTGCCATCCGCTCATCGTGGGCCCGTATATTTGAGCAGCGGAGCATCCTGCAGGATCACCGAGCAGCTCTTCTTCCAGGTCAGGATCTCGCGCAGCAGGCGCGCGTCCTGTTCCTTGTCGAGCGCCTTGTCGCCGGCGGCCGGAGTCCGGATGAAGAAGACGCGACCGCCTTCGGTCTGCGCAAACTGGCCGATCAGCGGTGGCGCGTCACGGGTGAATTCCTCGGGCGGGAAATGGCAGCCCAGGCAGTTGAGGGCATACACGGTGGCAGCGGTCTGGGCGGCGGTCGCCGGAAGCGAAATCAGCAGCACTGCTGCCATCGCTGCCCTCATTCCTGATAAGTTCTGCACGGCGGATGTTCCATTGCTTGGCGTGGGGGGATGCGATGCGGATATCCTTGGCGGGCGGCCGATGCCTGCCACCCTGATTGGATTGTAGGCGGCGGCGGGTAGCGCAAGTTATCCGAAATCGGCAACGCGGCTGAAAAATGTCACGGGCGTGATGCCCCGGTTCTTGCAGCAAGGAAAGGAGCAGTGCAAATGGGAGTTCTCGACGGAATCAGCATCGTCGAAATCGCCGGCATCGGGCCGGGGCCCTTCTGCGGCATGCTGTTGGCCGACATGGGGGCCGACGTCATCGTGGTCGAGCGGGCCAGCGGCAAGGCCGGCGACCCGCTCGACATGGGCAAGAATGCCATCCTCAATCGCGGCAAGCGTTCGCTGGCGCTGGACCTGAAAGATGCGCGGGCTATCGATGCCGTGCTGCGCCTGATCGACCGCGCCGACGCACTGATCGAAGGCATGCGCCCCGGCGTCATGGAGCGCCTCGGCCTCGGGCCGGATATCTGCCTGGCGCGCAATCCGAAGCTGGTCTACGGCCGCATGACGGGCTGGGGACAAACGGGCCCGCTGGCGCAAACTGCGGGGCACGACCTCAACTACATCGCGCTTTCCGGCGCCCTGTGGTACTCCGGCGAACCGGGCAAGCCGCCGCTGGCCCCGCCCACGCTGGTCGGCGATCTGGGCGGCGGCGCGCTCTACCTGGCGATGGGGCTCCTCGCCGGAGTCCTCAACGTTCAGCGTGGCGGTTGCGGACAGGTGGTCGATGCCGCCGTGGTAGACGGCAGCGCCAACCTGATGAACCTGCTGCTCTCCCTGCATGCCGCAGGGCGGATGCCGTTCGAGCGCGGTCGCGGCATCCTCGACGGCCCGCACTGGTGCGGCACCTATGCCTGCGCCGACGGCCATTTCGTCAGCGTACAGGCGCTGGAACCGCAGTTCAATGCCTTGCTCTTCAGCAAGCTCGGGCTCGGCGACGATCCCGAGTTCCGCCATCCCTACGATCCGCGCTGCTATGCCCGCCTGCGGGAACGACTTGTCGCATTGTTCGCCAGCCAGCCGCGCCAGTACTGGGTCGACCTGCTCGAAGGCAGCGATGCCTGTTTTGCGCCGGTACTGACCCCGGCCGAGGCGATGGCGCATCCGCACCTGGCTGCGCGCGGCGTTTATGCCAGGCGCGACGGTGTGCTGCAGGCCGCGCCGGCGCCACGTTTCTCGGCTACACCTGCCGTTGAACCAGGCGCGGTGCCGCGGCGCGGCGAACATGGGGCCGCGATCCTGCGTGCGGCGGGCCTGAGTGCGAGCGAGATCCGGGAATTGCTGCCGGAGGAATGATCGATCTCCTGCAAACCCCACATGACAACACTATGACTTTCAGGGACAATTACGCTTTCACGACAACCGGAAAGGTCGGGCGGAGTTTTTTCTCCGCTTTATGTGTAGTTGCTTCCCGACGCAGTACGCAGCGCGTATCGAATCCCATGCACGGATTCGCCCCGGGCAGTTTGCGACTGCCCGTTTCCTGCTGACGCCCCCTGTCCTTTCGTCGGCACGCCCGCAGCCTGACAAGCCTTTGGCCACGCCTATCCCCGGAAAACTCCGGGGCGGCTTGTCTCGTCTGCCGTTTTTTCTCTCCTGAGTTCGACCATGGAAATCCTGTTCCTGATAGCCCTCATCATCCTGAATGGCGCCTTTGCCATGTCGGAAATTGCCCTCGTCACCGCCCGTCGCGCCCGCCTGGCCCGGTTGGCGGAAGACGGTGATGGCGCCGCTGTCGTGGCCATCGAGCTGCACGACGAGCCGACGCGCTTCTTGTCCACCATCCAGATCGGCATCACCTCGATCGGCATCCTCAACGGTATCGTCGGCGAGGCGGTGCTGGCCGAACCGTTCGCCCGCTGGATGCATCGGCTCGGCCTGGAGCAGGAGACCAGCAGCATTGCCGCGACAGCCCTGGTCGTGGTCGTCATTACCTATGTCTCGATCGTGATCGGCGAGCTGGTGCCCAAGCGCATCGCCCAGTTCAACCCGGAAGGGATCGCCCGGCTGGTCGCCCGGCCGATGCGATTCCTGGCCCTGTTCACCCGCCCCTTCGTGCGCCTGCTCTCGTTTTCGACCGACACCCTCCTGCGCATCCTCGGCCAACGCGAACAACCCGGCCAAAGCGTCACCGAGGAAGAAATCCACGCCATGATCCAGGAGGGCTCGGACTCGGGCATCATCGAGGATCAGGAGCGCGAGATGGTGCGCAATGTGTTCCGCCTCGATGACCGGCAGATTGCCTCGCTGATGATTCCGCGCGCCGACATCGTCTATCTCGATGTCGAGCGGCCGATCGAGGAGAACATGCAGTCGATTGCCAGCTCCGATCACTCGCGCTTTCCGGTCTGCCGCGGCGGCTTGCAGGACGTCCTGGGCATCGTCAATGCGAAGCAGCTGCTCAACCAGAAGCTGAAGGGCAATCACACCGACCTTACCGAGCAACTCCAGGCCGCGGTTTTCGTGCCCGAAACCCTGAACGGCATGGATCTGCTCGGCCATTTCCGCGCCTCCGGGATGCAGATGGTGCTGGTGGTGGATGAATATGGCGAGGTGCAGGGACTGGTCACCTTGCAGGACGTGCTGGAAGCCGTGACGGGTGAGTTCAAGCCACGCAATCAGGAGGACGCCTGGGCCGTACAGCGTGGCGACGGCACCTGGCTGCTGGATGGCCTGATCCCCATTCCCGAACTCAAGGACCGGCTGGAATGGAAATCCGTGCCCGAGGAGGACAAGAGCCGCTACCACACGCTCAGCGGTCTGGTCATGTGGCTCCTGGGCAGTTTGCCGCAAACCGGCGACAAGACGACCTGGGAAGGCTGGCAGCTGGAAGTGGTCGATCTCGATGGCAAGCGCGTCGACAAGGTACTGGCGTCGAAACTTCCCGAGGAGAATGCGGCGCCGGACGGAACG
>JADYZH010000040.1 GCA_020853215.1 Sulfuritalea sp. | reverse complement strand
GCGCGGCCCAGGCGACTTCCGGCGCGCCGATGACCTGCAGGCGTTCCGGATGCATCAGGTTCA
Source organism: Sulfuritalea sp. (assembly GCA_020853215.1). GTDB lineage: Bacteria > Pseudomonadota > Gammaproteobacteria > Burkholderiales > Rhodocyclaceae > Sulfuritalea. The sequence goes on along the minus strand of JADYZH010000040.1, from coordinate 4,438 downwards.
GGTGGCCGATCAGGTCGGCGGGTGAAACAACATGTTCGCTGGTGCAGATCGCCCGCGTCATGGTGCCGCTGACCCACGAGAGCTGGAGGCGCTCCCGGTTGCGTTCGAACAGCTGGGAAACGATCAGCTGGCGTGCCAATTGGCGAAGAGGCCGTGCAGTGCCGCGGCGTCCGCGGCGGTGGCGAGCCGGTCGCGAAAGTCCTTGTCGGAGAACATTTGCGCCAGCTCGGAGAGCAACTGGAGATGATGCTCGTTGGCGGCTTCCGGCACCAGCAGCACGAAAATCAGGCCCACCGGCTTGCCGTCGGGCGCGTCGAATTGCACTGCCGTCTGCAGGCGGACGAAGGCGCCGACCGGCGTCTTGAGGCCCTTGATGCGGCCGTGCGGAATCGCGATGCCCTGGCCCAGCCCGGTGGAACCCAGTTTCTCGCGGGCGAACAGGGCGTCATAGACCGTGCTGCGGGCGATGCCCTGCTGGTTTTCGAACAGTATCCCGACCTGTTCGAATACACGCTTCTTGCTGCTGGCATCGAGGTCGGCCACCACGTTGTCCGGTGGCAGCAGGCTGGCAATCTGATTCATGGCGGAGGGCGGCTATGCGATTGGGCGGAGCGCGGGGCGGCGCGCAGTATAACGCTAACGTGCGTGCGCTGGCGGCCGGCCCCGCGTCCCTGCTGCCGGTCTGTCAGACCTGGCTGCGCTTGTCGTGGTTGTGGTGGGAGACCCTCTCCTTGTGCTTGACCACCTGGCGGTCGAGTTTGTCCGCCACCAGGTCGATGGCGGCGTAGAGGTCGGCGTCGGTGGCATCGGCGAAAATGTCCTTGCCCTTGACGTGAAGCGTGACTTCGGCCTTCTGCTGCAGCTTTTCGACCGACAGGATGACGTGGGAACTGGTCACCTGATCGAAGTGCCGCAACACGCGATCAAGCTTGCCCGTGACGTAATCACGAATGGCCGGGGTGACTTCGATGTGGTGTCCAGTGATATTGAGGTTCATGATGTCTCCTTGTCAGAAGTGTTTTCTCAGAGAACTTTCCTGAGGCTAACCGGCGGGATGTTGAGCAGTTCGCGGTACTTCGCAACGGTGCGACGCGCCACGACGATGCCCTGCTCGCCGAGGATTTCCGCAAGCCGGGCGTCCGAGAGCGGCTTCTTGCCGTCCTCGGCGCCGACCAATTGCTTGATCAGCGCCCGGATTGCGGTTGAGGACGCCGCGCCGCCGCTATCGGTGGCGACGTGGCTGCCAAAAAAATATTTGAGTTCGTAGATGCCGCGCGGGCTGGCCAGGTATTTCTGGGTCGTGACCCGCGAAATCGTCGATTCGTGCAGGTCGACGGTTTCCGCGATTTCGCGCAGGGTCAGCGGCCGCATCGCCACCTCGCCGTGGTCGAAGAAGGCGCGCTGCCGGTCCACGATGGCCTGCGAGACGCGCAGGATGGTGTCGAAGCGCTGCTGAACGTTCTTGATCAGCCACTTGGCTTCCTGCAGATGGCTGGCCAGTCCGGCCGAGGAACTGCCGCTGCCGCGGTGACGCTGGAGGATGTCGGCGTAAAGCCGGTTTATGCGCAGGCGCGGCATGGCGTCACGGTTGAGGCTGACCACCCAGCGCCCCTGGGTTTTCTTGGCGGCGACGTCGGGTATCACGTAGCGCGTGTCGATCGGCGCGAACTGCGCGCCGGGACGGGGGTTCAGCGAACGGATCAGGTCTTGCGCCGGGCGCAGCCGGTCATCGTCGCAGCCCAGCGCTTTCTTGATGCGGGCGAAATCGCGCGCTGCCAGGTGTTCGAGATGCTGATTTACGATGCGCAGCGCCAGCGCGCGGGTGGCTGAGGGCGGCATGCAATCGAGCTGCAGCGACAGGCATTCCCTGGCGTTGCGCGCACCGATGCCCGGCGGGTCGAGGTTCTGCAAATGGCGCAGGGCGATGGCGAGCTCCTCCAGGAGCGTCTCGCGCACCTCGTCGTCGTCGGCCACCAGCAGGTCGACCAGTTCGTCCAGCGGTTGCGTCAGGTAGCCGTCGTCATCCAGGGCTTCGATCAGGAAACCGACCAGCGCCCGCTCGCGATCGGGCAACTGGGTCATCGCCACCTGCGCCCCGAGGTGCTCGCGCAAGGAGACCGACGCGGCCTGCGACTCGCCGCTGTCCATGTCGTCGTCGTTGGGGTCGCGCTGGCCGTGGCTGCCGGAAAAATCCATGCCCCAGCCTTCATCGTCGCCGCCCTGCGGTTCCTGGCGCTCGTCGCGCTCATCGGCTGCCGCAGGGGTGACGGCCTGCGGCGCCGCCAGCGCGCCGCCTGCCGGACCGGCGGCGAAGGTGCCGGCTTCCCCAGGCTCGTCCCTTTCCAGCAGCGGGTTTTCCTGCAACGCCTGGTCGATTTCCGCATTGAGCTCCAGCGTGGACAACTGCAGGAGCCTGATCGACTGCTGCAACTGCGGTGTCAGCGCCAGATGCTGGGAAACCCTGAGCTGAAGTCCCTGCCTCATTTTTCTTGTACTTGCGACTACATCCGGAAGTGCTCGCCGAGATAGACCCGGCGCACACTTTCATTATCGACTATCTCGGCCGGGTGTCCAGCGGCAAGTACCTCACCGGCGTTGATGATGGTGGCGCGATCGCAAATTCCCAGCGTTTCCCGTACGTTATGGTCGGTGATCAGGACGCCGATGCCGGAGTCCCTGAGATAACGGATGATCTTCTGGATGTCGATCACGGCGATCGGGTCCACGCCGGCGAAGGGTTCGTCGAGCAGGATGAAGCGCGGCCGGGTCGCCAGGGCGCGGGCGATCTCGACGCGGCGGCGTTCGCCGCCCGAAAGCGAGGCGGCCAGGTTCTTGCGGATGTGGGTAATGTGCAGTTCCTGCAGCAGCACGTCCTCGCGCTCGTCGATGGCGCCTTCGTCCAGGCCCTGGAGTTCCAGCACCGCGCGCACGTTTTCCGATACCGTCAGCTTCCTGAACACCGAGTTTTCCTGCGGCAGGTAGGACAGGCCCAGCCTGGCGCGCTGGTGGATCGGCATATGGGTCAGGCGCTGGTGTTCGCCGTCGTTCTCGATGCGGATTTCGCCGCCGTCGGCGACGACGAGGCCGACGATCATGTAGAAGCAGGTGGTCTTGCCTGCGCCATTGGGCCCGAGCAGGCCCACCACCTCGCCTGCCGCGACGTCGAAGGAGACGTCGGTCACCACGGTCTGCTTCTTGTACTTCTTGCGCAGGTTGTGTGCCGAGAGGGTCGCGGCGGCAGTACCGGCCGTCGTCGCAACCACGGGTTGCGGGGGATCGCTACGGTAGCCGAGCGGAAGCTGGGCGGGGTCGGTCGTTTTCATTCGGTCGCCTCATGCGGCTGCTTGAGCAGGCGGCGCACGATGTCGCCGGCAAAGCCCCGGCTCTGCAGGAAGCGCGCCTGGCGCGCCCATTCCTTGGAATTCGCCGGCGCGGCGGAAAACTTGCGGCTCCACGCGGCGCGGGCGCGCTCGAGTTCGTCCGGCAGGCCGGCCTGCGCCAGTTGCTCCTCGATCATTTCGGGCGCCACGCCCCGGGTTTTCAGGGTGTGGCGCAGGCGCGAGGCGCCCAGGCGGGAGGCATTGCTGCGCAGGTAATTTTCCGCCGTGCGGTTGTCGGACTGCAATTGCGAGGCTTCCATGTCGGCCAGCACGGCGGCGATTTCCTCCTGCGTGCCGAGGCCCGCCAGCTTGCGCCCCAGTTCGGCACGGGTGTGTTCGCGCCGGGCCAGCAGCCTTATCGCCTGCTGGCGCAGTTCATTCGTCATGGTGTTTGTCGCGCCGGGCGCGGCTACTGCTGTTCGACAAGATGCTTGCCCTCTGCGGGTAACCGGTAAGTACCGCGCTTAGTGGTCCGTTTTTGAAATATCGAACCTCTGTGGGGCCGGCTTCAGCCGGCCTTGGCAGTATCGGCGGACTGAAGTCCGCCCTACAGTCTGCGCCACAATGGGACAGCTGTTTCGCAGGTACTGCATTAGCTGCCCTTTGCCGCTTCGACAGTGCCCAGGGCCGCTACCCCGACCGCTTCGCGCACCCGGTTCTCGATCTCCACTGCCACATCGCCATGCTCGCGCAGGAATTCGCGCGCGTTGTCCTTGCCCTGGCCGATCTTCTCGCCCTTGTAGGCGTACCAGGCGCCGGACTTTTCGACGATCTTGTGTTCGACGCCGAGTTCGACGATCTCGCCCTGGCGCGATATGCCCTCGCCGTAGAGGATGTCGAAATGCGCTTCGCGGAAGGGCGGCGCCACCTTGTTCTTGACCACCTTGACCTTGGTCTCGTTGCCGATCACTTCGTCGGCTTTCTTGATCGAGCCGGTGCGGCGGATGTCCATGCGCACCGAGGCGTAGAACTTCAGCGCGTTGCCGCCGGTGGTGGTTTCCGGATTGCCGAACATGACACCGATCTTCATGCGGATCTGGTTGATGAAGATGACCAGG
>JADYZH010000039.1 GCA_020853215.1 Sulfuritalea sp. | reverse complement strand
GCGCCGTTTTCTCGAACTCGCCGACAGCCGCCGCACACCGCACTGGCAGGCGGCGCATGCGGCGCTGTGGCAAAGCCTGGTCGACGACGGCATGGCGATGCTGCGGCTCGGTGCCGACGATCCCGCGCAGCGCGCAGGCAGCCTGCGCCAGCTGGGCGCGCGACGCGGGCACGACACCTGGGATCGCCTGCCCGAACTGAAGATGCCGGTAAGCGTGCTTGCCGGGCGTTACGACACCGTCGCCACGCCGCAAGCACAGCGCCGCTTGGCGGAGCGCATTCCCGGCGCCGGCTACCGCGAGTTCGCCGGCGGACATCTGTTCTTCATGGAGGATCCGGGGGCCGCGCCGCTGATCGTCGCGTCGCTGACCTCGTCTCAGGATCAGCAGAAAGTTATGCCTCCGGCGCAGCCGGGGGCGGTATGCCCTGCGGACGACGTCGACGACATGGCGATACGGTCCGCCTGATGCCCGCCACGACCCATTCACGACGTAGCGCATGAGCCATCGCCGCGCCGTGATGCTGATGGTCCTCGTCACCCTGCTGTGGAGCATGGCGGGCGTGGTCAGCCGCCACCTGGAGGGCGCGCGCAGCTTCGAGGTAACCTTCTGGCGCAGTGCCTTCAATGCGCTGGCGCTGGCCGTGGCGCTGACCGCGCTGCGCGGGCCGGGGCTGTGGGCCGGCCTCGTCCGGGCGCCGTGCATCGTCTGGGCGTCGGGCCTGTGCTGGGCGGTGATGTACACCGCCTTCATGGTCGCCCTGACCCTGACCACGGTGGCCAATGTGCTGGTGATGATGGCGCTGGGGCCGCTGATGACGGCGCTGCTGGCGCGCCTGTTCCTCGCCCAGCGCCAGCCGCCGCGCACCTGGCTGGCGATCGTCGCGGCCGGCATCGGCATCGCCTGGATGTTCTTCCGGCACCTGGGCGCCGGCGTCTCGCTGAGCGGCAGCGTGGTGGCGATGGCCGTACCGCTGGCGGCGGCGGTCAACTGGACGCTGTTGCAGGCGGCCGGCCACCGCGACAATGCCGCGAGCGCGGACGGCGCCGCGGCGCCGGACATGTTGCCGGCCGTGCTGCTCGGCGCCGTGATCTCGGCCGCGGCGACGCTGCCGCTGGCCTGGCCGCTGCAGGCCACGGCCCATGACATCGGCCTGCTCGGCTTCCTCGGCGTGTTCCAGTTGGCCGTGCCCTGCCTGCTGGTGGTGCGCGTGTCGCGCGTGCTGTCCGGCTCGGAGATTTCCCTGCTGGCCCTGCTGGAACTGGTGTTCGGCGTGGCGCTGGCCTGGCTCGGCGCCGACGAAGTCCCCGGCAGCGACACCCTGACCGGCGGCGCGCTGGTGGTCGGCGCGCTGGTCGTGAACGAGTGGCTTTCGCTGCGCGCGCGGAATCAGGCGGCTGGCCGCGTCAGCAGCTGAAGCGTCGCCGCCAGCAGCAGGGCGGCAGTGACGCTGTGCGCGATCGCCAGCCAGAGGCTGAAACCGCTCAACACCGTCAGCACCCCCAGCGAAAACTGGACCAGCAGCAGTACGAGGAGCAGGCCCGCGCTTGCCCGCATTGCCGGCCGCGCCAGTCCCTGCAAGGCGCCGAGGCCCAGTAGCAGCAAGGTCGCCAGCGCGCAGTAGCGGTGCAGCAGGTGCAGCGCAACGCCGCCGTCATCACCCGGACCCGCCGCGGCGGCGATCACGGTGAAGGGATTCAGCGCGCTCCAGCCGGCGGCCGCAGGCCAGGCAACATCGCCGCACACGGGTAGCGAGAGACAGGCCGTGGCGGCGTAGCGCACGCCGATCAGGGCGCCCAGCGCAATCGTCAGCACCAGCAGCCCGGCCCCGGCATGGAGCACTGGCGCCGGCCGGGGCGGCGGCTGTGCCGGATCGGCGCCGGCGGCAAGCGCCGTGCGCCACGACAGCAGCACCAGTCCGACACCGCCCAGGATGTTGATGAAACCGGTCCACACCCGGTGCGGATCGGCACTGAACAAGCCGACGAAGGTAAGCAGGATCATCAGTGTCAGCAGTGCCGTGGCCCAGCGCGCCGCCGGCTGGATCAGATACGGCCGCAGGCACTGCGCGACGAGGACGAAGCCGAGCACCAGTGCCAGCGAGGCGACGCTGCGGTGAAGGATACGCGCCGCGCCGCTGTGCAGGCTGGCCTGACCGGCCAGCAACTGGCCATAGCAGTCGGGCCACGGGCTGCAACCGAGGCCGGCACCGCTGAGACGGATATAGGCGCTGACCAGGAGGATCAGCAGCGAAAGCAGGACCAGCGCCACCGCAAGGATTCTGATGCGCTTCAGACGGGCAGTGCGATTTTCCATGATTGTCCCAACTGGCCGGCCCGGGTCGGATGCGACGGGCGGTCCAAGTGCGCCGGAGTACGTTGCGTTGTACCGGAAAAAGTCGGCGCTGGCGCTACGGCGATTAAAGCTCATGCACGCGAATGATGATAGCGCCAGCGAGAGGTTCCGGGTATGGCGGCCTGTCGTCGGGCATGAAAGCGCCGTTTTCCGAAGATGCACGGTCGATGCGCATGCGCCGGCACCGAATGCCGCTTGAGCCTGATTCCGGGCGCCGCGACCGGCCGGCTTGCAGCCCGTTTCCGCAACACTGGCGCGTCCGCGCGAAACTGTGGATACTACGCGGCGGCAGGGTCGGCAATGACAATCGGTAGCTTCAGAAAAAGCCTGTTTGCCCGTGCCGTCAGGGAGGAGCCCCGATGACGATTCGACCGGAACTGATCCAACGACTACGCGACAAGCGCGCGAAGCTGAGCGAACACGTCAGCAGGGAAAAGCTGGACGCCCTGCACGCCAAGGGACAACTTTCGGCGCGCGAGCGCATCGGCGAACTGGTCATCGGCGGCAGCTTCCAGGAATTCGGCCTGCATGCAGCGCACAATGCCACCCACTTCGGCATGGCCGGCCGGACCCTGCCCGCCGATGGCGTGATTGCCGGCACCGGCTATGTCGGCGACACGCAGGTGGCAGTGGTGAGCCAGGATTTCAGCGTGGTCGCCGGTACCCTCGGCAAGATGCAGGCGAAGAAGATCACCCGCACCATGCTGCACGCACTCAAGATCGGCATTCCCGTGGTGGCGTTCAAGGATTCCGGCGGCGCGCGCATCCAGGAGGGCGTGGATGCGCTTTCCGGTTACGGCGAGGTGTTCTACGCCAATGTCCTGCTCTCCGGCGTCGTGCCCCAGATCGCGGTGATCTGCGGCCCCTGCGCCGGGGGTGCCGCCTATTCGCCGGCGCTGATGGATTTCGTCATCATGACGCGGCACAACGCCCACATGTTCCTCACCGGGCCGGAAGTGATCAAGGCAGTCACCGGCCGCGCGACGACCATGGCCGACGTCGGCGGCGCCGAGATGCATGCCACGGTCAGCGGCAACGCCCACTTCATCGCCGAGGACGACCGCCATGCCATCGCCCTGGTCAGGCAACTGCTGTCCTACCTGCCGGCGAACAACACCGAGGACCCGCCGCACCGCCTCGACCTGGACATCGAGGAAATGGCCGACCCCGGCATCGACGATTGCATCCCGGACAGCCCCTCCGAGCCGCTTGACATGCAGGCGGTGATCCATCGCCTGGTGGATGGCGGCGAACTGCTGGAAGTGCATGCCGGCTTTGCGCGCAACGTGATCGTCGGCTTCGCCCGCGTCGGCGGCGTGGTGGTGGGGCTGGTGGCCAACCAGCCGCTTGTCATGGCCGGCGCGCTCGACCTCAATGCCGCGGACAAGGTCGCGCGTTTCGTGCGCACCTGCAATACCTTCAACATTCCGCTGCTGACGCTGGTCGATGTGCCGGGCTTCCTGCCCGGCGTCGAACAGGAGCGCGGCGGCATCATCCGCCACGGCGCCAAGATGCTGTCGGCCTATGGTTCCTGCACCACGCCGAAAATCACCGTGATCCTGCGCAAGGCCTACGGCGGCTCGTATCTCGCGATGTGCAGCCAGGAACTCGGCGCCGACATGGTGTTCGCCTGGCCGACGGCCGAGATCGCCGTGATGGGGGCCGAGGCCGCGGTGCAGATCCTCTATCGCAAGGAGCTCGACAAGGCCGCCGACCGCCCCGCCAGGGCCGCCGAGCTGGCGCAGGAATACCGCGACGAGTTCGCCTCGCCCTACGTCTCGGCCAGCAATTTCTACGTCACCGACGTCATCGAACCGCAGGACACGCGCTGGATGGTTGCGCTGGCCCTGCGCAAGACGCTCGACAAGCGGGAACTGCGGCCGGCCAAGAAGCACGGCAACATCCCGATGTGACAGCAGGCGAAAGGACACCGATCCATGCTGACCGCCGCCATCATCAAAGCCTTCCAAGTCTACGGTATCGCCATTGCGATTTCAGCAATCGTCGCAGTGCTGATCAAGGCCATGGTCTCGATCACCAACCGCCTGGAAAAGCTGAAACCGGTCGAGGTGCCGCTTGGCGAGGTTTGCCCGATCGGACCAGGCGTCCCCGAGGAAGATGTCGCCGCGCTGTCGGCGGCGATCTTCGCCATGATCGGGCCGCATCACGTGCTGCACATCGCAAGAACCGGCAATCGCTGGGCCAGCGGCGCGCGCACCGCCCAGCATTCCCATGCGCCCGGCCCCCGTTAGAGGAGTAACAAGATGCCCAGACATTTCAAGGTGACGGTGAACGGACGCGAATATGAGGTCTCGGTTCTGGAACTCGCCCCCGGCGAAAGCGCACCGGCCCCGGCGGTCGCCGTCGGCGTCGCCGGCATGGCCGCCTCCGTCGCAGCGCCGGCCGCCGTTACGGCCACGCCTGCCGCGCCTGCCGCACCCGGCGCGACGGGCGATGTCGTCGCCGGAATGGGCGGGGTGGTCGTCGAAGTCCATGTCAATGTCGGGCAGACCGTGGCCCCTGGCGACCGCTTGCTGGTGCTCGAGGCCATGAAGATGAAGTCGCCGGTGATCGCCACGCGCGCCGGCCAAGTCACCCGCGTTCTGGTAGCGCCGAGGGACGCGGTCGAAGGCGGGCAGGTGCTGGTGACGATCGCGTGAGCGCCATCGAGCAGCGCAAGCCCGCCATCGCCGTTGGCACGCCGGCGCGCGGCGCAGGCGATGCCGGGCCGTCGGACTGATCCGCATGGACGGCATCAACCTCCTCGACCTGTTCCAGGGCATCGCCACCCTGGCGGCTTCCGAGCCGAAGATCATGTTCGGCCGCATCTTCCTGATGCTGCTGGGCTTTGCGCTGATCTACCTCGGCTCGCGCAACATCCTCGAACCGATGTTGATGATTCCAATGGGCCTGGGCATGTCCTCGGTCAATGCCGGCGTGATGTTCCTCGAAGGCAACAAGATCGGCACCCTGTTCGTCGACCCGCTGTTGTCGGACCCGGTCGGACTGGTCAATGTGCTGCAGATCAACTGGCTGCAGCCGGTCTATACGCTGGCCTTCAGCAACGGCCTGATCGCCTGCCTGGTATTCATGGGCATCGGCGTCCTGCTCGATGTCGGCTATGTCATGGCGCGCCCGTTCCAGAGCATCTTCATCGCCTTGTGCGCCGAGTTGGGAACCATCGCGATCTTCCCCATTGCAGTCGGACTCGGACTCACCGAACGCGAGGCCGCCTCGGTCGCCACCATCGGCGGTGCCGACGGACCGATGGTGCTGTTCACCTCGCTGATCCTGGCCAAGCACCTGTTCGTGCCGATCACCGTGGTCGGCTATCTCTACCTCGGCCTCACCTACGGCGCCTATCCCTACCTGATCAAGTGGCTGGTGCCGAAGCACATCCGCGGCATCGACATGAGCGCCGATCGGGGGCCCAAGATCAGTCGTTCGCAGAAAATGATGTTCGCCGTCGTTGCCTGCACCCTGCTCTGCCTGCTGTTCCCGGTGGCCGCGCCCTTGTTCTTTTCCCTGTTCCTCGGCGTGGCGGTGCGCGAAAGCGGCCTCGATGCCTTCAAGAAGCTGCTGGAAGAAACCTTCCTTTACGGCGCCACCTTCTTCCTCGGACTGACGCTGGGGATCCTCTGCGAGGCCAGTACCCTGCTCGAACCGACCGTTCTGAAGCTGCTGCTGCTGGGCATGCTGGCGCTGCTGATCTCCGCCCTCGGCGGTCTGGCCGGCGGCTACGTGCTGTATTTCTGGAGTGGCGGCAAGTACAACCCGATCATCGGCATCGCCGGGGTCAGTTGCGTACCGACGACGGCCAAGGTAGTCCAGAAGCTCGCGACCGAAGCCAATCCGGGAGCAATCATCCTGCCGCAGGCGCTGGGCGCCAATATCAGTGGCGTGATCACTTCAGCGATCATCGCCGCAACCTTTATTGCGCTGCTGCGCCAGCCGGTCTAAAGGTTCCCGGCCGGTGTACGCGGCAGCGACAGGCGGCCGATCAGCCCCTCGATACCGCGCCAGAGCTTCGGCAACAGCCATGCGGCGCCGATGACCAGCAGCAGCAGCAGGGCCAGCATCAGCCACGGGTGGGCAAACATCAGCCACAGACCGCTAATGACCACGATGTCCTCGCTGAAGGACGCGGCGACGTTGCTGAAGGGCTCCGGCGAGGCATTGATCATGGCGCGCGCGCCGGCCTTGGTGAAGTGTGTGCCGGCGGCCAGCGTGCCCCCCATGATCGCCATGGCCGTCTGCCATTCGATGCCCTGGCCGCCGAAGACCATCGCGGCCAGCGCCGCACCGGCCGGGATGCGGATGAAGGTATGCACGGTGTCCCACACGGAATCGAGCAACGGAATCTTGTCGGCAAAAAACTCGATCGTCAGCATCAGGCCGGCTGCGCCCAGCACCCAGGAATGTTCGAGCAGATGCAGGCCCGGCGGCAGCACGATCCAGCCCAGCCGGCCGGCCAGGCCGACGACGAACAGCGTGGTATAGAGGCGCAGCCCCGAGGCCCAGCCGAGTCCGGCAGCCAGGGCCAGTAGGCCGGCCAGATCGAGCGGCAAATGGGCCAGATCCATCATCGATGCTTCGTCGTCAGGGAACCACGCATGACGCCACTATATACGCTGGCCGAAATACCTCAAGCCTCCGGGCGGCTAAACGTAGCTGGATAGTGCGGGTCATACCCATGCGCCTGCACCAGCGCCATGATGTCTTCCGGCCGCGACTTGGCGGCCACAGCGCGTCGCGCTCGGCATCCGTGAACGCGGTGCCCTTGTTGCGCAGTGGATCGTGCAGCAGCCTTACCCCGTGCGGAACGGTATCCGGGTTGATCTTCATGGCCGACTCCCTTGCTGCAGTTCAGAATCCCCTGCGTGCCGAGAAACCCGGATGGCCTTCATGTGCCTATTTGCCGGCAAACACCGGCTTGCGCTTTTCCTTGAAGGCACGGATTCCCTCTTTATAGTCATGGCTATCGTACACAATCCGGCGCAAGCCCTGCACTTTTTCAAAACCGCGCGGACTGACCGGTTTCGCCCCGGCCAGGACCCGCAGTTGTTCCTTCATGACGGCGATGCTCAGCGGCGCGTTGCCGGCGATGGTGGTCGCCATCTCCAGCGTAAAGATTTCGAGGTGTTCCGCCGCCACGACGTGGTTGATCATGCCGATGCGCTCCGCCCTCGCGGCCGACATGGGCGCCGCGGTGAAGGCCAGTTCCTTGACCAGTCGCAGGCTGGCCGCGCTCATGAAGGTCATCATGCCGCTGACGTTGTAGGGCACGCCCAGGCGCGCCGGCGTGACGGCGAAGGTGGCATCGGGCGCGGCGATGATGATGTCGCAGGCCAGCACGGTTTCCACCGCGCCGCCCCAGACCCCGCCCTCGATCATGGCGATCACCGGCATGCGGCAGGTCTCGATGGTGCGCACCAGGTTACGCAACGGATCATCCCAGCCCAATGGGTCGCGACCGCCTTCGGGCAGTTCGCCGACGTCATGCCCGGCCGACCAGACCTTGACGCCGGGCCGCGCGCGCAGGATCGCCACCCGCGCCGCAGCCTGCTCCAGCGCCTGCAGGGCGGAAATCACCTCGGCGACCAGATCGTGGCTCAGGGCGTTGAGCTTCTTCGGGTTATCCAGCGTGATGGTGCCCAGGTGTCCATCCTGGGTAATTTCGATGTGCTTCAAGCGCCTCTCCTCATCCCGACCGCCGGGCATTGCAAGGCCCATGCTAGGACGCTATGGCCGTGCCGGCAATTGCGGACATCCACGATACGGTTCCGCGACAGACAATTTCATCGCCGACGTAAGCAATGGCAAGTCCGGGCGACTAAGCCATAATGCTTACCGGAGACCCACATGCACGCCACCCTGCCCCACCTTCGTCAGTCCGATTTCCCTGCCCTCAAGCGGCACGCCCTCGACACCTTGCAACTCAACCTCGGCTACCGCTGCAACCAAAGTTGCCTGCACTGCCACGTCAACGCCGGACCGAAGCGCACCGAAGAGATGACTGCCGAGACCGTGGATGCGGTGATCGGCTTCCTCGCCGCCAATCCGGGCGTGCGCAGCATCGACCTGACCGGCGGCGCACCCGAACTGAACCCGCAGTTCCGCCGCCTGGTCGTCGCGGCGCGCGAGCGCGGGCTGCGCGTGATCGACCGCTGTAACCTGACCATCCTCGAGGAGCCGGACTTCGATGACCTGGCCGGCTTCCTCGCCGCGCATCGCGTCGAGATCGTCGCCTCGCTGCCCTGCTACCTGGAGGAAAACGTTGACCGCCAGCGCGGCAGCGGCGTGTTCGAGGCCAGCCTGCGCGCGCTGCGTCGGCTGAACACCCTCGGCTACGGCAACGAAGGCAGCGGCCTGCTGTTGAACCTGGTCTACAACCCGCAGGGCCCCAGCCTGCCGCCGCCGCAGGCCGCGTTGCAGGCGGACTACAAGCGCCATCTGGGCGAAACCTACGGCGTGGCCTTCAACGAACTTTTTACCCTCGCCAACATGCCGATCCAGCGCTTTGGCAGCATGCTGATCTCCAAGGGGCAGTTCAACGCCTACCTGACCACCCTGCGCCGGGCCCACCGCGATGCCAACCTCGACGGCGTGATGTGCCGCACCCTGGTCAGCATCGATTGGCAGGGCTATCTCTACGACTGCGACTTCAACCAGCAACTGGGACTGGCAATGAAAGACCGTGGCGGCGAACGCCTGCACATCACCCGGGCCACCTCGATGGCCATCGACGAAATGCCGATCCAGGTTGCCGAGCACTGTTACGGCTGCACCGCCGGCCAGGGATCGAGTTGCGGCGGCGCGCTGGGCCACGACACCGCCCCGGCACCGAGCTGCGGCAGTTGAAAGGAGCGCACATGACGGGAAAGCTGAGCGGCATCGAGGCCTGCGTCTTCGACGCCTACGGCACCCTTTTCGACTTCAACACGGCGGCGGCCGGAGCCTGCGACGAGTTGGGGCCCGACTGGCAGAAGCTCTCCGACCTGTGGCGCCTGAAGCAATTGCAATACACCTGGTTGCGTGGGCTGGCCGGCCACCACGCCGAGTTCTGGCAAGTCACCGGCGATGCGCTCGACTTCGCCCTGGCGCAGCTGGGGATCGTGCGCCCCGGCCTGCGCGAGCGGCTTATGCAGCTCTACCTTCGGCTCGGCGCCTTTCCCGAGGTGCCGGCGATGCTGCAGCAGCTGAAGCTGCGCGGCATCAAGCTGGCGATCCTGTCTAACGGCAGCCCGGCGATGCTGGCCGCGGTGGTAAGCAATTCCGGCCTGGACAATGTTTTCGATGCCGTGCTCTCGGTCGAGGAGGTCGGCGTGTTCAAGCCGCATCCTTCGGTCTATGCGCTCGCTGCGCAACGCTTGGCACTGGCGCCCGAACGCATCTGCTTCCTCTCGTCCAACGGCTGGGATGCCTTTTCGGCCAAGGCCTTCGGCTTCCGGGTACTCTGGTGCAACCGCTTCGGCCAACCCGCCGAACGGATTCCGGACATGCCGGACGGGGAGATCACGGACTTGTCGGCACTGCCGGATCTGGTCTAGCCGTGGCGGCGGAGCGCCGCGCCTGCGGCGAAGGAAAACATCAGTAACTTCCCTCGGCATCCCACATCTGCGGGACGAAACGAACCACGCGGTTGCGCCCGCCCGACTTCGCCTTGTACAGCGCTACATCGGCGTATTTTACGACCTGCCAGAAAGTGTCGGCATCCGTGGGAAACTCGGAAACGCCGATCGAAATCGTCTTGCACAGGATGCCGCCGGGCAGCGGTATCTTGGTCGCCTCGATTTCTGCGCGAATCTTCTCGGCGACGGTCAGCGCCGTCTCGGCTGACGTGTCGGTCAACACCAGCAAAAACTCCTCGCCGCCATAGCGCACCGCCATATCGGAAGCGCGCAAGCTGCGCACCAGGAGATCGGCCATGGTCTTGATCACCTTGTCCCCCGCTTCATGGCCATGGGTATCGTTGACCTGCTTGAAGAAGTCCAGATCGAGCATCAGCACAGAGAACGGGCTCTTGCGCCGCTGGCTGCTGCTGACCAGGGCGCCGACGTAATCCTCCAGGAAGCGCCGGTTGTACAGGCCGGTCAGCGGGTCGCGCAAGGCATTCTCGCGCAGGTGCTCCATCAGGCGCTTGGCTTCGAGCACCGGCCCTGCCTCGCGCAGATAAACGCCGATGAAAGGCACCATCTCCGCCGCCAGCGGGGCTTCGACGCCACCAACGACGATCTGCACAACGCAACTGGTCGTCCCCGACTGGTTGATCGGCAGACAGATGTGGGTGTCGCCCGCGGCGGCGGCACGGAACATGGTGCATAGACCCGGAAACTCGACGGCATTCACCTCGTGCCCGGTGCGGCGGGCGCGACAGGATCCGGCGTCGATCATCACCTCCGGGTCACAATGGCGGCAGGTGGCACCTGCCTCGCCATCGATCGAGATCGCCGTCATGCGATTCTTGCTGGGAGCGACCTCATAAATCGAAAAGCGCTTGAAGTGATACTTGCCCTGTAACGTATCCGCAAGTCGCTGGTAGATTTCACGCTTGGTCTGGTCCCCCTCGATGGCCTGCTTGAACTGCGAGACTTCGACCAGGCTTTCCACCAGTTCGGTGGTGTGCGCCAGCTGGTTGCCTCCTTCTTTGGCCCGATGATCCATCAACTGCCCGACCCGGGTACGGATGGTGTTGACCTCGCGTTCAAGAAACTCCATCAGGCGATTGATATTGACCGCGATCTCGCCGACTTCATCGGAACTGTGGCGGCGTACGCGACCCGAAAAATCACCTCCCACCGCGCGCGAAGTGACCTCCCGCACCGTATGCGCCGTTTGCGACAGCGGGTTCATCATGCGCCGCGCCACCGCCAGCGCGATCAGCGCCGCAATCAGGACCGCCGCGCTGATCATGACCACCGCGATGGCACCCTGGCGCCGCACTTCGGCGAACGGAATGTCCACCGTCACGGCGCCCAGCACCGTCCCGGCGGTCACGGCATGGCATTGCAGGCAGTTGGGCAAGCCCTGATCGCTGGCAACATAGGGGATTACGGCGTGAAACACCAGCGTGCCATCGGCGTCGACCAGCTCGAATACTTCCCTGCCGGTCGCCAGAACCGACTTGACGTCCTCCTTGGTTGTCGCTTCTCCAGGCAGGCCCGGGCCGAACTGGCTGATCACGGCCGGGCTGCGGGTCACCCGAACCTGATTCACCCCGGGCACGCCCGCAAGCCGGGCGAGGAACTGCTGGCGCTTGCCGATGGTTCCGTTGATCATGCTTTCGGTCAGGCCCACCTTGATTGCCTCGGCGACCGACCTTGCATGCCGTTCGGCGGTATAGATCGAGAACTGGCGAAAACTCAAGGCGGACAGCAGGGTTAGTACCGCCACCAGCACGAACAGGATTCCGGCCGAGACCAACAGCATCTTGGTCATGAGTTTCACAGCGGATCCCTTCCCGGTTCGCCGGCGGATGGGCTCAGCCGCGCCGAAAGGCAATCCGGACACAGGCAGGCAGGCACTGTGGCACCTGTCCCGGCTGGCGCCGGAACCGCCATGAGCGGCGGCAACGCAGCACACCAGCATTCCGCATCGCCGCATTCCATGCCGCAGCGGAACGCCTTGCCGCATTGCGGACAGACGCTGATGGTCCGCGCCTGTCCGGCCCTCACGGGATACCACCGCTGCCGAAGCGACGGCAGGCCGCGCGCAGCACCGCCATCTGGCGTCGGTAGTTGTTGCACCCTGTACAGATCAACACATGCAGGCGCAGGCCGAGTCGCTCGGCAAGTCCGAGCCGGCGATCCTGCTCCTGCGACATCAGTTCGGTCGCCTGTCGGCAGCTCAACATTTCAGGTTTCCGTTCCGGCAAACCAGCTCGTCTCGAGACAGGTGCGCAGGCCAAGCCGCGCGCGGTGCAGCACCACCCGGCAATTGGACGAACTGATGCCGGACTCCTTCCATATCTCGTCGGTCTCGAAGCCGAGGAATTCGCGCATCATGCATACACGGGTGGTCTTCGCCGGCAGACGGTCGAGGCTGGCTTCGAACACCTTCCAGAACTGCTGCTGCTCGAAAGACGCTTCGGGGTCTGCCCAGCGATCGGGTCGCGCCGAATCCTGCCAGTGGCCGCAGATGATGTCGATGATCTTGTTGCGCAAAATGGAAATCAGCCAGGTCTTGCAGGACGAGCGGCTTTCGAAGCGATGACTGCCGGTCAGAGCCGCCAGCAGCGTCTCCTGCACCGCGTCCTCGGCCGCGCCAGCTTCGCGCAGCTGCAGGTGCGCGAAGCGCAGCAAGTCCGGGCGCAATGCATTCAGCTCACTTTGGCGATCAAGGTCCATGGCGTACGTCGCGAAGGGAAGTTGCATATTTTGACCCAACATCGGGAACTTCGACAAATACAATCCACTCTGTAAGTTACCGCCTCGCCGGACGACCAAGCAACAGGAATGCAGACATACCGGGCAGTCACCAACAGGATTCCCGCCGACAACAGGAGGTCAAGATGAACCGTCGCAACTGGATTGCAGGCCTTTCCGGCCTGTTCGCCACCGCCGCAGTGCCGTTCGGCGGTATCGGCAACGCGCTTGGCGCGACACAGTTTCCGCTCGCCAAACCGAAGGACGAATGGAAAAAGCTGCTGGCACCGGATGCGTACCGGGTACTGTTCGAGGAAGGCACGGAGCCGGCCGGCAGCAGCGTGCTGAATGCCGAAAAGCGTCCCGGTACCTTCATTTGCGCGGCCTGCAACCTGCCCCTGTTCGACGCCGCACACAAGTACGAAAGCGGCACCGGTTGGCCAAGCTTCTGGCAACCGCTGCCGGGAGCGATCGGAACGTCCACCGACTTCAAACTGATCTATCCGCGCACCGAGTATCACTGCTCGCGCTGCGGTGGGCACCAGGGCCATGTCTTCAACGACGGACCGAAACCCACGGGCAAACGCTACTGCAACAACGGCGTCGCGCTGAAGTTCGTGGCAAGGGCCGAAACCTTGCCGGCACTTCGGACATGAGTCCGCTCCTGAAGACCGTTCTCGCGATGACCGCAGTCATCGCGACAACTGCCCGCGCCGCACCGCCCGCGGCTCCTGCACCGGTACCGACGGGTGCCGCCACCGCGATTTTCGCGGGCGGCTGTTTCTGGTGCATCGAGAAGGATTTCGAAAAGCTGCCCGGCGTGATCGAGGTGGAGTCCGGCTATACCGCCGGGAAAACACCCAACCCAAGCTACGAGCAGGTCAGTTCCGGCAGCACCGGCCACACCGAAGCCGTGAGGGTGATCTACGATCCGAAAAAAGTCAGTTACCCGCAGTTGGTCGACTACTTCTGGCGGCATATCGACCCGACGGTAAAGGACCGTCAGTTCTGCGACGTCGGCAGCCAGTATCGCAGCGGCATCTACTGGGCCAACGAGACCGAGCGCAAGGCCGCCGAGTCCAGCCGTGATACGCTGATCAAGAGCGGAAAGTTCAAGACCATCCACACCCAACTGGCGCCGGCCACCACCTTCTGGCTGGCAGAGACTTACCATCAGGACTACTACAAGAAAAACCCGATCCGCTACAACTACTACCGTACGGGGTGTGGCAGGGACGCACGGGTCGAAGAAGTCTGGGCCGGCAAGTAAGCCTGCGCCCCTGATCACTGGCCGCCCGGGCCGCCCCTGTTCGGATTCTGCTTTAGAATCAGGGTTTCAACGTTCTGACCGGGTACAAGTGATGTCGATACGCAAACTCGTCGTCGCCAACGGAATTTCCTATGTCGAAATCCCGGCGGCCGGGCTTTACCTGCTTTGCGGATCGCCCGCCGACAGCGTCAAGCATCTGTTGCGCCGCGGCATCATCCAGACCACCGAGCAGAACGGCATCGCCTTCGAAAACGGTCCGAACGCAATTCTCCTGTCGGACACCATGGTGCAGAACGGACACCTGTGCAATGTGGCCGAATTCCCGATCCTGCAGATGCTCTACCGCCAGGGCATGCTGATCCCGAACCATCCGAACAACACCGGCAGGAAGCCGACGCTGATCGGCACCCCGGAACAACTGGCCGCGCAGTTGCGCTACATCCACCGCGGCAACTACGGGTTGATCTCGGCCGAGGAAATGGTCAAGGCCGGTGTCGACGAGCGGGAAGCCGAAGAACTGATGCGCATCAAGCTGAAGTTCGCCTTCGGCCAGATTTCCCGCCCGGATTCCTTCGTCGATTGCCTGCCCCTGACCAAGGGTGCGCTGGATATCGGCGCCGGTGTCAGCATCGAGCGCGTGGCCAACAACGTGTTCGAGATCCGCCACGGCGAAGACTGCGTCGAAATCGACCTCAACCTGCGCCTGCACGAAACCTATCCGTGCCCCTACCCGCTGAGCCACGTCGACATCGACCGCCATTACTTCGCCGTGGTGCACGCCGGTGACGGTGACGGCTGGGACTACAACCGCCCGGCGATGGGCAGCGTCCTGATCCACCAGGGTCGCGTCTACCTGATCGATGCCGGGCCGAACATCCACTACAGCCTCGACGCGCTCGGCATCGGCAAGAAGGAGGTGGCGGGTGTCTTCCACACCCACTGCCATGACGACCACTTCGCCGGCCTGACCACCCTGCTGCAATGCGACCAGCCGCTGCAGTATTTCGCCACGCCGCTGGTGCGCGCCTCGGTGACGCGGAAATTCTGCGCTCTGCTGTCGATACCGGAATCTGAGTTTTCCCAGTACTTCGACATCTGCGACCTCAAGGAGGGCGAGTGGAACGACATCATGGGACTGGAGGTTCGCCCCGTCTTGTCGCCGCACCCGGTGGAAACCACTGTATTCGATTTCCGCGTGCTCTGGGAAGGCGGCTATCGCACCTACACCCACCTCGCCGACATCGCCTCGTTTGCCGTGCTCGACGCCATGACTCGCGCCGACGACATGGCGCTGGGCTTGAGTCCGGAGCGCACGGCGGCGATTAAGGCGGAGTACCTGAAACACGTCGACCTGAAGAAGATCGACATCGGCGGCGGCATGATCCATGGCAACGCCATCGACTTTGCCGCAGATACCTCGGAACGGCTGCTGCTGGCCCATACCGCACGGGAACTGACGGACGCCGAGCGGCGCATCGGTTCGGGTGCGCCCTTCGGTACCCTCGATGTCATGATTCCTGGCGAGCAGAACTTCCTGCTGCGCGATGCCAGCGAGTTCCTCAAGAGCTACTTCCCCACGGTCCCTGTGGAACGCCTGCACATGCTCCTCAACAACCGCATCGTCACCTTCAATCCGCAAACCATCATCACGCCGGCCGGGAAGAAGCCTCCCGAGATCTACCTGCTGCTGGCCGGCAAGGTGGAAATGCTGACTCAGGATCCGAGCAATTCCCATTTCCTGTTCAGCGGCTCCCTGCTTGCCGAGTCTGCTGCAATCTATGACCAGCCCAGCGATGAGACCTACCGCTCGGTGGGCTTCGTCAAGGCCTTGCGCCTGCCCTCTGATCTGTACCGGAACTTCATCGAGCGCTTCTATTCGAGCACCGATCTGCTCGCGGTGCGCAAGGTCGAGGAACGCCTGCGACGCACCTTCCTCTTCAGCGACGCGGTGACCAATCCCATACTTTTTTCGCTGGCCAAGAATTGCAGGTTTACCGAACTGCATGCTGGCGAAACCTTCCAGGGTGACCCCGAACACCTGCACCTGATCGGCAAGGGACGGCTTTCCATGGGCGACAAGGAAGGAGCCCCGGTACTCGGCAAAGGGGAATTCTGGGGTTCGGACATCCTGTTCCAGTCCATGTCGCCGAATGCGCAAGAGCAACAGGCCGGGCCCGAACACCTGATGCCCGCAATCGCCCTGGACGGCTGCGAAATCTACTCGGTACCCCTGCGGCTGGTGTCACGGATTCCGGTGGTGCGCTGGAAGCTGTTCGAGGCCTTCCGCAATACCCACCCCTACGCGGCCCCTCGCTATCGCGGTACCGCCCGCTAGCCTGCCGTATCACTGCCTCGCCGTAGCGCAAGCGCCGACTTTCTGCCGACAGCAAGCGACAAAAAATCGGCTTCAGCCTTTCAGGGAATTGACCAGGTCGATGTAACGCTTCATGGCGTCGTCGGTTGAAGTGCCCTTGACCGCGGCCCAGGCATCGTATTTGGCGCGCCCGACCATGTTGGTAAAGCCAGGCCGCTTGCCCTCCACGTCGCCCTCGCTGCCCTGCTTGTAGAGCGCATAAAGTTGCAACAGCACGTCGTTGGATGGCCGCTCGGGAAGCTTCTTGGAATCGGCCGCCGCCGCTTCGAACTTCTTTTTGAGATTGCTCATGTCGTCCTCACCGTCAAGGAATGGTCGCCCGGATTGGGCTTCGAATATTATATGTCTCCGGGCCACGGCGCCGGAGACGGTATCCCCTTGTGGGATATGTCTCCGGGC
>JADYZH010000038.1 GCA_020853215.1 Sulfuritalea sp. | reverse complement strand
TTCAGAGTAATTTCCAGGCCCGCAAGCGCGGGATGACAGTCCGGCACACCGTTGTCGGTTCCCCCCACCGGGCTCGTGCCGAAACCTTCATCTCCGACATTTTCCAGCGCCACTACGACGCCGAGCTCACCAGCTTTGCGCCGAACCTGATGCTGCTGGAAAAAGATGACCGCATCGCGGCGGTGGCCGGCTGGCGTTGCGCCGGAACCGAGAAGCTTTTCCTTGAAAACTACCTCGATGTGCCGATCGAAACGGCAGTATCCAGGCTGGCCGGCAAGCCGGTCGAGCGCCAGCACATCGTCGAAGTCGGCAACCTCGCCGCCGAAGTCCGCGGCGGTGGCGTCGAAGTCATCCTCACCCTGGCCGCCCACCTCGACCGGCTCGGCTTCGAATGGGTGGTGTTCACCGCCACCAGCGAACTGATCGGCATGTTGCGCCGACTCGGCCTGCCGCCGCTGGCGCTGGCCTCGGCCGACCCCGACCGGCTCGGTGACGATGCCCGCTTGTGGGG
This sequence comes from Sulfuritalea sp., assembly GCA_020853215.1. Taxonomy (GTDB): domain Bacteria; phylum Pseudomonadota; class Gammaproteobacteria; order Burkholderiales; family Rhodocyclaceae; genus Sulfuritalea. The sequence continues at coordinate 16,291 of JADYZH010000038.1, read as the reverse complement.
CAGCTACTACGCGACCCATCCGGTGGTGGTCGCCGGCCGGATTCGCCTGGCGCTGGACAAAGCCAAGCCCCATGGCTGAGTTTTCCTTGCCTGAAACCAGAAATTCGGCAGCGTTCAATCCCGGAGAAACGGCACTGCAGCAACGCTGGCAAACCGAATCGCTGTGGGATGAGGCCCGCCGCCGGCGCCTGCTGTGGGACCGCATTCCGCCCGAACTGCATGCCCGGATCGAAGGCGCCCCCTTCTTCTTCCTCGCCACCAGTTCGCCCGACGGGCACTGCGATTGCTCCTTCAAGGGCGGCGGCCCCCGGCTGATCCGAATCCTCGACGAAAAAACCTTCGCCTTTCCCGACTTCGACGGCAACGGCGCCTTCATGAGCCTCGGCAACATCTTCATGAACCCGCATGTCGGCTGCCTGTTCATCGATTTCAGCGACGGTTCGCGGCTGCGGGTCAACGGCCGCGCCGCGGTGCTCGACGCCGGCCCGCTGCTTGACCTGTTCCCCGGCAGCCCGCGCGTGGTGCGCGTCGACGTCGAGCAGGTGGTGCCGAATTGCGCACAACACGTTCCCCGACTCGTTCCGCAACCGGTTCCCCAGGCCGCTCCCGCCAATTGAATGGAATTCCATGAGCATCAACTACCGGACCACCGTCAACGTCGAATGGACCAGCAAGTGCAACGCCCTCTGCGCGATGTGCCCGCGCGACAGGATCGAGCATCCGCACATCATGGACAGCGAAACCTGGCAACAGACGCTGGCCCGAATCGCGCCGGATGAGGTGGTGCGCGTCGTCATCGCCGGCTACGGCGAGCCGACCACCCACCCGCGCTTCTTCGACATGGTCGATGGCCTGCGCCGCCACCCGGCGCGCTTCGACATGGTGAGCAACGGCCACCTGCTCGATGAGGAAAAAATCCGCCATCTCGACGGCGCGCTCGGCCTGCTGCTGATTTCCTTCTCCAGCATCGACCCGGATGTCTACGGCAAGGTCCACGCCAACCTGGACCAGACGCGGGTGATGGCCAACATCAAGGCGGCAAGGAAACTGCTCAAGCATACGGCTCTCGGCATCAGCCTGACCCCGATGCCGGAATGCCTGCCCGGCCTGCCCGACACCATCGGCTGGCTGCGTGCGGAAGGTGTCGAGTTGCTGACCATGTCGCCGACGCTGTACAACCGCGGCGGCAGCCTGACCGAGCACCAGCTGGCGACCCGCAAGCTGCGCGCGCTGATCAAGGAGCATGGCCTCCAGTCGCAGGAAATCCCCTTCATTCCAAGCGCGATCGAAGTCCTGCGGCAATGGCGCAGCAACAGCTTCAAGTGCATCCCGCGCAACATCGATGTCTTTGTAGCGTCCACCGGCGAGTACCTGTATTGCTACAACGACATCGGCCACAAGCACGCCATCGGGCATGTGGCCACCCACGGCATCCATGATGTCCTCGCCCGCCGCCACGGCATGCCGGCGATCGCCGAACTGTGCGACTCCTGCAACATGCGCGATCGCTACGGCCCGGTCGAACTGGCCAAAGTCGGCGCCTCGCTGGCGGCGATTCGGCTGCGGGATGTGCGCAGCGCGATCGGATTCTGACGTGGAAAACACCATGACCCGTTTTTCCTGGCTGACCGAACTCGCGACAGCCGAGCCGAACCAGGCGCTATTGATCTCCGGTGCGCGCCAATGGCGGGCCGCCGAGATTTGCGATGAACTACTCAGCCTGAAAGAGCGCCTCGCCACGTGTCGCGTGCTCGGCGTCCTTGCCGACAACTCCCCGGCCTGGGTGCTGGCCGATCTCGCCGCCTACGAGGCCGGCGTCGTGCATCTTCCGCTTCCCGGATTCTTCAGCCCCGGGCAACTGCGCCATGCGCTCGAGCAAACCGCCGCCGATGTGGTCCTGACCGACCAGCCGGAACGGATCGGCGCGCTCGACATCGGCTTTGCCATCATCGGCCACTGGCAGGGGCTGACCTGGATGCAGCGCGTCGTCGAGCCGGTCGCGCTGCCGGCGGGAACCGCCAAGATTTCCTTCACGTCGGGCAGCACCGGTGCGCCCAAGGGAGTCTGCCTCGACGGTGCCGGCCTGATCGACACCGCACTCGCAGTGCGCGAGCGGCTGTCCGATCTTCCCTTGCGCCATCATCTGGCCGTGCTGCCCCTGGCGCTGCTGCTGGAAAACGTCGCCGGCATTTATGCCCCGCTGCTGCGCGGCATGGCGGTGCACCTGCCGCCGCTGCATGCGCTGGGCTGGCGCGGCATGGTCGGTTTCGATCCGGGCGCGCTCGATGCGGCAGTCCGCCAAGCCGATGCCAGCAGCATTATCCTGGTCCCCGAGTTGCTGAAGGCCTGGACGGCGTTCCTGAACATCTCCGGCAGCCGACCGTCCGCTGCATTGAGCTTCGTCGCGGTCGGTGGCGCCCGCGTGGCATCCGACCTGATGGAAGACGCGCGCCAGTTGGGCATCCCGGCCCATCAGGGCTACGGCCTGACCGAAGGCGGCTCGGTGGTGACCCTCAACCGGCCGGGCGACGATGCCGACGGCGTCGGACGTCCGCTGCGGCATGCACGGATTGCGATCCGCTCGGGGGAAGTCATCGTCGGCACCCGTGCCTTCCTCGGCTATCTTGGTTCGGCCGCGGGCGACAGCGGGGAATTCGCCACCGGCGACCTCGGCGAACTCGATGCGCAGGGGCACCTGCACCTCGCCGGACGGCGCAAGAACCTGCTGATCACCTCCTGGGGCCGCAACATCTCACCGGAATGGCCGGAAGCGGCGCTGCTGGCCGATCCGCGCATCCTCCAGGCGGTCGTCGTCGGCGACGGACAGCCTTCACTGAGCGCCATCCTGGTGCCGATGCCCGGCGCCTCCCCGAGCGCGATCGATCTGGCGGTCAAGGGCGCCAACGAAACCCTGCCCGACTACGCCCGCATCGCCCACTGGATTCCCGGCGAAGCCTTCACCGCCGCCAACGGCCTGGCCACCGGCAACGGACGACCGGTCCGCGATCGTGTCGCCGAACGCTATGCCACCGCCATCACCGCACTTCACGCCAAAGAGGAATGCCGCAATGCCGTTTTATGAGCAACTGAAAATCGCCACCGAAGAATCGCGGGCCCAACTGCTGGCCGCGCCGATCATCGCCGATTGCCTGCAGGGCCGCGTCACGCGCGACAGCTACCTGGCCTTCCTGGCGCAGGCCTACCACCACGTGCGCCATACCACGCCCCTGCTGATGAACCTCGGCGGCCGCCTGCCCGAGCGCCTGGCCTGGATGCGCGGGGCGGTGGCCGAATACATCGACGAGGAAATCGGCCATGAAGAATGGATCCTCAGCGATATCGATGCGGCAGGCGGCAACGCCGGCGCGGTGCGGGCCAGCCAGCCCGATCTGCCGGCCGAAGTCATGGTGGCCTACGCCTACGACCTGATCAACCGGCGCAATCCGGCCGGATTTTTCGGCATGGTCTTCGTTCTCGAAGGCACCAGCGTCGCGCTGGCCCTGACCGCCGCCGACAAGATCCAGCAGGCGCTGGGACTGCCCGACCGGGCCTTCTCCTACCTGCGCTCGCACGGCACGCTGGACCAGGAACACACCCAGCACCTCGCCCGCCTGCTGGAAAAAATGACGCCCGACGACCAGGCCGAGGTCATTCATTGCGCGCGGATCTTCTTCAAACTCTACGGTGACGTGTTTCGCGCGCTGCCAACGGCAATGCCAGCGGGAGCCACGTCATGCAACTGAACCAGGCCCGCATCCTGCTCACCGGCGCCACCGGCGGCCTCGGCGCAGCCCTGGCCGGACAACTCTCGGCCGCAGGCGCGGCGCTGCTGCTGACCGGCCGCAATGCGGACAAGCTGGCCGCGATCCCCCTCGCCGCCGGCGCCGAATGCGTCCGCCTGCAAGCCGACCTTGCCACCGCGGAAGGGATTGCCGCTGCGGCAGCGGCGGCGCGCCGCTTCAATGCCAACATGCTGATCAACAACGCCGGTATCGGTGGCTTCGGCCTGCTGGAAAGCCAGGACTGGACCGAGGTCGAACAGATCCTGGCGACCAACCTCGTGGTGCCGATCCAGCTCACCCACGCGCTGCTGCCCTGGCTCAAGGCCCGGCCCGAAGCGGCCGTAGTCAACATCGGCTCCACCTTTGGCAGCATTCCCTTCGCCGGTTTTGCCGCCTATTCCTCGGCCAAGGCCGGCCTCCGGGGTTTTTCGCAGGCCTTGCGGCGCGAGCTGGCCGACTCGCCGGTGCGGGTGATCCACATCGCGCCGCGCGCGATCGATACCTCGCTCAACTCGGCCGCGGTCAACCGCCTGAACGCGGCACTCAAGAACACCAGCGACTCGCCGGCCAGCGTGGCGGCGCAGATCGTCGAGAAACTTCAGGACAACGCCGCCGAAAGCCACCTCGGCTTTCCGGAGCGCCTGTTCGCCTGGATCAACGGCGCAGCGCCGTCGCTGATCGATCGCGGCCTGAGCGGAAAGCTCGCCACCATCAAGCACCATGCCGTCAAACAATGATCTTTGGAAAGGAAACCCCATGTCGAACCTGAAACCCCTCCTGCTCTTCATTTTTCTGCTCTTCAGTGCGGCCGCCATGGCCGCGCCCAGCGATGATCTGATCCGCCCGATCCAGGATCGCTGGGCGGAAATCAAGTACCGGTCTCCTGCGAAGCAACAGGCCGACCTCTATAATGAGTTGTCGGAAAAGGTCCGCCAGATCAGCGCCGCCAACCCGAACTTCCCCCCCGCTTTGATCTGGGAGGGCATCGTGGTCTCCAGCGAAGCCGGCGCACGCGGCGGGCTGGGCGGCCTGTCTCTCGCCAAGGATGCCAAAAAAGTGCTTGAAGAAAGTTTGAAGCTCGACGAAAAAGCCCTCAGCGGCTCCGCTTATACCAGCCTCGCCGCGCTTTACGCCAAGGTTCCCGGCTGGCCGCTGGGCTTCGGCGACAAGAAGAAAGCCGAGGAGCTTTTCCTCAAATCGCTGAACGCCAACCCGGACGGCATCGACCCGAACTTCTTTTACGGCGAGTACCTGATCGACCAGGAGCGCGTCGCCGAAGGCCGCGGCTATCTGGAGAAGGCACTCAAGGCAGCGCCCCGTCCGGGACGCGAACTGGCGGACCAGGGGCGGCGCCAGGAGATCCAGGCCTTGTTGAAGCAAATTGCCGTGGCATCCAAATAATTGAGAATCCTGCTGGTTGAAGACGACAAGCTCCTCGGCGACGGCATACGCGCCGGTCTGATGCTGGCCAGCTATGCCGTCGACTGGGTCAGGGACGGCGAAATGGCGCTGCGCGCCCTGGGCGACCACAGCTACGACGCCTGCATCCTCGACCTCGGTCTGCCGAAGAAGGACGGCATTGCCGTCCTGCGCGAACTGCGCCAGCGCAACAACCGGACCCCGGTGATCGTGCTCACCGCCCGCGACACGAAGAACGACAAGATCATCGGCCTCGACAGCGGCGCCGACCATTACCTGACCAAACCCTTCGACCTGGGCGAACTCGAAGCCCACATCCGCGCCGTGGTGCGCCGCGCCGGCGATGTCGTGCAACCCTTGCTGGTCCACCGCGGTGTAAGCCTCAACCCCGCCAGCAAACAAGCCAGCTTCGACGGCAAACCCGTGCCGCTGTCAGGGCGGGAGTATGCCCTGCTACTCGACTTCATGAGCCACCCCGACCACCTGCGCAGCCGCACCCAGCTCGAGGAGAGCCTCTACGCCTGGGGCGAAGAGGTCGAGAGCAACGCGCTGGAAGTCTATATCCACCATTTGCGCAAGAAACTGGGTTCCGACTTCATCCAGACCGTGCGCGGCCTCGGCTATCGGCTGCGGAGCGACGGGAAATGAAGCACAGGTCGTCCGCCGGCGGCCCCGGTTCCCTGCGCTGGCGCCTGCTGACAGCGGTCGGCATCGCGGTGCTCTTGCTGTGGATTTTCACCGGCTGGTTCAGCTACCATCAATCCGGACACGAAGCCGAAGAACTGATGGACGGCAACCTGGCGCAAACCGGCCGCTTGCTGATGGCGATCGTCGAAGACAACGAGGCCCAGTTGGGCCCGCTGGCCGCGCGCCTGGCGACGGTGCGTGGCGCCAAGGACAACGTCTACGAGCCTCCGCTCGAATTCCAGATCGGCCGCGGCGACGGCAGCATCATCGCCCGTTCGGCCAACGCTCCCGACCTGCCGGTACTCGGCGTTCCCGGTTACAGCGACATCATCCGGCCGACCGGATCCTGGCGCATGCTGAATGTCGTCTCGCCCGATGGCCGCTACCGGGTCCAGGTCTCGCAGTCGATCGCGCTGCGCGACATTGCCGCATTCGAGGTCGCGGAACGGACCATCCTTCCACTCGCCCTGATCTCGCCCATCCTGGTCTTGCTGATCTACCTGTCCATCCGCAGCGGCCTGCGCCCGCTCGATACGCTGGCGGCCGATGTCTCGGTGCGCAGCCCGGAAAACCTCGCGCCTCTGGAAAAAGGCCTGGTGCCGACGGAAGTCAGGCCGTTGGTCAAGGCACTCAATCGCCTGCTGGCCCGATTGGACCGTGCGCTTGAAAACGAACGCCGCTTCACCGCCGACGCGGCCCATGAACTGCGCACGCCGCTGGCGGCACTCAAGGTGCAGACCCAGGTGGCGCGGCGCAGCCGCGACGCCACCCTGCGCGACCACGCCCTCGGCCAGATCGAGAGCGGCGTCGACCGCGCCACCCACCTGGTCGAGCAGCTGCTGCGCCTGGCCCGGCTTGACCCGCTGAAGAGCGTCGAAAGCGCAGCCCCGATCGACCTGCGGGCCATCCTCACCGAAGCTGCCGGCCAGGCACGCAACGCCAGTCCGCCGGTGGTGCAGAAAATCATCGAGGCCTATCCCAAGGGCGACCTGATCAGCCACGGCGACGCCGACCTGATCGGCATCGCCATCCGCAACCTGCTCGACAACGCGATTCGCTACACGCAGCCCGAACATGCTATCTGGCTTGAAGTCAGCGCCGGGTCAGACGGTTACACGCTATCCGTGCGCGACAACGGTCCCGGTGTTCCGCCTGCTACATTAGCCAGGCTGGGCGAGCGCTTTTATCGCGGACGCGAAACCACGACGGAAGGCAACGGCCTCGGTCTCGCCATCGTCAGCCGCGTCGCCGAACTCCACGGCGCACGGCTCGAAACCGGCAATGCCGCCGGCGGCGGCTTCGTCGCCAGCCTCAGCGGCCTGCCCTTGGGCCACAGCACTTCGCTTTGATTCGCGGGCCCGCCGTGGCGGCAGGTGGCGGGACTGTTCCCTATAATGTCAGCTCGATCAGACGTCCTGCCGTCCCGCCAGCGCCGACTTTTCCACATTTCCCTACGAAATCCATGACAAACCCCGACACCACATCGCCGCCGAAGTACGAGTTCGCCGAAAAATACGATCCCGAACACGCCCGCATGTATTTCGAGAAGCACGGCAGCGGCTTCTGGCGCCGCCTGTCCACCTGGCGCGAAGTCGGCATGGCGCGCAAGGCGCTGCAACTTGCCGGCAATCCCAAGTCGGTGCTCGACCTGCCCTGCGGTACCGGACGCTTCTGGCCCATGCTCGCCGAACAGCAGGAGCGCAAGATCTACGTCGCCGACAACAGCCAGTCGATGATCGATACCGGCCTGCAGATGCGCCCGAAGGACGTCGTCGCGCGCATCGAGGAATCCTTCCAGTGTTCGGCCTTCGCCACCGGCCTGACGGACAACTTCGTCGAGTGCGTGTTCAGCATCCGCCTGATGCACCACATCGAGAAGAGCACCGACCGCGTGACGATGCTCAAGGAATTCCGCCGCATCAGTTCAGATACCGTAATCATCTCCCTCTGGGTGGACGGCAACTTCAAGGCCTGGCGCCACCGGATCAATGAGGAGCGCAAGGAGAAAGCCCGCGGCAAGGATTTCCCGCGCGACCGCTTCGTCTTCTCGCAACGCGAGATCGAGGCCGACATCGCCACCGCCGGCCTGAAAATCGTCGGCCACGTCGACTTCGTCAAGTATTGGGAAAAGTGGCGCGCCTACGTGCTGCAAGTCAACAAGTAAGCGGGCAAAGATGAAGGATTTCGTCAACGAACGCTGGCGCACTATCCTCGACCGCAACGGCCTCACGGATTTCGACGCGCTCTGGGACCTCAAGGCCGACTGGTTCGAGGCGCCCAACCACCGCCGCGGCGGCTGGAGCGGCGTGTCGCGCTGCGAGCTCGACCGCCCCGAAGGCGGCAAGGTCGCGGTCTTCCTCAAGCGGCAGGAGAACCACAAGGCGCGCATCTGGTCGCACCCGGTGCACGGCGCACCCACCTTCCTGCGCGAGTTCAAGCACATCATGCATTACCGCGAGTGTGGCGTGGCGACCCTGGAACCGGTGTACTTCGGCATGCACAAGGCGGGCAAGGATTACCGCGCCATCCTCGTCACGGAGGAACTGACCGGCTTCGTCGCGATGGAAGACCGGGTGCAGGACTGGCTCGAGCACGGCGCGCCGCCGCGCAAGGAGCGCCTGCTCCACCTCAAGGCCGTCGCCACCCTGCTGCGCACGATGCACGACCACGGCATCCAGCACAACTGCTACTTCCCCAAGCATGTATTCACCCGCATCAATGATGACGGCAGCGTCGACGCGCGCGTCATCGACCTGGAAAAATCGCGCTGGCGGCCGTCGCGCACGGTCTGCGCGATCCGCGACCTCTACACGCTGAACCACCACTCGCTGTGCTGGAGCACCAGCGACCGCCTGTGGTTCTTCAAGTCCTACCTCCAGATCGGCCGCCTGACACCCTTCGCCAAGTGGCTCTGGCGCCTCATCGAGCGGCGCTCGCAGCGCAAGAACCGCGTCAATCCGCCGCGCCGCCGCATCGTCGCGAAGCAGGACTAGCGGGGCAACCGCTGCCCGATGCAACTGGCCTTCACCCTCTTCAAGTACTTCCCCTACGGCGGCCTGCAGCGCGACTTCCTGCGCATCGCGCTGGCCTGCCAGGCGCGCGGCCATGCCATCCGCGTCTATGTGCTGTCCTGGCAGGGCGACATCCCGCAGGGCTTCGACGTCGTCCAGGTGCCGGTAAAGGCGCTGACCAATCCGCGCCGCTACGCAAAATTTTCCGCCTGGGTGCGCCAGGACCTGGCGCGGCGACCCGCCGACCGCGTCGTCGGCTTCAACAAGATGCCGGGGCTGGATGTGTATTACTGCGCCGACCCCTGCTTTGAAGACAAGGCACAGAACCTGAGGGGAAAAATCTATCGCCTGTCCGGCCGCTACCGGCATTTCGCCGCCTTCGAGCGCGCGGTGTTCGAGCCGCGCGGTCGAACCGAAATCCTGATGATCTCGGCCCTGCAACAGCCGCTGTTCGAAAAGCACTACGGCACCCCGGCCGCGCGCTTCCACCTGCTGCCGCCGGGCATCGCCGCCGACCGGCGCGCGCCGCCGGATGCCGCCGATATCCGCCGCGAGTTCCGCCGCGAATTCGCGCTCGGCGACGATGATTTACTGCTGGTGCAGATCGGCTCCGGCTTCAAGACCAAGGGCCTCGACCGCAGCCTGAAGGCGCTGGCCGCCCTGCCGGCGGAACTGCGGGCGCGCACCCGGCTGATCGCAATCGGCCAGGACGAGCCGCGCCCCTTCCTCGCCCAGGTGCGCCAGCTCGGGCTCGCCGATCGTGTCGGGATCCTCAAGGGGCGCGACGACATTCCGCGCTTCCTGCTCGGCGCCGACCTGCTGATCCATCCGGCCTACAACGAGAACACCGGCACGGTGCTGCTCGAAGCCCTGGTCGCCGGCCTGCCGGTATTGACCACGGCGGCCTGCGGCTATGCCCATTACATCGAGGACGCCGGCGCCGGTCGCGTCATTGCGCTGCCCTTCGCCCAGGCGACGCTCGATGTCACGCTGGCGACAATGCTCGCCGACGGCGTGGCGCGCCGGCAATGGGCCGCCGGCGGGCTGGCCTTTGCCGCGCATGCCGACCTCTACAGCATGCCGGCGCGGGCTGCTGATATCATTGCGGGCCAATCTGTTGAATAAACAGTCCAATTCACCCAAAACAGCCCCATGCACGAACACAGCCCGCGCCATGCCTCGCCAATCCAAAGTTCGTCCGACCGCTCATTTGGATTCGTCTTTGCCGCAGTCTTCCTGATCATCGGCCTCTACCCGCTGCTCCATGCATCGGGCATCAGACTCTGGGCGGTCGCCATGTCGGGCATGTTCCTTCTGCTGGCGGCGCTTCGCCCGCAAGTCCTTGCCCCGGCCAACCGGCTGTGGACAAAATTCGGGCTGCTGCTGCACAACATCGTCAGTCCGATCGCGCTCGGCATCCTTTTTTTTCTCGTCGTCACGCCCACCGGCCTGCTGCTGCGCTTTTTCAAAAAAGACCCCTTGCGCCTGCGTTTCGACCCCGCCGCCGACAGCTACTGGATCAAGCGCGATCCGCCGGGACCGGCCGCCGACTCGCTCAACAATCAGTTCTAGGAAACCTTCATGTCCTTCATCAAGGAACTCTGGGCGTTCATGCGCGCCCGCAAGAAATACTGGCTGCTGCCTATCCTCGTCATGATGGTCTTGCTCGGTGCGCTGATTGTCCTGGCGCAGGGAAGCGCGGTGGCGCCCTTCATCTACACCCTGTTCTAACCGCGCTGCATGCTCATTCTCGGCATTTCCGCCTTCTATCACGACAGCGCTGCCGCCCTGCTGCGTGACGGCGAGATCGTCGCCGCCGCGCAGGAGGAACGCTTCACGCGCAAGAAGCACGATCCCGGTTTCCCTGACAATGCGCTGAAATATTGCCTGGACGAAGCCGGCATCGGCTTGCAGGATGTCGATCATGTAGCTTTCTACGACAAGCCCTTCCTCAAGTTCGAGCGCCTGCTGGAAACCTATGTAAGCTTCGCGCCGCGGGGCTTCGAGTCCTTCCGCATGGCGATTCCGGTCTGGCTGCGCGAAAAGCTCTTCCTCAAGGATCTGCTGGTCAAGGAATTGCGGCGCCATGCGCCGGACCAGGACTGGAACAGCCGGCTGCGCTTTTCCGAGCACCACCTGAGCCATTCCGCCAGCGCCTTCTTCCCTTCGCCCTTCGAGGAGGCTGCCGTGCTGACCATGGACGGCGTCGGCGAATGGGCCACTACCTCGCTGGCCATCGGGCGCGGCAACAGGCTGGAAGTCCTCAAGGAAATCCACTTCCCGCATTCGCTCGGCCTGCTGTATTCGGCGTTTACCTACTACACCGGCTTCAAGGTGAATTCGGGCGAATACAAGTTGATGGGGCTGGCGCCCTACGGCGAACCCAAGTATGTGAGGAAGATTTTCGATCACCTGGTCGACCTGAAGGCGGACGGCTCCTTCCGGCTCGATCAGTCCTACTTCAATTACTGCACGGGCCTGACCATGACCGGCCCGAAGTTCCACGAACTTTTCGGCGGCCCGCCGCGGGCGGCCAACGAGGTGCTGACGCAACATCACATGGACCTGGCCGCCTCGATCCAGGCGGCAACGGAAAGAATCGTGCTGCAACTGGCCCGTGCTATCCGCGCCGAAACCGGCATGCGCCAGCTGTGCCTGGCCGGCGGCGTGGCGCTGAACTGCGTCGCCAACGGCAAGCTGTTGCGCGACGGCCAGTTCGACAACATCTGGATCCAGCCGGCAGCCGGAGACGCCGGCGGCGCGCTGGGGGCGGCCCTCGCCGTGCATCACATCCACCTCGGCCACTCCCGCTCCACGGATGACAGCGACCGGATGCGCGGCTCCTACCTCGGCCCCGAATTCGCCCAGGCGGACATCGAACGGCGCCTGTCTGCGGCCGGCGCAAAATTTCAGGTTCTCGGCGACGCGGACCTCTACCAAGCCGGGGCGACGACACTGGCGCAGGGAAAGGCCCTGGGCTGGTTCCAGGGGCGCATGGAATTCGGGCCACGAGCGCTCGGCGGGCGTTCCATCCTCGGCGATGCCCGCTCGCCCGCCATGCAATCGGTACTCAACCTCAAGGTGAAGTACCGTGAGTCCTTCCGTCCCTTTGCCCCTGCCGTCCTGCGCGAGGACGTTGCCGACTGGTTCGAACTGGATGGCGACAGCCCCTACATGCTGCTGGTCGCCGACGTGGTGGAAAAGCGCCGGCGCCCGATGACCGAAGCCGAACAAAAGCTCTTCGGTATCGAGAAGCTCAATGTGCCGCGTTCGGACATCCCGGCCGTGACCCACGTGGACTATTCGGCACGCATCCAGACGGTGCATGCCGCAACCAATCCGCGCTATCACGCCCTGATCGCCGCCTTCAAGCAGCAGACCGGTTGCCCGGTAATCGTGAACACCAGCTTCAACGTTCGCGGCGAGCCCATCGTCTGTACCCCCGAAGATGCATTCCGCTGCTTCATGGGCACCGAGATTGAAGCACTCGCCGTGGGCAATTGCTTCCTGAGAAAAGAAGACCAGGATCCGGCACTCAAACTGAATTATGAAACCGCTTTTGAACTCGACTAGTCGCAAACGGCTGGTGCAGGTACTGGGCGTGGCGTTGATCGCGCTAACCCTCTATGCAATGCTCGCGGCCATGGTGTTGGCCACCAGCCTGGTGTTGCTGCAAAAAGGCATTACGCCAGACTTGCCCTGGATTTCGTCGGTCCAGAAGAGCCTTTACATGCGGGCCACCCGCAGCGTTTGGCAAAGCCAGGTCAGTTGCGTCGATTTTGATGACGAACTCATCTACAAACCGAAGATCGGCCCCTGCGAATTCAACAACGTCGAGTTCAAGACCACCTTGAACTTTTCCGCCGAGGGTCGTTTCACCGGGAAAAAACCGGCAGGTACGGGCATCGCCGTGATCGGCGATTCCCATGCCATGGGCTGGGGCGTGCAGGACGAAGAAACCTTTGCCGCAGAGCTGCAAAAGCTGACCCGTCGCCCCGTGTATAACCTCGCGGTATCGAGTTACGGCACCGTGCGCGAAGTTCTGCGGCTGGAAAAATCGGGACTGCTGGACAAGGTCGATACGGTGATCATCCAGTACTGTGGCAACGACCTCGACGAAAACAAGCATGGCGAGATTTCCGGGATCGAGGAAAACCGGAAGAAATTCAAGAAAATCCTCACCGGAAAGCAAAGCTTCATGGGCGTGCTGCGCATGATCCGGAAGACCTATGGCTTTGCGTTTTCGTTTCCCTTCAAACGGATCAAGGCCGCGATGGCCCAACCAGCCCGACCGACCATGGCTGGCCAGGCAGCCGATGACTTTTCATCCCACTACCAGGCCCTTATGACCGTTCTTGAAAAACATCCCGGCCTCAGGGACAAGCGGATCCTGATTTTCTACAACAATGGTCCTGGACAACGGTTTCAGTCCTTTCCCGTCGGCAAGGACAAACGGCTGCCGAATGTCGAGTTCATCAAGGTCATTGTCGACGCCGGAGAATACTATCGCCTCGACGATCACATGACACCCGCCGGCCACAAGACCACAGCGCAGCAGCTATTCCAGTCGCTCGGCAAGCACAAGTAGCCATGATCACCTGCCTTGAGGAGCCATTCCGTACGCTCTGGGCCGGGCAGGATCCATTCGCCGCCGCCGATGCCCTGCAAGGTGAGGTGCTGCGCGCGCTCGAAGGGCGTCGCACCCTGCGCACCGAAATCGCCGGTCGCGGCTATTACGCCAAGATCCATCGCGGCATCGGCTGGCGGGAAATTCTCAAGAACCTGCTGTCCGGCCGCCTGCCGGTACTCGGCGCGGGCAATGAATGGCGCGCGCTGGAGCGGCTCACGGCCCTCGGCATCGATACCATGCGCGCCGTGGCCTTCGGCGAACGTGGCGGCAACCCGGCGCGGCGGCAGTCCTTCATCGTCACCGAGGAACTCGCACCCACCGTCAGCCTCGAGGACTACTGCCGCGACTGGCGCGCCGTGCCGCCAGCGCCGACTTTCAAGCGGGCGCTGATCCGGCGCGTGGCGGAAATGGCGCGGCGCATGCACGGCGGCGGCATCAACCATCGCGATTTCTACATCTGCCATTTCCTGCTGCATCTGCCCGTCGATGCAAATGCGCCGCGCCTGTCGCTGATCGACCTGCATCGCGCGCAAGTACGCGAGAAAACGCCGCGCCGCTGGCGCGACAAGGATCTGGCGGCGCTGTACTTTTCCGCCCTCGACATCGGCCTGACGCGACGCGACTGCCTGCGCTTCCTGAAAACCTATTTCGCCGCCCCGCTGCGCGGCATCCTGCACGACGAAAGCGAGCTGCTGCGCCACCTGGAAAGTGAATCATCTCGCCTCATGGCGCGCTACCAGCGCAAGTATGCGCCGGGAGCCGGGGCATGAACCAGGCCACCGGCTGGCGGCTGCTGCCCGATCTCGACCCGGTCGCGGCGGAACGCTTTGCCGACCTCGACAGCGTCTTCGCCCTCGACGGCGAAATCGTCGCCATGGACTCGATGACGCGCACGCTGCGCGTCGAGATCAACGGTCGCGGCTACTACGTCAAACGCTATGCCGGCCTTGGCAAGAAACCCCTGCGCCGCTGGTTCGCCACACCGCGCGTGCAGCTGGAGTGGGAAAACCTCGGGCATTTTGCCGACTGGGGCATCCCCACCGCGCACCTGGTCGGCTACGGCCTGCAAAGCCGGGGCGGCCGCTTCCAGCGCGGCGCGCTCATCACCGTCGAGATACCCGACACCACCGACCTCGGCTGGCTCGCCCGCCACGGCGATCCGCGCCTGAAAAGTCGGCGCTGGCTCGACGGCGTTTCCCGCCAGTTGGCCGACATTGCGCGCCGCATGCACGAGCGCCGCTTCGTGCATGGCGACTTCAAGTGGCGCAACCTGCTGGTGGACCAGGCTGACACCCTGCATCTGATCGACTGCCCGAGCGGCGGCTTCTGGTGGCCGCCCTTCCTCGAATACCGCATCGTCAAGGACCTCGCCTGCCTCGACAAGCTCGCCCGGCGCCATCTTTCACGCAGCCGGCGCCTGCGCTTCTACCTCGACTACGCGAGGAAGAAGGCGCTCGATGCCGATGACAAGCGCCGCATCCGCGGCATCGTCGGCTTTTTCTCCGGGCGCGACGAAGCCCTCGCCAGCGCCGCCAGCTTGCGCGCCGCCGGCCGCAATCCGCTGCCCGGAACCCGCATCGCACTGGAGGACGGCAGCCTGGCAACCATCGCCACCTGGCAGCGCATCCTGCCCGGCAAGCGCCTGACCGGCAGCGGCGAATGGCGGGGCCGCAAGGTGCTCGCCAAGTTGTTCATCGCCGCGCGCGGCAGCGAACGCCACTGGCAGCGGGAAGGCCGCGGCGCGGAAACGCTGCGCCGGCACGGTCTGCCGACCCCCGCCTTGCTGGCCTCCGGCGCGCTGGCCGAGGGCGGCCATTACGTCCTCTACGATTATCTCGACAGCGCGCGCAATCCCGACAGCGCAACGCTCGACGAACTGGCGCGGGTGTTCGCCCAGGTCGGCCGCATGCACGCCCTCGGCCTGGTGCAGGAGGATGCCCACCTCGGCAATTTCCTGCTCAAGAACGGCTGGCTGTACGTCATCGACGGCGATGCCATCCGCGAATCGACATCACCGGCCGACTGCGCCGCCAACCTCGCCCTGCTGTTCGCCCAGTTGCAGCCGCCGGCCGAAGCCGCGCTGCGCCCCGCCCTGCTGGACGCCTACCGCGATGGCAACCCCAACGCAGTCATCGATGAAGCGCAACTCGCTGCAGCGACTACGCGCACCCGCAAGGCTCGCCTGGTCGACTACCTGGACAAATCCCTGCGCGATTGCAGCCTGTTCAAGTCCGCGCATCGCGTCGATCGCTTCTTCTCCATGGTGCGCGCCGAAACCGGCCTGCTCGCCCCGCTGATCCACGACCCAGATGCCTGGCTGGAAAAGGGCCTGCCCCTGAAACGCGGCAGGACCGCCACGCTGGCACGGGTGGAAGTGAATGGACGCCAACTGGTCATCAAGCGCTACAACATCAAGGGCCCGGGTCATGCGCTGTCGCGCAGCTGGCGACCCAGCCGCGCCTGGCATTCCTGGCTGGAAGGGCATCGCCTGAATTTTCTCGGCATCGCCACGCCGCGCCCCCTCGCCCTGGTCGAACAGCGCGCCGGCCCGCTGCGCGGCAAGGCCTGGCTGATCAGCGAGTACTGCGCCGGCGCCAGCCTCGCCGAGCGCTACCCCGATCCGGGCACGGCACCACCCGCCGCCGAGCTCGACGCCATCGGCGCGCTGCTGCGCCAGCTCGTCGCCGCGCGCATCAGCCACGGCGACCTCAAGGCCAGCAACCTGCTCTGGTGCGACGGCAAGCCGCAGCTGATCGACCTCG
>JADYZH010000037.1 GCA_020853215.1 Sulfuritalea sp. | reverse complement strand
CGCCATCGCCGTGATCGAGATCGCCCTGTCGCTGCTCCTGCTGGCGCTGCTCGGCGCCTGGCTGATGCGCCACCTGGCGCGGCTCGAAGCCGCCAGCCTGGCGGTGGGGCAGGGTCGCTTCGATGTCGAGGTGAACATCGAAGGTGCCGACGAGATCGCCCGCGTCGGCCATGCCTTCAACCGCATGACCGATGAAATCAGGTCCCGGCTCGCCGACCTGGGCCAGAGCGAGGCGCGCTTTCGCACCCTGATCGAGCGGGCGCCCGACGCCATCGTCGTCGTGGATGCCGATGCGCAGCGCATCGTCGACGCCAATCCGCGGGCCGAGAGCCTGTTCGAATGCTCGCGGCAGGATCTGCTCGGCGGCGGTATCGAGCGCTTCTACATTTCCGACCCTGCGGATGCGGAAGGCGCGGTACTGGAGCGCATCCGCGAGGTGCAGCGGCGCGCCTTCGCCGGCGAATCGGTGGTGGTCGAACGCCGCCTGCACGGCCTGCGCGGGCGGGAGCTGCTGGCCGAGGTGCGTGTGGACGACCTGTCCGACGGCAAGCGCCGGCTGGTGCGCGCCAGCTATACCGACATCACCGAACGCAAGCGGGCGGAGAACTCCCTGCGCGAGAGCGAGCAGTTCCTGCGCGACATTTTCAACAACGCGGCGGAAGGCATCTGGGTCATCGACACCGATCGCCGCACGCTACGCGCCAATCGCGCCCTGTGCACGATGCTGGCGGTGAGCGAGACGGAAATCCAGGGTCGTTCTATCTATTCCTTCGTCGATGACCGGAACGCGCGAATCTTCCGCGAACGCTCCGCGATCACCCAGGAATCCGGAAGTGGCACCAGCTACGAAGTCGAACTGACCAACAGCGCCGGCACCACGCTGACCTGCCTGTTCAACTCCTCGCCGCTGCGCGACGCCGGCGGTCGCATCATCGGCTCCTTCGCCGTGGTGAACGACATCACCGCGCGCAAGGCGGCCGAGGACGAGCTGCGCAAAACCAAGGAGCGCTACGATCTCGCCGCCGCCATCGGCAAGGTGGGTACCTGGGACTGGAACCCCGCAACCGGTGCGCTGGCCTGGAATGACGAAACCTTCCGCCTGCTCGGTTTCGAGCCCGGCACCCTGGCGCCGGGCTACGAACTGTTCCTCGCGCAGGTGCATCCCGGCGACCGGGAGCGCCTCGACCGCGAGGTCAAGGCGGCGCTGTTCGAGAAGGCCCCCTATGCGCTCGAGTGCCGCATCGTCAAGCATGGCGGCGAGGAAATCACCTGCTATATCACCGCGATGGTCGAGTTCGCTGCAGACGGGCGCGCGACCCGCATGCTGGGCACCATCCAGGACATCACCGAACGCAAACGGACGGAGCTTGAAGCCGCGGCGCAACGCGCCTTCCGCGAAACCCTGGTCGAATCCATTCCCGGCGTGTTCTACGCCATCGATACCGGCGGCCGCTTCCTGCTGTTCAACAACAACCTGCTGGCCGTCACCCAGAGAACCGCTGCGGAGCTGATGGCAACCAACGCGGTTGCGCTGTTCGACGAGGACGAGAGGCCGCAGATTGTCGCCGCCATCGCCCGCAGCTTCGCCGAAGGCGGCGCCGAGGCCGAGGGCAGCCTGGTCGGCCTGTACGGGAGTCGCACGCCCTTCTATTTCACCGGCCGGCGCATCGAATTCGAGGGCCGCCCGATCCTGGTCGGCACCGGCATCGACATTTCCGAGCGCAAGCAGGCGGAAGCCCGCCTGAAGCTCGCCGCCAGCGTGTTCTCGCAAGCCCGCGAAGGCATTGTCATCACCGATACCGGGGGCGTCATCGTCGACGTGAACGAGACCTTCTGCCATATCACCGGCTACAGCCGCGAGGAGGCTGTCGGACAGACCCCGCGCATCCTCAAGTCCGGCCGCCAGAGCGAGGAATTCTATGCCGAGATGTGGCGGTCGCTGACCGACAAGGGCCACTGGTACGGCGAGATGTGGAACCGCAAGAAGAACGGCGAGCTGTATGCCGAGCTGATCAACATCACCGTCGTGCGCGATGCGCGGGGCGTGGCGCGGAACTACGTCGCGCTGTTTACCGACATCACCGCGATGAAGGAGCACCAGCAGCAACTGGAACACATCGCCCATTACGACGCGCTGACCGGCCTGCCCAACCGCGTGCTCCTGGCGGACCGCCTGCACCAGGCCATCGCCCAGGCGCGGCGGCGCGAAACCCTGATGGGCCTGGTCTATCTCGATCTCGATGGCTTCAAGGAGGTCAACGATACCCATGGTCACGAGACCGGCGACGGGCTTCTGATCGCGCTTTCGCAGCGGATGAAGGAGGCGCTGCGGGAAGGTGATACGCTGGCGCGGCCGGGTGGTGACGAGTTCGTCGTCGTGCTGGCGGACCTGGCCAACGTGGCCGAGTGCGAAGTCGTCCTCGCCCGGCTGCTGCGCGCGGCCGCCGCGCCGGTGCAGATCGGGGGATGCGTCCTGAAGGTTTCTGCCAGCCTCGGCGTGACGTTGTTTCCGATCGACGATGGCGATGCCGACAGCCTGCTGCGTCACGCCGACCAGGCCATGTACCAGGCCAAGCAGGCCGGCAAGAACCGCTACCACCTGTTCGATGTCGACCAGGACGCGGCGGTGAGCATCCGCCGCGAAAGCCTGGACCACATCCGCTGCGCGCTCGACCGTCGGGAGTTCGTGCTGTTCTACCAGCCCAAGGTGAACATGAGGACTGGCACCGTGGTCGGCACCGAGGCGCTGATCCGCTGGCAGCATCCCGCGCGCGGCCTGCTGCTGCCAGCGGACTTCCTGCCCGTCATCGAGGATCACCCGATCGGCGTCGAGCTTGGCGAGTGGGTGATCGAGACGGTGTTGATGCAGATTCGCGACTGGAACGCCGCGGGGCTGGACATTCCGGTGAGCGTGAATGTCGGTGCGCGCCAGCTGCAGCAAGGCGATTTCGCCGCACGCCTGTCGCAGATGCTGGCGGCACGGCCTGAGGTCAGGCCCGACCAGCTCGAACTCGAAGTGCTGGAAACCAGCGCGCTGGAAGATGTGGCCCATGTGTCGGAGCGCATGCACGCCTGTCGCGCGCTGGGGGTGAGCTTCGCGCTCGATGATTTCGGCACCGGCTATTCCTCGCTTACCTACCTCAAGCGCCTGCCGGCAAACCTGCTCAAGATCGACCAGAGTTTCGTGCGCGACATGCTCGACGATCCCGATGACCTGGCCATCGTCAAGGGCGTGATCGGTCTGGCGACCGCCTTCCGCCGCAAGATCATCGCCGAAGGTGTCGAAACCGTCGCGCACGGTTCGCGCCTGCTATCGCTCGGCTGCGATCTGGCGCAAGGCCACGGAATCGCGCAACCGATGCTGGCGGCTGACCTGCCCGGCTGGATGGCGGCCTGGCGACCGGATGCGGCGTGGACCGCCGTGACGGATCTCTCGGCCAAATAGGGCGACACGGCGCCAGCGGGGATCTCGCTTGCGTTCTGCTACAGACGCTTTTGCGAACACGTCAGCACACTACCGAATTGGGTTAGCCTCCCGGCATGGACTTTCTCGATCTCCTCGGTTTGCTGCTGCTGGCCGGCGCGGGCTGGCTGTGGTTCGACAGCCTCAGCGCGCGCGAGGCTGCGGTAGCGGCCGCGCGGGCCACCTGCGGTTCCGAGGACCTGATGCTGCTCGACGACACCGTTGCCATTGCGCGGCTGCGCCTCGCCCGCGACGGCGATGGGGTGCTGCGCATCCGGCGCGTCTATGGTTTCGAGTACAGCGATACCGGCAACGATCGCCATTCCGGGAGCGTCGTCATGCTGGGTAGCCGCATCGAGGTCATCAACATCAGGCGGCGGCAAGGCCCCGTGCTGAAGGTGGTGCACTGAGGCGTCCCGCAGCCGCGAATGAAGCCGGTTGCCATGCTGCCGCAGGGGCGTCGCGGCAGGATAAAATCATGCCCATCGATCACATTTTACAAAGGAGCAGGCAATGGCAATCAAAACCGTAGGCATCATCGGCGCCGGTACCATGGGCAACGGCATCGCGCAGGCTTGCGCGGTGGCGGGCATCGACGCGGTCATGCTGGATATCAACGAGGCGGCGGTTCAGAAAGGTGTCGCGACGGTTTCCGGCAGCCTCGACCGCCTGGTCAAGAAGGAGAAGATGACGGCCGAGCAGAAGGCGGCGGCGATGGCGCGCATCAAACCGACGACGCAGATGGCCGACATGAAGGCTGTGGACATCGTGATCGAGGCGGCCACCGAAAACCTCGGCCTCAAGCTGAAGATCCTCAAGGAGGTCGAAGCCGCGATCGGAGCCGACACCATCATCGCCAGCAATACTTCGTCGATTTCGATCACCCAGCTCGCAGCCGCGACCGGCCGCGCCGACAAGTTCATCGGCATGCACTTCTTCAACCCGGTGCCGCTGATGGCGCTGGTGGAACTGATCCGCGGCCTGCAGACTTCGGACGCTACGCATGCGGAAGTCGAGGCGCTGGCCAAGGCGCTGGGCAAGACGCCGATCACGGTGAAGAACAATCCCGGCTTCGTCGTGAACCGCATCCTCTGCCCGATGATCAACGAGGCGATCTTCGTTTACTCCGAGGGGCTGGCGTCAGCCGAGGAGATCGACGCCGGGATGAAGCTGGGTTGCAACCATCCCATCGGACCGCTGGCGCTGGCCGACATGATCGGCCTCGACACCATGCTGGCGGTGATGAACGTGTTCTACGAAGGCTTCAACGATTCCAAGTACCGTCCGGCGCCGCTCCTGAAGGAGATGGTTGCCGCGGGTTATTTGGGACGCAAGACCGGTCGCGGCTTCTATACCTACTGATTGCCGCGGGCCGGAAAGTCGGCGCTGGCGCCACGGCGACGCGGCCCGGCGCCGGTTCTTTGTGCGTACCGGAAGCGCTCACGACATTTCCCGGCGGGACTCAGCCGGCGAAATGCCGCAGGCCGCCCAGATCCAGCACCCGGATGCTGCCGTACTCGGTGATCAGGAAGCCGGCTTGTTCCAGCGTGCGCAGGGTACGGTTGACGCGTTGGCGCGAGACGCCGGCAAGGAAGCCGATCTCGCCCTGGGAAATCGCGATGCGCGATTCGATGCCGGGTTGCAGCACCGGATGAAACAGCGCGGCGATGGCGCGTGCGACGCGTGCATCGATGTCCGCCAGCCGTTCCGATTCGAGCAGGCCGATGAACAGGCCGAGTCGCTCGTTGATCTGGTTGATGACGAAGCGGTTGAAGGGGATGCTGTGGTCCAGCAGCCAGTGGAAGGTCTCCCGTTTCACGCAGGCGACGCGCGTGTCGCGCAGGGCGACAACGTCGTAGCGGCGCGGCTCGGGCTTCAGCATCGAGCCCTCGCCGAACCAGCCGCCGGCGGCGATGCCCGTGTAGCTGGCGGTCTTGCCGCTGGCCCAGTCGCTGGACATCTTGGCCAGGCCATCGACGATGCCGAACCAGTGATCGACCGGCTCGCCCTTGCGGCAGACGAAACCGGCGGCCGGCACAAAGCGTTCGGTCGTGCCCTCGAGCGCACGCCCGAATTCCTCGGTAGACAGCGACTGCGCCCAGTTTGTGCGGCGCAGCACATGTTCGAGCGAGATCCCACATATTTGACAATTGTCAGGCACGCGACAATTATAGGCAGCGGAATGCCTTAGACTCAAATGTCGCAGCGGACAATTCGCACTAATAGCGAGTCCGTACCGCAAGTTGTTGGAGGAGAGAATACGCATGACCGCATCCCCATCGGAGCGGGGTTCTGCCCCGCTCGATACGTTTCCCCGTCTGCTGTTGAACCACGCCGCCACGCGCGGTGATCGTCCGGCGACGCGCGAGAAATATCTGGGCATCTGGCAGACCTGGAACTGGAGTCAGGTGACCGAGGAAGTACGCGCCATCGCCTGCGGCCTGGCAGAACTCGGCTTCAAGCGCGGCGATAACCTGGCCATCATCGGTGACAACCGTCCGCGCCTGTACTGGTCGATGTGCGCGGCGCAAATGCTGGGCGGCGTGCCGGTGCCCATGTACCAGGATGCGGTCGCCGCGGAAATGGCCTTCGTCCTCACCGACGGCACGATCCGCTTTGCCATCGTCGAGGACCAGGAACAGGTCGACAAGCTGCTCGAAATCAAGGAGCAGTGCCCTGACCTCGCGCACATTCTCTACGACGATGCCCGTGGCATGCGCCATTACACCCAGACCTGGCTGCAGGGCCTGGATGAAGTCATCGCGATGGGCAAGGTGCATGACAGGAACCAGCCGGACTTCATTCCCGCCGAAGTGGCTCAGGGCCGCACCGAAGACGTCGCCGTGATGCTCTACACCTCCGGCACCACGGGCAAGCCGAAGGGCGTCTGCCTGACCCATGGAACCTTCATCGCCGCGGCGCAAAGCGGTGTCGGCTTCGATCACCTGACCGACCAGGAAGACATCCTGTCCTACCTGCCGATGGCCTGGGTCGGCGACCACCTGTTTTCCTATGCGCAGGCCATGGTGGCTGGTTTCACCATCAACTGTCCCGAGTCGGGCGACACGGTGTTGACCGACCTGCGCGAGATCGGCCCGACCTACTACTTCGCCCCGCCGCGCGTCTTCGAAAACCTGCTGACCACGGTAATGATCCGCATGGAGGATGCCGGCGCGCTGAAGCGCAGCATGTTCCATTACTTCATGGCGGTGGCCAAGCGCTGCGGTGCCGACATCCTCGATCGCAAGCCGGGTGTGTCCTCCTCGGATCGCCTGCTGTATTGGCTGGGCGACCTGCTGATCTACGGGCCGCTGCGCAACGTGCTCGGCATGAGCCGGATCCGAGTCGCCTACACGGCGGGCGCCGCCATCGGTCCCGACCTGTTCCGCTTCTACCGTTCGATCGGCGTGAACCTCAAGCAACTCTATGGCTCGACCGAAACCTGCGCCGCGGTCTGCCTGCAGCCCGATCGCGAGATCAAGTTCGACAGCGTTGGCAAGCCGGCGCCGGGGGTCGAGGTCAAGATCTCCGATGGCGGCGAGGTGCTGGTGCGCGGCAAGCTGCTGCTCAAGGAGTACTACAAGCGGCCCGATGCGACGGCCGAGGTGATCGATGCCGAAGGCTGGTTCCATACCGGTGACGCCGGTTTCTTCGACGAGGACGGTCACCTCAAGATCATCGACCGCGCCAAGGATGTCGGTAAGCTGGCGCAGGGTGCGATATTTGCCCCGAACTACATCGAGAACAAGCTCAAGTTCTTCCCGCACATCAAGGAGGCGGTCTGCTTCGGTCACGACCGCGACATGGTCTGCGCCTTCGTCAACATCGATATGGGTGCCGTCGGCAACTGGGCCGAACGGCGCGGCCTGCCGTATTCCGGCTACACCGATCTGGCCGGCAAGCCGGAAGTCCTCGAACTGATCCGGGAGTGCGTCGAACAGGTGAATGCGGACCTTTCGCACGACGCGATGGTGGCCGAGACGCAGATCCACCGCTTCCTGGTGCTGCACAAGGAACTCGATCCGGATGACGACGAACTGACGCGCACGCGCAAGGTGCGGCGGGGATTTGTCGCGGAGAAGTATGGCGTGCTGATCGACGCCCTGTACACCGGCAAAACTTCGCAGTTCATCGAAACCCAGGTCAAGTTCGAGGATGGTCGTACCGGCAAGGTTTCGGCCGATCTTAAGATTTGCGAAGTGAAGACTTTTCCCGCCGGCTTGAAGAAAGCGGCCTAGACCAGCAGCAGCGGACACGGCGAAAGACTTATGACCGACAGTATCCATTCGGAACGCATCACTTTCCATGACGCCATCGAGACGATGGAGGTGGATTTTTCGAGCATGACCTTCGCCGACGTGGCAGAGGTAGATGCCATCTACGACGAAATAGACCGGCGGCTCACCGCGACCGGGCAGCGCTGGTTTTTCCTGGTGCTCTATACCGATTGCGTGATTGCACCGGAAGCGTGGGATCGCTTCGCCGAGCGGGGCAAGAGTGCCAACATCAATCATGGCCGCGGCAGCGTGCGGGTTGACGCCAGGGCGCAGACGCGGGAAGCGATCCGGCAAAGCGCCGGCCGGGAATCCTTTCGTTCCAACATCTACGATACGCGCGACCAGGCATTGCTGGCGCTGGGGGAGATGCGCAAGCGCCAGCGCGAGCAGGCCAGCGGCGCGGATGAGGTATTCCTGCGCGTCGAGAACGTCAGTTTGCGTTTTGGTGGCGTCAAGGCGATCACCGACATCAGCTTCGAAATCAAGCGCGGGGAAATTTCGGCCATCATCGGCCCGAACGGCGCCGGCAAGAGCTCGATGCTGAATGTCATCAACGGCGTCTACCATCCGCAGGAGGGCACCATTACCTTTCTCGGCAATGTGCGCCAACAGATGCGTCCGCACGAAGCGGCAACACATGGCATCGCGCGCACCTTTCAGAACATCGCGCTGTTCAAGGGCATGTCGGTACTCGACAACATAATGACCGGGCGTAACCTGAAGATGAAGTCCAACATGCTGCAGCAGGCCTTCTGGTTCGGACCGGCGCAGCGTGAGGAACTCGAACACCGCGCCAAGGTCGAGGAGATCATCGACTTCCTCGAAATCCAGCACATCCGCAAGACACCCGTCGGACGCCTGCCCTACGGCCTGCAAAAGCGCGTCGACCTGGCGCGGGCGTTGGCCATGGAACCGGAACTGCTGCTGCTCGACGAACCCATGGCGGGCATGAACGTCGAGGAAAAGCAGGACATGTGCCGCTTCATCCTCGACGTAAACGACCAGTTCGGCACCACGGTCCTGCTGATCGAGCACGACATGGGCGTGGTGATGGACCTCTCCAACTTCGTCGTGGTGCTCGATTACGGCAAGAAGATTGCCGAAGGCACCCCGGACGAAGTTCGTGCCGACCCGAATGTCATCAGCGCCTATCTCGGCGCCAGCCACTGAGG
>JADYZH010000036.1 GCA_020853215.1 Sulfuritalea sp. | reverse complement strand
CGCGCGGTGGGCTGGCTCGAGTCGGACGTGAGCGAGTGGATCGCCGCCCGGGTGAAGATCGCCCGAGCCGGCGGCCGGCAGTCGACCTGATGCCGCGAAGGCATGGCTACCGGTTCGACTGCAACGGCCGGGCGGACGTGCCTGGCGCCGGTCCTTCCACGGCCGAGGTCATTGACCGGTTTCGGGCAGCGCTCGCCGCGCGCGACATCGTTCCGCCCGAGAGCATCATCGCCGACGGCTGCATTCACCGCTGCGATGTCGCGGGCAAGAATGGCAAAGGCGATGCGGCGTACCTGTTCCACCTGGACGGCATTCCCGCCGGCGGACTGGAAAACTGGCGCGACGGCAAGGGCTGGGAATCCTGGCGCTTCGACATCGGGCGCGAGTGGACGCCGGCGGAGCTCGATGCGCTGCGCGCCAAGGCGAAGTCAGCCAGCTCCCGACGGACGGAGGAAGCGGCTAGGCGCCATGCCGCCGCTCGTGAGGTCGCCGCACGGATCTGGCACGCCGTGCGGCCGGCAGACGATGCGCATCCGTACCTGGCTCGCAAGGGTGTCGTTGCGCATGGACTGCGCGTGTTCAAGGGGGCGTTGGTGGTGCCGGTCCGCGACGAGGCCGGCGAGCTGCACAGCCTGCAATTCATCGGCGCCAGCGGCACGAAGCGATTCCTGAAGGGCGGGCGGGTCGCCGGCCTGTACTTTCTGATCGGCGTCGCCGGCAACGTGGTCTGCATCGCCGAGGGCTACGCCACTGGCGCCAGTATTCACGCGGCAACCGGGTACGCCGTCGCCGTTGCCTTCAACGCCGGTAACTTGGCCCCGGTCGCCGGGGCGATCAGGGAGAACTATCCAGAGTCGCAGATCATCGTGTGCGCCGATGACGACGAGGGCACTCCGGGCAATCCGGGTCTCGTACATGCGCGCACTGCCGCAGGAGCGGTCGATGCGCGCGTCGCCGTCCCAACGTTCGGGGCGGATCGGCCGGCCGGCGCTACGGACTTCAATGACCTGTGGCGGTTCCGAGGCCTTGCGGCCGTGCGCGATTCGATCGCGGCCGCCAAAGCGTCAGGTGGTGGCGATCTGGGTCCGGGTGGCGTCTCCAGAGCGAGAGACACGGAATGGCCGGAGCCGGAACCGCTAACCGAGCCGCTGGACGCCCAGCCGTATCCCGACGAGGCCTTGCCGGGCATCCTGCGTAATGCAGTGCGGCAGGCCCAGGGATTCGTGCAGGCGCCGATGGCGTTGGTGGCCTGCTCGGCCCTTTCAGCCCTTTCGCTCGCGGCCCAAGGATTGGCCAACGTTCGCCGCGATCACCAACTCGTCGGCCCCATTTCCCTGTATCTGCTGGCGGTAGCCGACTCCGGGGAACGCAAGACCACCTGCGATGCGATCTTCTGCCCGGCATTGCGCGACTGGGAAATCGGGCGGCGGCAGGAGATGTCTCCCGAGATTGCGAAGCTCGAAGCGGCCACGGCGGTATTCGAGGCGAAGAAGGCCGGCATCCTCGATGCGATCAAACACAAGCGGCGCCGGGCGCAGGACACGGCGGGCGAGGAAGGCGAACTTGAGGCACTGGTGGGCGATGAGCCGGTGCCGCCGCTCGTCCCGCGACTGCTCTATGCGGATGCGACGCCGGAGGCGCTTGCCCATGCGCTGGCCACCGGCTGGCCGAGCGGCGGGGTGCTCTCGGCCGAGGCCGGCGCGGTCTTCGGTGCGCACGGCATGGGCCAGGACACGATCCTGCGCAATCTGGCGCTCCTCAATGTGCTGTGGGACGGCGGCGAGATGGCGATCGACCGGCGCTCCAAGCCTTCCTTCGTGCTGCGCGGCCGGCGGCTGACCTTCGGTCTGATGGTCCAGCCGGAGGCGTTGCGCGGCTTCCTGGAGCGTGCCGGCACGCTGCCGCGCGGCACCGGATTCATCGCCCGCTTTCTTATCGCCTGGCCCGGGAGCACGCAGGGCACGCGTGCCTACCGCCCGGCGCCCGAGGCGATGCCGCGGGTGGTGCTGTTCCAAACACGCATTCGCGAGCTGCTCGCAGAAGCGCTCGCGACGGATGCCCATGGCTGCCTTACCCCGGCGGTGCTGGACCTGTCGCCGCAGGCACGTGCCGAGTGGATACGCTTCCACGATGAGGTCGAGGGCGAACTCGGCGCGCGAGGCGCATTCCGCAGCGTGCGCGATGTTGCGGCCAAGGCGGCGGAGAACGTCGCGCGGCTGGCAGCCTTGTTCCACGTGCTGGAACATGGGCCGCGCGGAACGATCGCGTCCGGGGAAATCCGCGCCGCGGCCAGTATCGTGGGCTGGCACTTGAACGAAGCACGGCGCTTGCTCGCTGATCTGGACACACCGCCCTCACTTGCGGCAGCGATCCGGCTCGATTCCTGGCTGCGCAGCGAAGCGCAGGCCAGCGGCACTGATCGTGTGCCGACGAAGCGGATCTACCAATACGGTCCGAATTGCGTTCGGGACAGCCGCGACCTGCGCGCAGCACTTGCCATTCTCGCCGAGCGGGGGCGGGCGCAGATGGAGGAAGACGGTCGCCGGCGGAGCGTGGTGATCAATCCGGCGTTGCTCGTCAATCGGGAATGACGCTCGACGATGCGGTTTTGACACCGGAGGGTGTTGCTACTGTTGCTACTCTTGCTACCGTCGCCTGGCGCGAACGCGGGTCGGTAGCAGGAGTAGCGAGAGTAGCAGGGGGTGCCGGGTCGGAAAGGAAGCGTAAAACAATAACATGAACCGTTACTGATTGGGTGAAATGACGTAATTCCACTCGCCATGGAAGTCATCGCGGGCAATCCGGATGGCGGCGAACTCTGTGTCAGAGACCTTGATGCCCTTTTCGTAGTGAGCATCATCGATTTCAGCGCGCACCTTCAGTCCTTTGCGGGTAGTGGTTGCGGCGATCAAGTTGACGATGACCTCGTGACTCACCAAGGGTTGCCCTCGCCAATTCAGGCTGATGTACGAAAACAATCGATGTTCAATCTTGTTCCACTTGCTCGTGCCTGGCGGGAAGTGACTCACCCGGATGGTCAGAGCAAGTTCATCGGCGAGACGTTGCAACTCCAGCTTCCACAGCCTCACCCGCGAGCCGTTGCTGCCGCCACCGTCGGCCATGATCATCAGTTCCTTGGCGCCGGGATAGGCGATCTGGCCCATTGCAAACCACCAGCGCCGGATCGTGGCCACGGCAAAGCTTGCGGTGTCGTGATCGGTGCCGACACTGACCCAACCCGTGTTGCTTGCAACATCGTAGACGCCATAGGGATTGGCTCGTCCCAACTCCTCGTCCACAAAGTCATGCACTTTGACTTGCTCGGGTTCTCCTTGCGGCATCCACTCCTTGCCGCCGTTCTTGTAGCGGCCGACCAACTCTTTCTTCTTCGTGTCTACCGAAATCACCGGCTGCCCTGCGCTCAACGCCGCGTACGTCTTGTCGTTGATGTATTCGAACTGGGCGTTACGGTCTGGATGGCTTGCACCTTCCAGCGTCTTGCGATTGCCTTGCAGGCTGTACCCCATGTCCTTGAGCAAAACGCCCACCGAAACGTGACTGATCGCGTGCCCCTGTGCGCTCAATTCGCGCGCCAGTTGCATCAAACTCTTGCAGGTCCATCGCAGCGGTGACTGCGGGTCGCCTCTTGCTGCGGGCTCCACCAAACGCTCAAGCGCCTCGCGCACGCCCGGATCCTGCTCTACTAGCTTCTTGCGCCCAGCGCCTGGGCGTCTGACACGGCGGGTTCCGTCCTTCAGTGTCTGCAGGGGTGACTCAAGCTCTTTGATCCCAGCCAATATCGACCCACGCGCTACTCCGGTGGCCAGGCTCACGCGCTTGACGCCACCATGCCCCAACACCTTGGCTTCCACCGCCGCGTGCAGTCGTCTTTGACGTTCGTCGAGAACCCCTTCGAGAGCGTGATGTCGGGCTGCAATCAATGCGTCTGAGTCCATCGGCAAAGTCTACACCTCGCCGACAAAGAAGTCCATGTAATTGTTTTACACTTCCAAACAGTGTTTTCCACGTGCCCGGAACAAGCCGCATGACGGGCGCCAGGGGAGTGATAGTGCTTGCCTTCTGATACCACTATTTGCTACCATCGAGCTATGAAGCGAAAACACCAGCGTACGCTGGAATTGATCTATGCCCGGCCTGTATCGGCAAATGTCCGTTGGGCCGACATTGAGGTCTTGCTCATTGAGTTGGGCGGGCAAATTTCAGAGCGCGAAGGATCGCGGGTGTTGGTGCGTTTGTTCAACGAACGGCGAGTATTTCACCGTCCGCATCCCGAGCCGACGACGGATAAAGGGGCGGTCGAGGCAATTCGCAAATGGCTGGACGAGAATGGAGTGAAACCATGAATACCATGTCGATCAACGGCTATCAGGCGGTCATCGCGTTCGACCCGGACATCCAGATGTTCCGGGGGGAATTCGTGGGGGTCAACGGCGGTGCCGATTTCTATGCCAAGGATGTCGATGGCTTGCGTCGCGAGGGGGAGATTTCTCTCAAGGTATTCCTCGAGGCATGCGCCGAGGATGGTGTCGAGCCGCGCAAGCACTTCTCCGGGAAATTCTCGCTACGGGTTGACCCGGCTACGCACGAAGCCGCCGCCATCGCCGCCGCCGCTCACGGCCAGAGTCTAAATCAGTGGGCGACCGAAGCGATTCGACAAGCGGCATTGGCGGGCTGATGGCTAGGCACGATGACGAAACCGGGTACGAAACCGGGTACGAAATGAGAATGAGAAATCAATAAGCCCGTAACGACAAGGTTTGCATCAATCAATTCCTGTTCAACGTCTAGCGGCATCGGCAAACGGCCATGTCTCCTGGTTAGCCGGAGACGGCTTCCCTCGCCGACGGCGCCAGGCGGTGCAATTCCGATAGTGGGCGGGAAGACGGTTCTTGCCCGATCAACCGCTGGCTGATTGCCCCGCGATTTCTGCGCGCACGGTATCCATGTCCAGCCCCATCGCCTGTTCGATCAGCTGGTCGAAGGCGGCGGCGGGCAGGGCGCCCGCCTCGGAATAAATGATGATCTGGTCGCGGAACATCATCAGGGTGGGGATCGAGCGGATGTTGAAGGCGGCGGCGATTTCCTGCTGCTCTTCGGTGTTCACCTTGGCGAAGACGATGTCGGCCCGCTTTTCCGACGCGGCTTCAAAGGTCGGCGCAAAACCGCGGCAGGGCGCGCACCAGGGCGCCCAGAAATCGATGATCAGGTTGGCGTTTTCATTGATCGTCCGTTGGAAATTGTCGGCGTTGAGTTCCAGCGTGGCCATGGATGGCTCCTCGAATGAATTGACACGAATCCTACCGCTTTGCCGCGCGGCATGCTATCACTATGGCCGATGAATTGTTCCAGTCCCTCTTATCGCGGCCGCTTCGCACCTTCGCCGACCGGGCCCCTGCATTTCGGCTCGCTGGTGGCGGCGACCGGCTCCTTCATGGAAGCCAGGACGCGGGGTGGTGCATGGCTGCTGCGCATGGAGGATGTCGATGCGCTGCGTTGCTCCCGGGAGACTGCCGCCGACATCCTGCGCACGCTCGAGGCTTGCGGCTTTGCCTGGGACGGTGAAGTAGTCTGGCAAAGTCGCCGCACCAGTGCTTATGCGGCGGCGCTGGAGCGGCTGAAGGAGGAAGGCCGGGTTTTTGCCTGCGCCTGCACGCGCAAGGAGCTTGCCGATTCGGCCATCGCACCCGATGGCGCTGCCATCTATCCGGGCCCCTGCCGGCAGGGGGTTCCTGCGGGTCGGCTGGCGCGTGCCTGGCGCCTGCGCGTGGGCGATGCCCGCGTCGGTTTCGACGACGCGATCCAGGGCCACGTCGACAGCGACCTAGCCCTCGATGCGGGGGACTTCGTCCTGCTGCGTGCCGACGGATTGTTCGCCTACCAGCTTGCGGTGGTGATCGACGATGCCGCGGCCGGCATCACGGATGTCGTGCGCGGCGCCGACCTGCTCGCCTCCACGCCGCGCCAGATTTTCCTGCAGCAGTGCCTGGGTTTGCCGATGCCGCACTATGCGCACCTGCCCGTGGCCGTCAATGCCGCCGGAAAAAAGTTGTCGAAGCAGACGCACGCCGCGCCGGTGGATGCGTCGCGGCCCGGCCCGGCACTGCACGCCGCACTGGCATTCCTCGGCCAGCAGCCGCCGCCCGAATTGTCCGGCGCGAACCCGCGGGAACTGTGGGCCTGGGGGCTGGCCAACTGGCAATTGGCGCGGGTGCCTCGTGGTCCGGCATATCCGGCAGTGACTGATGGGATAATCGTGCCATGACTTCGGGAGCAGCCATGATGGTCGATGATGTTGCCGGCCTGCGCCGGGTGTTGCAGAACAATCGCGTAATTGCAGTGGTCGGGCTGTCGCCAAACTGGAACCGGCCGAGTTATTTCGCCGCCAAGTACATGCTGGAACATGGCTACACGGTGATTCCGGTGAATCCGTCGGCAAAGGAAATCCTTGGCCGGAAATGCTATCCGGACCTAGCGGCGATCCAGGAAAAGGTCGACATGGTCGACGTTTTCCGCAAGCCCGAGGACGTCATGCCGATCGCGGAGGAGGCAATCCGCATCGGTGCGAAATCCCTCTGGCTGCAGCTTGGCGTGATCCATCGCGAGGCGGCCGCAAGCGCCACAGCGGCTGGACTCGACGTAGTGATGGATCGCTGCGTGAAGATCGAATACGCGCGCCTGTTTGGCGGGCTGAACTACGCCGGCGTGAATACCCGGATCATTTCGGCCAAACGGCCGCCCTGTCCGCCGCTGATGGGCTGATGAGGGTTCAGCGCCCCTGGGCGCCACCCCACAGCACTTTGTGCAACTGCAGTTGAAAGCGCAGCGGCAGGCGGTCATCGAGGATCCATTGCGCCAGTTGCGCCGGATCGAGCTGCCCCTGCACGGGCGAGAACAGCACCGGGCAAAGTTCGAAAAGTCGGCGCTGGCGGCACGCCGATACAGCCCAGTCGTAGTCTTCACGCGAAGCGAGAACGAACTTCAGTTCGTCGCGGTCCGTCAATAGCTCAAGGTTTTGCCAACGGTTCCTTCCATGTTCGCCCGAACCGGGAGCCTTGAGGTCCATGATGCGTGCGACGCGCCGGTCGATGCCGCCGATGTCGAGCGCGCCGCTGGTTTCCAGCGATACCGAATAGCCGGCATCGCACAGCGCATCGAGCAGGGCCAGGCAGCCCTTCTGCGCTAGCGGCTCGCCGCCGGTGACGCAGACCGAGGCGCAATCGAAGGCGGTGACGCGCCGCAGGACCTCGTCGATAGCCAGGGCTTCGCCGCCGCTGAAGGCGTAGGCGGTATCGCACCAGGCGCAGCGCAAGGGGCAACCGGTGAGTCGCACGAATACCGTGGGCAGCCCGACGCGGCTGGATTCCCCCTGGATGGAGTGGAAGATTTCGGTGATGCGCAGCGTGCCTGCCAAATCGGTACGCGGCGCGCTGTCGGTTGTAGGTGACACTACTTCTTCTTCAGCTTGAGCTTCGCCTTCTTGCCCGCCTCGCTGTTGGGATACCTCTCGGCCAGTTGTTCCAGTGTGGCCCTGGCGTTCTTCCAGTCCTTGAGCGCTTCGAGGCTGGCGACGCGGCTTTCCAGCGCCGCCGGAGCGCGGTCGTCATTGGGCCAGCCGGCGGCGAACTTGCCGAAGAGTTCGGCGGCAGCAGCATGGTCTTTGGCCTGGGCGTGGGCGTAGGCACCCCAGTAGTGCGCCGACGCCGTCAGGCCGCCGTTCGGGTAGGCCTTGATGAAGGCGACGAAGGATGCACCGGCTTCCCTGAATTTGGAGGCCTTGAGCCCGGCCAGCGCGGCTTCGTAGTCGCGGGTTTCCTGCGCGGGGTCGGCCTTTGGTGCGGCAACCTGGGATTCGGGCTTGGCGTCGGCCGGGGGCGGCTCAAGCTTGCGCAGGCGGTTGTCGAGGTCGACGTAAAAGTCCTTCTGCCGCTTCTGCGTCGCTTCGATTTCGTAGGTCAGGACTTCGATCTGGCCGCGCAGTTTGGCGATGTCGGCCTTGACCGCCTCTACCTGGTTGGCGAAGTCGATCTGGTTGCGATTGATGGTGTCGGCACGCTTGGCAAGTTCGGCGACTTCTCCCTTCAGCACCTCGATACGCATGCGGGCCTCTTCGTCGTCGAACATGCCGGCCCGCACGGGAGAAACCAGTGCCGCGGCCAGCAGCAACGCGGGCGGCAGCGCGTGCAGCCATCTCGGCATCTTCAAAACTCACCCGAGTAGAGCATGTCGCCGCGGCGGTTCTTGCCCCAGCAGTCTTCCGTCGCTTCGGTACAGGCCGGTTTTTCCTCGCCCAGGCTCACGGCTTCGAGCTGGTCTTCGCGGGCGCCGAGCAGGGTCAGGGCCTTGCGCACCGCCTCGGCGCGTTTCTGGCCCAGGGCCAGGTTGTACTCGCGGCTGCCGCGCTCGTCGGCATTGCCCTGGATCAGTATTTTCATTTTCGGGTTGGCGGCAAGGAACTTGCCATGGGCGCCCAGCAGGCCCTGGAACTCGTCCTTGACCACGTAGCTGTCGTAGTCGAAGTAGATGCTGCGCCTGGACAGCGGGCTGCGAGGATCCTTGAGCGCGGCGATGCTGTTTGGGTCGAACTGCTCGGGTTTGACCTGCGTCACCCGCGGCGTCTCGACCTTGACCGCGCCGGGACTGCGCGATTCGACGCCCGCGGGATCCTGCTCGGGAGCCGGCGGCTGCGAACCGCAGGCGGCAAGCAACAGGGTGGCGAGGGAAAGGCTGATGAGTGCGCGCATGATGGATTCCTCGATGAATGCGGCCGGGAAAATGTGTCCGCTGCCTATCGGACCAGGGGACCCCAGGCAGGTTCCCGTACATCGGCGGCCTGCACGGAGAGTTTCTGCTTGACCCGGCCGTCGCTGGAAACGGCCGCCAGCACGCCGCGCCCGCCGATTTCTGTGGCATACAGGATCATGCGGCCGTTGGGGGCGAAGCTGGGGGACTCGTCCTTGGTCGAGTCGGTGAGGATCTGCGTCTGCTTGCTCGCCAGGTCCATCAGTGCCAGCTGGAAGCGTCCATTGTTCCGGGTGATGAAGGCCATGCTCCGGCCATCCGGCGAGAGGCGCGGCGTGACGTTGTAGCTGCCCTCGAAGGTGACACGCTCCGTATTGCCACCGCTGCTGGCGGTGCGGTAGATTTGCGGGCTACCGCCGCGATCCGAGGTGAAATAGATGTACTGGCCGTCGGGCGCCCAGCGCGGTTCGGTATCGATGCCCGACGAAGTGGCTATGCGCCGAACGCCGCTGCCGTCGGCGTTGACGACATACAGTTGCGAGGAGCCGTCCTTGGTCAGCACCACGGCCAGTTGCTTGCCGTCGGGTGACCAGGCCGGCGCCGAATTCGAACCCTTGAAGTTGGCGGCGACATGGCGCCGGCCGCTGGCCAGGTCATGCACGTACACCACCGGCTTTTTCGCCTCGAAGGAAACATAGGCCAGCTTGGTGCCGTCGGGCGACCACGCCGGCGAAATGATCGGCTCGCGTGAAGCGAGTGCCGCCTGGTCGTTGGCGCCGTCGGCATCGGCGATCTTCAGCTCGTAGCGGCCGGTGCTCTTCACCACGTAGGCGATGCGCGTGGAAAATACGCCGGGTTCGCCGGTGAGCTTTTCGTGGATGAAATCGGCGATGCGGTGGGCCGTGGCGCGCAACTGGACGCCAGTATGAAGGTAGGCCTGACTGCCGAGCACGGCCTGCTTTTGCAGGTCTGTCAGGCGCACGCGGGTTTCATGGCGCCCGTCGGCCGCCGTCGTCACGCTGCCACCGGCGACGACATCGGCGCCGCGTGCCTTCAGGTCTTCAAAGGGGGGCGTGGCATTGTCGGCCAGTGGGGCGCCGGCATCGACCAGACGGAACAGGCCGCTACGTTCGAGGTCGGCCCGCACCACCGAGGTCAGGGCCTGACCGACGACGCGTTCGCCGGCGAAGTCGGCGATGGCCACCGGCAGCCGGTTGGCGCCGGCGCCGGTGATTTCCACCGTGAGCTGCGCTCGGGCAGCGGAGCAAAATGCCAAACCGGCGGCGCAGGCAAGGAAAAGACGTTGGAATCTCATCGTGGCGATTATACCGCCTCGCCCCTGGCAATCCTGGCCCGGAACAGGCCCGGAAATCGCCGGTACTGAAGGATTAATCGCTGTCTATTGTTCGTCCAGCGGGCGAAAGCGCAATTCGAGCGAGCGCGAGAACAGGTCGGCCGGTTCCGGCTTGGGCAGTGGGTTGGACTTGAGGATGGCGCGTTCGATGGCGGCATCGAGTGCGGCATGGCCGGACGAGCGCTTGAGGCGCACGGTCACGATCTCGCCGCTGGGCAGTTGAGTGACGTCGAACACGGCCTCGGGATTGCCCTTGACTTCGGGTGGCACCACGATGTTGCCGCGGATCTTGCCGCGGATCTTGCCGAGGTAATCGGCGACGGCCTTGTTGCGCGCCGAAGCCGCTTGCGCTACCTTCATCTGGTTGAGTTCCTGTGCCGCGGTTTCCGCCTGCTTGCGCTGCGTCAGTTGCTCGGTCTCGCGCTTCAACTGCTCCTGGAAAGGGTCGACACGCGGTTTCGGTTCCACCTTGGGCGGCGGCTCAGGCTTGGGCTCCGCTTTTGGCGGTGGTTTCGGCTTTTCCTTTTCCTTGATCGCGATGTCCGGTTTGGGTGGTGGCGGCGCCGGTTTCGGTTCCGGAACCGGTTTTGGCGCCGGTGGTGGCTCAATAGTCGGCGCTGGCGGTACGGCGACAGGGGCGGCAGGGACCGGTTCGGGCGTGGCGCGCACCAGCTCGACCTCGACCGCATCGGTGGCCTTGGTTTGCCAGCGTACGCCGTAAAACAGGAACGCGGCCAGGAGCAGGTGCACCGCGACCGCCAGGACGATGGAAACGCGCTTGCCGGCCATGTTCCCCGGCGGCAGGATGGGAGAGTCTGCGCTCACTTGCCGTCGGTCGCCACCGGTTGCACCAGGAGCCCGATTCGTGCGACCTGCTGGCGCTGCAATTCGTCCATCACGGCCAGCACCGCTTCATAGCGGACGCTCTTGTCGCCGGCGATCAGCACCGCCTGCTGCGGATTCGCTGCCTGCGCCTGCTTGATGCGTCCGGCGAGGTCGGCGCGAGTGACCACCTGTTCCGCGCCGCCCCTGGCCCGGTCGCGCAGCGCCAGCGAACTGTCAGCCTTGATGATCACTTCCAGCGGCGCCACCGGCGGCTGGCTGCTCTTGCCGACGCTGGGCAGATCGACGCTGCCGGTCTGGATCATCGGTGCGGTCACCATGAAGATGACGAGCAGCACCAGCATTACGTCGATGTAAGGCACGACGTTTATTTCGTTCATCAGGCGGCGCTTACGCACGGGAGGCTTCCTTGCGTCCGAGGTAATGCGCCTTCAGGCGCTCGACCAAAGAGAGCGGATCGTAGCTGGCGTTCTTGTCGAAGAAATTGCGCCGCCAGCTCTGGTTCCACAGATGAACGCCGTAACTCTCCGGCGGCAGCACGGTCATGCCGCTGATCAGTGAGGCCATGTTCCAGAACGGTACGGGACAAAACACGTTCGGATTGAGGAGCGAACTGGTCATGGTGTACTTTTCGACAGCACCGTGCAGCAGCAGGGGGCCGGTAGCCGCCGTGCTGCCGGCTGCCGCGGCGCCACGGACGAGGTCGAGGCATTCCTGGGCCAGCGGGCTGCCGGGCGGCGATTTCATCACGCAACCGGAGGCGCGGACGCGCAGCTTGCCTTCGTCGCCGGCTTGGGCCGGAAGCATTTCCGAGGCGAAGAAATAGTCCATTCCCGCGGCGAAATCGAGCGGCCGCAGGCACACAACGCTGATGTCGACCCAGATGCCGCCGCATCTGTGCAGCAGCGCGTAGCTGAACATGTCGGAGAAGCGCACCGGCGCCTGTCCGCTGGCGGAACTTTGCGTGTCGGCCTGCGGTGGCAGGATTTCGCTCGCATCGCAAATGCGCAGCCCCTTGGGGGTGTTCGCCGGTTTGCCGTAGCTGTAGAGATGGACCTCGTGACCGTTAGCCAGCCACGACGTCAGCGCCATGCGCTCCAGCGCCGAGAGCGGGCCGCCGACCCAGAGCATCTGCACCGGAGCATGTTTGGCCGTTGCCATGTCAGCGGATCTGCCGTTGCAGGATGTTGGAAAACTCTTCCATGAAGCTCTCGAAGCGCACCGCGACGCGATCCACGTCATGGGCAAAGCGGTTGTAGGCGATCACCGCTGGAATCGCGGCGAAGAGGCCGATGGCGGTGGCGACCAGAGCCTCCGCAATCCCGGGTGCGACAGCCGACAGCGTCGCCGTGCTCATGTTGGCCAGGCCGCGGAAGGCGTGCATGATGCCCCATACCGTGCCGAACAGCCCGACATAGGGCGAGACGGAGCCGACGGAAGCGAGAAAGGCCAAGTGTGCTTCGAGATCATCGATCTCGCGCTGATAGGTGGCCCGCATCGCGCGCCGCGCGCCGTCGACCACGGTGGCGGCATCCAGCGCCTTCTGCCCGCGCAACTTGGTGAATTCGCGGTAGCCGGCCTCGAAAATCCGTTCCAGCGCGCCGGTGTCGTGGCGGTTGTTGACGGCACTCTGGTACAGCGCATTGAGGTCGCCGCCACTCCAGAAGTCCCGTTCGAACTTGTCGGTCTTGCTCCGCGCGTCGCGAATGGCGAAGGCCTTGCGGAAGATCCAGTACCAGGACGTCAGCGACACCAGCGTCAGCAGCAGCATGACCAGCTTGACCACCAGGCTGGCGTGGATGATCAGTTCGATGATGGACAGGTCTTGGGTGATGTTCATGTCGGCCACTTTGGCGTACTGCTGCAGTTCATTGGATTTGCTACTTCCCTGCCCCCGGGCGGGGCGACCAGTTGGGGCAACCGGTTCGGTCGGCCCGTCGAAACCCCGTTTGCCTTCCGATAATTGTACATTGGCGTCATGACTACCACTTGCGACATGCCTGGATAACCGCCGCCGGGGAACAAATGGCTACGCACAACTCCCTTGGTTACTTTGGCGCGCAGTTCGACAGCGAAACCGCCGCCGAGCCGGCGCTCAGCTACGCGATCCTTTCCTCGCCGCGAACGGGGAGCAACTATCTTTGTGCCCGCCTGAGCAACATGAAGGACCGCTTTGGCCTCCCGATGGAATACCTTCATGCGGACGCGATCCGGCTGATGGGCCCAAGACTGTTGCCGGGTGTCACGGGGAACATCAGCCTTGAAAGCTACCTGCGTGCCGTCGCCAGCGTCAGGTCTTCCCGCGACGGATGGTTTGGCATAAAAGTCCAGCCCGATCAACTGCTGCCGCCTTTCAGGGGAAACCTCGACAGCGCGATAGCGTTCCTGCGAGGTTTCGATCGCCTGATACTCCTGACGCGGCGCGACAAGCTCGGGCAAGCCATATCCGGCGCGATCGCCCATGCTACCGGCGAGTGGTTCAACTTCGGGGCGGAACCGAAGCTCGACGGCATCGATCTCGCTAGGCTGTTGGCGCTGGTGGAAAGCATGCAGAAACAATACATCGGGGAAGACCGGTTGATCGGCTCGGTCGGCGTGCGGCTGGCGGATCGAACGCCGCTGCATGTCTGTTACGAGGACATTCAGGACGATTCCGAGGGCGTGTTTCGCCGGATCCTCACGTTCCTCGAGCCTGATGGGCAGGTTCCGAGCGAGGAGCGGATCCATCGGCCCCCGACCCGGAAGCCGCCGGGCGGTATCGCGGCCCGGCTCAGGGAAGCCTATTTGCAGCACCGGTCGGACAACCAGCCCTGATCCGATTCACGGGGCCTGGTCCGCGAGGTTTCGTAGAGGCTCCATCAGGCCGTGCGGCAGGGGGAGCGCTTTTTTGGCGTTACGCAGCAACTCGGCGCGCAATGCGGCATTCATGGACCGACATTGCGCAGATCGAAGATCCATTTGCGGTGGAGTTCCCATTTCCCGTGCATTGGTACGCTGGAACCCACCGGGAGGGATATCTCAATCCGTCCGCCGCTGCGCGGCCCTTCCAATCGGTCCAGAAGTACCGCCCTAACTTCTGCATAAATGATGCGGCGGGTAGCCAGCGGTAGGATCGACTCGGATGCGTAGCGCAGAAGGTCGTGCTTGATGTTCGCGTATACCGCATTGACGGTCTGGCTGAACGACCGGTCCTTTATTTCGTAAAACTGTGTCCGGATCGTGTCGTCGTGAGGTATGCCGACAAACAACTCGCCGGGAAACGTCTTCTGCTTGACCCCCGAAATTTCCAGGCGGCGATAAATGTCGTCGTCCATGCAGCCGCTGTTCTCCATAACCTCGTCATAGCCCTCGACCGCATCGAAGTCCTTCCTTGAGCATACGAAGCTCCCGTAGGCGTTCCAGTCCAGGGGTGAGGGCCGCAGATAAGCGCCGCTGACCAGCAACGGGGCAAGCCGTTCGACGAAGGCTCGATCGACGACGATATCGGCATCGATCAGGCAGAGCCAGGGAGCGGTTGCTTCAGCGGCACCCAGATTGCCGGCATGCGATTTGTGAAACCGTGGCGCATCGTACACCCTTACGACTTTGACCTCCGGGCAATTGGCCTGCACCCAGTCCGCAGTGCCGTCGGGACAGTCATAGTCGACCACGATGCATTCGGAATCGGGCTGCATGACCATCCTGGGCAGCGTCTGCCGCAGGTGATCCAGACGTCCTTTGCACGTGGTGACGAAGCTGATCGCCGGCATCGCTATTGCCCGCGGATCATGCCGATGATGTCTTCCGGGGTGCCCTGTCCCGGATCGGGCCGAGCTTCATCCGGACGGTCCCATCAGGCTGGACATCCGCTCGTGAATGTCCTCCGGCATCCCGACCGGTTTGCCGCGCACTGGGTCGATACAGACCACGCGTATTTCCGCATCCAGCAGCAACTCGGTGCCACGGAGGATGCGCTGGGCGAAGGTCAATTGCGCGCGGCCGAGTGATGCCACGCCGGTTTCCACCGCAAGCAGGTCGTCGAGTTTTGCCGGCTTGAGAAATTCCACACTGACCGAGCGCACGGCGAAGGCAATCCCTTCCTGCATCAGGACATTCTGGTCATGGCCCAGCGCACGAAGGAATTCGGTGCGGCCGCGCTCGATGAAACGCAGGTAGTTGGCGTAATAGACGATGCCGGCGGCATCGGTGTCTTCGTAGTAGACCCTGACCGCAAGTCTGGCCATGGCCGCCGGAGGCATGCCGCTGCCGCTTCGCGCCCGCATGTCCGCCGGGATCGGCTTGTGCCCATGAATCTTCATGGCCGCAGGTAGTCTTCCTGGTAGTCCGGTCCACGGTGAGCCTTTCCCTGGTCCGGAACGAGTGAATATCCGGGCCACTCGACGCGATCCGTGGTCCGGCACAGGCTTACCTTGATGCCGCGTTGGACCATGGCGGCGTTGATGTGCCGAAAGACCCAGTCGCCATAGCTGTCCATCATTTTCGTACGGCACAGGCATGCCTTGTTGAAGCCGATCAGCAGACAGGCCATGCCGCGGCCTTCCTGCGCCAGAAACGTGAAGAGTTCCCGGGTCAGCTGGGGATAGAGCGCATTGAAGATATCGTCCACGACGATCAGTCCTGCCGGCGCCAAATGCCGGCAGGCCAGCACGAGGTCGTTGCGCAGGGCGGCGGCCGTATGTTCGCCGTCGATATGGATATAACGGTACATTCTGTCGGGGGCAAGATGCTTGCCAAGGCTCAGCGATTCGCCTTGCAGGAGTCTGATCCGGCCGGGCCGAGGCCTGTCATGGAACAGCCTGCCGATGCCTTCGCCGATTGCGTCGGTCTTCAACCAGGCATCAACCAGCAGCAGGTCCTCGTCAGGGCGCAGATGCCGTGCCATCAGCGCGGCGGAGCGCCCCTTCCATGTTCCGATCTCGAGCAGGCCCGGCGCGGCGACTTGAAGGTCATCCTGGGCGGCGAGCAGTGAATCCATCAGCGCGGCGGCAGGGTGATCGAGCCAGCCCTCGATGCCGTCGATTGCCGGCCAGTCGGCCAGGAAGGATTCAGCGTTCGGCATGGCAGGCAGGGCTCGGGTCGGATGGCAAGGCGCACGCCGGACAGCCTGCGGCGGCAGGGGATTGGATCGACAGGTCTGCGGGCAGTGCCGCCAGCGAGGCATAGGTCAGCAGGCCACGCTGCGGCGATTCGATCCTCGCGCGGCACAGGCTGTGGGTGGCATCGAGCAGGGCATCGATCGCCTTCCGGCTCGCTTCGGAATGAAATTTGATGTATATCAGGCGGATCTTCGGCAACCATGTGTGGAGGCTTTGCAGGATCGGCAGCCCGAATGCCCCGGCATCGACCTTGAGAATATCGATCTCGCGGACCAGACCGAGCGCCGCAATCGCTCCTGCCGCATCTTTCAGCCGAATCGAACGGACATCGCCTGACGAATGCCGGCTTCCTGGCGGCGAGCCGGTGGCCGACCCGTCGCGTCCGGCAAGGAAGCCATCCTCCCGGTCCGCGAGATGCAGGCCGAAAGGATGTACCACGCAGCCGGTGATTTCACGGGCGTTTTCCTCCAGCAATGGAAGCAGTTCCGCGTCGGGTTCGAAGCAATGGATCGCAGCTTGAGGATGGCATGTCCGGAAATAGGCTGCGGCGAGGCCAACATTGGCGCCGATGTCGATGACGGTGGCAACGTCGGCGAGCCAAGGCGGGATTGCGTAGCACTGCTGGTCGAAGATCTCGTTCGCCAGGCAGCCAGTCGGTTGATCGCTGGGAATGTTCAATTTGAGGCTGCGTCCATTCAGGGTCGTGGTG
Source organism: Sulfuritalea sp. (assembly GCA_020853215.1). GTDB lineage: Bacteria > Pseudomonadota > Gammaproteobacteria > Burkholderiales > Rhodocyclaceae > Sulfuritalea. Next base: position 10,566 of record JADYZH010000036.1, on the reverse strand, counting down.
CTGATGGTTCGCGTGGTGGGCGATGATTCGATGATCGGGATATCCGTCGCGTGAATGCCCTGCTCTGGAATCTGTCCCAATATTTGGAGGTCGTAAGTAATGGTGCGGCGCAGATTTGCTACTTCGACCCTGTTGTTCAGAGGAGGGGAGCCGATGGTAATGGTAGGCAGCCCCATGGTGATTCGGCACGCACCTTTGCCGTTGCCCAGCATGGCGGTCGCGGTCCGCGAAAATTCCTCGAAAACTTTTACGGCATCCCCGGGGTCGAGCGATTCGCAGGTGCCGAGCAGGTCGAGTTTGGCCCGCTGATACGATCGGTTGATCAGCAATTGCAACCAGCGGTTCTTGATCGTGGCGAACTGCGTCCGCTTTTCGTCGCTATGCTCGATTTCGTCCAGCAAATCCGCAGGAAAGCCGGCCGCGCGCACACCACTGCGCGTCAGCATGGCTATCAGGTCGTCATCTTCCCCGCCCCAGCCGACATAGACTTCATCGTAACCGCCGGCACGCAGGAAGTCGTCGCGATGGCAGATGATGGAGCCCCATGTCTGATAGGTAACCGGGGACGCGCGGTAGAAATTTCCCTTGACGAGCGACGGCAGGATCCGCCTTGAAAAATTTTCATCGAGGAGAATGTCGGCATCAAAGAAGCCCAGCCACGGCGCCGCGGCCTGCTTTGCTCCGAGGTTGCGCGCATGCGAGGCGTTGAATTGGCTGACGTTTTCGACCTTGACCACCCGGACTTGGGGGAAATTGCTTCGCACCCAGTCGGCAGCGCCCTCCGGGCAGTCGTAATCAACGACTATGCATTCGATACCGGGTTGACCGACGACAAGCGGAAGCGATTTTTGCAGGTGTGCCAGGCGTCCCTTGCAGGTGGTGATATAGCTCAGTATCGGCACGTAACCCATTACTCTTTCCACAATTCTTGACTACCGCCGATGCCTGGCGCCGCCAGCCCGAAATGACGCCAGATGTTCGCCGTGGCGACCCGTCCCCTTGGTGTCCGCTGCAGATAGCCCTGCTGGATCAGGTAAGGCTCCAGCACATCCTCGATGGTGTCGCGCGCCTCGCCTATGGCGGCGGCGAGGTTGTCGACGCCTACCGGGCCGCCGCCGAACTTGTCGAGCATGGCGCCAAGCAGCTTGCGGTCCATCACGTCGAGACCGAGGTGGTCGACGTCGAGCATGGTCAGCGCTGCGTCGGCCACGGCGCGCGTGATCTTGCCGTCGGCCCTGACCTCGGCGAAATCCCGCACGCGACGCAACAGGCGGTTGGAAATGCGCGGCGTGCCGCGCGAGCGCTTGGCGATTTCCACCGCGCCTTCTTCGGCGATGTCGCAGTTCAGCAGATGCGCCGAGCGCCGCACGATGAGGCTGAGTTCTTCCGGGGTGTAGAACTCCAGCCGGGCGACGATGCCGAAGCGGTCGCGTAGCGGGTTGGTCAGCATGCCGGCCCGCGTCGTGGCGCCGATCAGGGTGAAGGGTGGCAGATCGAGCTTGACCGAACGTGCCGAGGGGCCTTCGCCGATCATGATGTCGATCTGGAAATCCTCCAGCGCGGGGTAGAGTATTTCCTCCACCACGGGGCTCAGGCGATGGATTTCGTCGATGAACAGCACGTCGTGCGGTTCGAGGTTGGTCAGCATCGCCGCGAGGTCGCCGGCGCGCTCCAGCACCGGGCCCGAGGTATGGCGCAGGTTGACCCCCATCTCGTGGGCGATGATGTGGGCCAGCGTGGTCTTGCCCAGGCCCGGCGGACCGAACAGCAGCACATGGTCCATCGATTCGGCACGCCGCCTGGCCGCCTCGATGAAGATTTCGAGCTGACCGCGGATCTTCTGCTGGCCGACGTAATCCGCCAGCCGTTTGGGTCGTAGCGCACGCTCGAGCACGTCTTCCTGCTGCGATTCCCTGCCCGCCGAAATCAGGCGCTCCGGAACAGGTTCGGCGAACTTGTCGGTCTGGATGCTCATGCCACCAGTTTAGCCGAGGCCGGCTTGGGTCGTGCCAATCCGGCTCAGGACGACCTGGACAGCAGCTTCAATGCCGCGCGTATGCCGTCGGCGACCGAAATCCCCGCAGGCAGCCCCTTCATTGCCGCAAGTGCCTCGCGTTCGTTGTAACCGAGCGCCAGGAGGGCGTTCGTGATGTCGGCAATGGCGTCACCCGCCGTGTCGCCGGCGCCGACTTTTGCACCGCCGGCCGCCAGCGTCTTCGGTAGCCGGTCGCGCAGTTCCAGCAGCAGGCGTTCGGCGGTTTTCTTGCCGATGCCCGGTATCTTGGTCAGGCGTCCGGCTCCCTGCAGGGTGACCGCCTGCGCCAGTTCGCCCACCGACATGCCCGAGAGCACGGCCAGCGCCGTGCGCGCGCCGATGCCGGAAATCTTCAGCAACTGGCGAAACGCGGCGCGCTCGTCCGGAGTGGCGAAGCCATACAGGTAATGACCGTCCTCGCGCACGACGAGGTGGGTATGCAGCGAGACTTTTTCGCCGGCGGCTGGCAGGTTGTAGAAGGTGCTCATGGGCACATCGACTTCGTAGCCGAGGCCCTGCACATCCACCGTGATGGACGGAGGATTCTTCTCAACCAGCGTTCCGCTGATGCGACCGATCATTGCAGTTCTCCGATGCCGGCAGGCGGATGGTTTGGATCCAGGAGTTCGCCGATGCGCCGGACAAGATTGTGAATGATCCTGGACTGGTCGAACGCGGCATACTTGGCGGCAAAGGCCCTGGCATTGTCGCGATAGCTTGCGACGTTGAACAGGCTTGCCAGGGCATCCCTGAGATCGCCGGGAGGCACTTCGGGGTTGACCAGGATGCCGGCGCCCATGTCCACAACGCGGCGCGCTACCAGAAATTGTTCAAGATGCCCGGGCAGCATCAGCAAGGGCTTGCCTCCGAGCAAAAATCCCGTTGTAGTCGCCAGGCTGGCATAGGTGATGGCGACATCGGCTTCACGGATCATCTGTTCCATGTCGGCCGGTCCGTCGAGAAACTTGAGATGGGGAGCAGCAAACCGTTCGACCGTGGAGGGCGGGAGACCGGGCGCGAAAACAAGTGAGGAAATTTCAAGTGCACGCAAGGCGGCCAGTGCCGCTTCGTGGTGTGGCGATTCCGGTCGCAGGTAGGCAAAACAGCGACCGTGGCCAACGCCTGGCCATGTCGCCGGTTTTCCCGAACCCGCACTCGGCAGGCTGCCCCAATAGCTCGCGGGGCCCCGGTCGGGATAGTGATCCAGTTCGGGGAAGGTCACCAGGGTTTCTTCGGCGACGTCGAACAGGTTGGCGAGGCTCGGCAGCGCCTGGCAATCAAAGCGCGCCAGCACGGCATTGATGCTGGTCAGCGCCGTCCGGTCGAGGTCCCGTAATTGCTGATCCGGAATCGTCGTCCACGGCCTCATGTTGGGCAGGGGATCCTTCTTCGGCGGAACCGTGAAGCCGAACGAATATTGCATGACCGGTATCGACAGCGTGCGGGCGGCAAGCAGCGCGGTGGGCGAGTGGTCCGCAAGGACCAGCCTTGCTCCGGTGAGCCGCATCAATTCGCGCCATGCACCGACCAAGCCTAACAGGGCCTTCGACTCCGCGTAACCGTAACGCAGGAGTATGTCCGCATAGGTCAACGGCGGACCCGGACGGCTGGCTTCGGCAGTCGACGGTGCGGCCAGCCAGGTGAATCCGTCCTTGGCCAGGAAATCTCCCACGGCTGCGGGCTGGGTGACCGCCCAGTGCACCTCATGGCCCGCTTGCCTCAATTCCCGGGCCAGGGGCATGAACGGGCCCACATGGCCCAGGTTGGCACCGAATTCCCATGCGTACAGAATCGAGGCCATTACACCAATCTTCCGCCCTTGACCCGGCGGCCGGCGGTCGCCAGCGCGCCCATGCCCTGGCCGCCGTGGGCGTGGGCGATGGCGCAGGCCAGGGCATCGGCGGCATCGGGACTCGGGTGGCCGGGCAGGGCGAGCAGGCGGGCGACCATGGCCTGCACCTGTTCCTTGGCCGCCTTGCCGTGGCCGACTACGGCCTGCTTGACCTGCAAGGCGCTGTATTCGGCCACCGGCAGGTTCGCCGTGACCAGCGCGGCAATCGCCGCGCCGCGCGCCTGGCCGAGCAGCAGCGTGGATTGCGGGTTGACGTTGACAAAAACGATTTCGACCGCCGCTTGCTTCGGCTCGTAGGTCGCGATGATTTCCTCCAGCCCCTCAAGGATGGTCTTGATACGTTCCGGCAAAGTGCCCGTCGCATCGGCCTTGATGCAGCCGCTGGCGATGTAGGCCAGCTTGTTGCCGGCCTTGTCGATCACGCCGAACCCGGTCGAGCGCAGGCCGGGATCAATGCCGAGGATGCGGATGGGCGGAGGGGCAGACGCTGTCATTTCCGCGCAAGATACACGCCCCAGACGGCGAGCGCCATGCCGACCAGCGCCATGCCCGCCAGCCTCTCGTCGAACAGGAACCAGGCGATCAGGGCGGTGCAGGGCGGCACGAGGTAGAACAGGCTGGCCAGGTTCACCGCGCTGCCGTGGCGGATCAGCCAGTTCAGCAGTGAAATGGCGCCGACCGAAAGCACCAGTACCAGCCAGGCCAGGGCAAAGACGAAATCGGGCACCCAGTCGACGCGGAAGTCGCCGGCGACGCCGACCACCGCGCCGGTGGCGATGGCGGTGGGCAGGAACTGGGCAATGGCACCGGTGCGCCAGTCGAAGTGGGGGCAGAAGCGCTTCTGGTAGAGGGTGCCGGCGGTGATCCCGGCCAGGGCGGCAAGCGCCGGCCACAGTGCGGCAAGGCCGAAGCCGCTGCCGAGCTTGCCCGAGACCACCATGGCCACGCCGACGAAGCCGAGCACCAGGCCCGCCCATTGCCGCTTCAGCACGGTCTCGTTCAACAGCCAGCCGGCACCGACGGCAGTCAGCAGCGGCTGGATGCCGACCACCAGGCTGGTGACGCCGGCCGGCAGGCCCTTCGAGATGGCAATGAAAACGCCGCCGAGGTACACCGCGTGCACCAGCAGGCCGGCGACGCCGATGTGGAACCACTGGCGCCCATCCTTCGGCCATGGTGCGCGCGTTGCCAGCGCGATCAGCGTCATCAGGGAAAGCACCAGCAGGTAGCGCACCAGCAGGAAGGAAAGCGGCTCGGCGTGGGGCAGTCCGTACTTGGCACCGATGAAACCGGTGCTCCAGAGCAGGACGAAGAGCAGCGGGGCGAAGCGTGTCGCGGTGGCGGAATTCACGCTACTCGTCGATCACGGCCGTGGTGTAGACCTCTTGCACGTCATCCAGCGACTCCAGGGCGTCGAGCAGTTTCTGCATCTTCAGCGCATCCTCGCCGGCGAATTCGGTTTCGTTCTGCGGCTTCATCGTGACTTCGCCGAATTCCGGCCTGAAACCGGCTTTTTCCAGCGCGTCCTTGATGTTGGCAAAATCGTTGGGCGGCGTGATCACTTCGATCGAGCCGTCCTCGTTGCCCACCACGTCGTCGGCACCGGCTTCGATCGCCGCATCCATCAGCTTCGCCTCGTCGGTGCCGGGGGCGAAGATCATCTGCCCGCAATGGGTGAACAGGAAGGCGACGCTGCCGTCGGTGCCCAGGTTGCCGCCATGCTTGGCGAAGGCGTGGCGCACCTCGGCCACGGTGCGCGTCTTGTTGTCGGTCAGGCAATCCACCATTACCGCGGCGCCGTTGATGCCGTAGCCCTCGTAGCGGATCTCTTCGTAATTGACGCCTTCGAGCTGGCCGGTGCCGCGCTTGATGGCGTTGTCCATGTTGTCCTTGGGCAGGCTCTGCGCCTTGGCTTTTTCGATCGCCAGGCGCAGGCGCGGGTTGCCGCCAGGGTCGCCGCCGCCCATTTTCGCGGCGACGGTGATTTCCTTGATCAGCTTGGTGAAGACCTTGCCCCGCTTGGCGTCCTGGCGTCCCTTGCGGTGCTGGATGTTGGCCCATTTGGAATGTCCGGCCATAGTCGTATCCCTGGTTGCGCGGCTTTGCCGCGTTGTTGTCACTTAGAATCCGCAATTTTAACATCCGGGGGAATCCCAGCCATGGCCCACGCCCTGCCCATCGCCAAGAGTGGCGAGATCGAACTTGTCCTGCTGTCGCAACTCGCCAACCGCCATGGCCTGATCACCGGCGCCACCGGCACCGGCAAGACGGTGACCCTGCAGCGGATCGCCGAGCAACTCTCGAATGTCGGCGTGCCGGTATTCCTCGCCGATGCCAAGGGCGACCTCTCGGGCCTCGGCGCCACGGGCGTCGCCTCCGACAAGCTCAAGGCGCGGCTCGAAAAAATGGGCGTCACCGACTGGCAGCCGCGCGCCAATCCGGTGGTGTTCTGGGATGTTTTCGGCGAGGCCGGCCACCCGGTGCGGGCCACGGTATCCGACATGGGGCCGCTGCTGCTGGCGCGCCTGCTCAACCTCAACGATACGCAGTCGGGCGTGCTGCAACTGGTGTTCAAGATCGCCGACGACCGGGGTCTGCTGCTGCTCGACCTCAAGGACCTGCGGGCCATGGTGCAGTACGTCGGCGAAAACGCGGCGCAGTTCAAGACCGAATACGGCAACGTCTCGGCGGCGTCGATCGGTGCCATCCAGCGCGGCCTGCTGACACTGGAGGAGCAGGGCGGTGACAAGTTCTTCGGCGAGCCCATGCTCGACATCCAGGACCTGATGCAAACGGTGGATGGCAAGGGCGTGATCAACGTGCTGGCCGCCGAAAAGCTGATGAATTCGCCACGCCTCTATGCCTGCTTCCTGCTCTGGCTGCTGGCCGAGCTGTTCGAGCAGTTGCCGGAAGCGGGCGACCTGCCGAGGCCCAAGCTGGCCTTCTTCTTCGACGAGGCCCACCTGCTGTTCAACGATGCGCCGCCGGCGCTGCTGGAAAAGGTCGAGCAGGTGGTGCGCCTGATCCGTTCCAAGGGCGTCGGCGTTTACTTCGTCACGCAGAATCCGCTCGACATCCCCGACACGGTGCTCGGCCAACTCGGCAACCGCGTGCAGCATGCGCTGCGCGCCTTCACGCCGCGCGACCAGAAGGCGGTCAAGTCGGCGGCGCAGACCCTGCGCGCCAATCCGAAATTCGATGCCGAAGCGGCGATCATGGAACTCGGCGTCGGCGAGGCACTGGTTTCCTTCCTCGACGAGAAGGGCAGCCCGACGGTGGTCGAGCGCGGCTTCGTCCTCGCCCCCGGGTCGCGCATCGGTCCGATGACGCCCGAGGAGCGCAAGGCGGCCATGGCGGGATCGCTGGTGGCGGGCGTCTATGAAAAAGTGCTTGACCGCGAATCGGCCTACGAGAAGCTCAAGGGCGACACGAACCAGAAAGTCGGCGCCGGCGACACGGCGGCCCAAGCCCCTGCGGCAGGCACGGCGCCGGCCGAAGGCGGTGGCCTGCTTGGTGGCTTCGGCGACATGCTGTTCGGCAGCACCGGCCCGCGCGGTGGCCAGCGCGACGGCCTGGCCCAGACCATGGCCAAGACCGTGGTCCGCACCATCGGCTCGCAGGTCGGACGCGAGATCGTGCGCGGCGTACTCGGCTCGATCATGGGCGGCCGCCGCCGGTGATTCGCGCGACCTGCGAGGGACGTCGCGCCGGAGTCGTCCCGCCTGCCCGGGCAGCCTAGCGGCCCAGGCGGCGGCAGATTTCCAGCGTCAGCCCCGCCTGGTTCATCGAATAGAAATGCAGGCCCGGCGCGCCGCAGTCGACCAGGTGCCGGCAGAGTTCCGTCACCACGTCGAGGCCGAATGCGCGGACCGACTCTGCGTCATCGCCAAAACTTTCGAATTTGCGCCGCATCCAGCGCGGAATCTCCGCGCCGCAGGCGTCGGAAAAGCGCGCCAGTTTCGAGAAGCTACCGATCGGCATGATGCCCGGCACGATCGGTACGGTGACGCCGAGCGCGCGCGCCTGGTCGACGAAATGTTCGTAGGCGTCGGCGTTGTAGAAGTACTGGGTGATGGCCGAGCTGGCGCCGGCATCGACCTTGCGCTTGAAGTTCAGCAGGTCCTCGCGCGGGCTCTTCGCCTGCGGATGCCATTCGGGATAGGCCGCCACCTCGATGTGGTAGCGGTCGCCGGTTTCGTCGCGGATGAATTTCACCAGTTCGTTGGCATAGCGGAATTCGCCGGCGTCGGCCATGCCCGAAGGCAGGTCGCCACGCAGGGCGACGATGCGTCGGATGCCTTGCCCGGCAAAGGTCGTCAGCATCTCGCGCACGCCATCGCGGGTGGAGCCGATGCAGGACAGGTGCGGTGCTGCTGAGTGCCCCTGCGCGGCAATTTCCATCACCGTGGCCAGCGTGCGATCGCGCGTCGAGCCGCCGGCGCCGTAGGTTACGGAAAAAAATTCGGGCTCCAGCACCGCCAGCCGGGATACCGTGGTGCGCAGCTTTTCCATGCCTTCGTTGGTCTGCGGCGGGAAAAATTCGATGGATATTTCGGGTTTCATACGGGAATCCTTGATGCAAGCCTCACGACCTGGATGGGCCCGGCAACAACCGCGTCAGCAGCCATGAGATCACGCTGTACAGCGCCGAGCCGATGACGCCGGCCATGAAGCTGTCGACCACGAATCCGTCGAGCAGCTTCGCCGCCAGCAGGAACATCAAACCGTTGATGACGAAGATGAACAGCCCCAATGTCAGCAGCGTGACCGGCAGCGTCAGCAGCAGCAACACCGGCCGGATCACGGCGTTGATCAGGCCCAGCACCACCGCCACCCACAATGCCGTCGCGAAGCTCGCGACATGGATCGAGGGCAGCAGCCAGGGCAGGGCCAGCAGGGCGAGGGCGTTGATCAGCCAGACAGCAAGCAGGCGCATGCAGCTTTCCCTCTGCCGGCGGACCGGGTTACAGGGCTCAATACCTATACTGATTGGTCTTGTACGGCCCGGCCTTGGGCACGCCGATGTAGGCGGCTTGCTGGTCGGTCAGTTCGGACAACTGCGCGTTGAGTTTCTTCAACTGCAGGCGCGCCACCTTTTCGTCCAGGTGCTTGGGCAGCGTATAGACGCCCACCGGGTAATCGGCATTGCGCGTGAACAGCTCGATCTGCGCGATGGTCTGGTTGGCGAAGGAGGATGACATCACGTAGCTCGGGTGGCCGGTGCCGCAGCCGAGGTTCACCAGGCGACCCTTGGCCAGCAGGATGATGCGCTTGCCATCGGGGAAGATCACGTGATCGACCTGGGGCTTGATTTCTTCCCACTGGTATCCCTCGATCGAGGCGACATCGATCTCGTTGTCGAAATGGCCGATGTTGCAGACGATGGCCTGATCCTTCATCTTCGCCATGTGGTCGTGGGTGATGACGTGGAAGTTGCCGGTGCAGGTGACGAAGATGTCGGCCTTGTCGGCGGCATATTCCATGGTCACCACGCGGTAGCCTTCCATCGCCGCCTGCAACGCGCAGATCGGGTCGATCTCGGTGACCCAGACCTGGGCCGACAGGGCGCGCATGGCCTGCGCCGACCCCTTGCCGACGTCGCCGTAGCCGGCGATCAGGGCCACCTTGCCGGCGATCATGACGTCGGTGGCGCGCTTGATGCCGTCCACCAGCGATTCGCGGCAGCCGTAGAGGTTGTCGAACTTCGACTTGGTCACCGAGTCGTTGACGTTGATCGCCGGGATCTTCAGTTCGCCGCGCTCGTGCATCTGGTACAGGCGATGCACGCCGGTGGTGGTCTCTTCGGTGACCCCCTTGATCTTCGCCAGGCGCGTCGAGTACCAGGTCTTGTCGGTAGCAAGCTTCGCCTTGATCGCGGCGAACAGGATGCGCTCTTCTTCCGATGTGGCGGTGCCCAGGGCATTGATGTCTTTTTCCGCCTTGCTGCCGAGGTGCAGCAACAGGGTGGCGTCGCCGCCGTCATCGAGGATCATGTTGCTGTAGCCGTTATCGGGCCACTCGAAGATGCGGTGCGTGTAGTCCCAGTAATCGACCAGGGTCTCGCCCTTGATGGCGAACACGGCGACGCCGTCGGCGGCGATCGCGGCGGCGGCGTGGTCCTGGGTCGAGAAAATGTTGCACGAGGCCCAGCGCACTTCGGCGCCCAGCGCGGTCAGCGTCTCGATCAGCACCGCGGTCTGGATCGTCATGTGTAGCGAACCGGTGATGCCCGCGCCCTTCAGCGGCTGGGCCTTGGCGAATTCCTCGCGGATTGCCATGAGGCCGGGCATCTCGGTTTCGGCGATGCGGATTTCCTTGCGGCCCCAGTCGGCCAGGGCGAGGTCGGCGATTGCGTAGTCTTTTTGTTCAGTCACTGCGTTCATGATGGCTCCTTGAACTGTGACCGGGAGGGTGGCGAACTCACCCTTGCCCGGTACGGGTTGGGTGAGCGCAGTTTGAACATGGTCCGAGCCTGGGGGGCATCTGAAACTACCCTTGCAGCGCTCCTCGGAAGCTAAGCATTATATCTGTTTCCCGGAATTGCGTTGCGCACCGCCGCAATTCCATCTATAATTCCCCCTCTCTGACGCGGGGTGGAGCAGTCTGGCAGCTCGTCGGGCTCATAACCCGAAGGTCGCAGGTTCAAATCCTGCCCCCGCAACCAATAAAGACAAGGGCT
>JADYZH010000035.1 GCA_020853215.1 Sulfuritalea sp. | reverse complement strand
TTCAGGCGCCGCAGCATCAGCTGGTCGTCCGACGGCGCCAGCGTCAGGCGGTTGATGGCTTCGTCGAGGTCGCGATGCTCGATGCGCAGTTCGACCAGGCGGGCCTGCACGGCTTCGGGCGTATCGCTCGCATCGTTGGCGGCCATGGCGTGGATCGGGCCGGATCAGCCGGCGATGTATTGTTCGAGCTGCTTGATCAGGAACGCCTGTTCCGAAATGGTTTCCTTGACCACGTCGCCGATCGACACCATGCCGATCACGCGCTTGTCCTTGTCCAGTACCGGCAGGTGGCGGATATGCTTCTCCGTCATCAGCGCCATGGCGTCGTCGATCGTCTGCTCGGGTCGGGCGTAGAGCACCTTTTCGGTCATGATCTCGCGCACCATGGTTTCCTTGGACGATTTGCCGACCAGGATGACCTTGCGCGCATAGTCGCGTTCGCTGAAGATGCCTGCAAGCTGTCCGTCACGCATCACGAGTACGGCGCCGATATTGTGCTTCGCCATGAGTTCCAGGGCGGCGAAGACGGTGTCGTCCGGAGAAACGCACAGCGTCGCGCGTGCGGGGCGTTCATCGAGCAGTGTTTTCAGGGTCTTCATGGCGGTTCCTCCTCTGGTGGTCTGGCCCGTGATCCGGGGCCCGTGCTATTCGGTTGCCGCCGGCCCGGCTCGGCAAATGGTTTTTCGCTATTGTGCAGGAAGACTCGGCTTCGGTGTTCCCCGGCGCAGGCGGGATCACTCGGCCAGCCCGTGTTCCAGACCGTAGCGGATAAGCTCCGCCGTGCTCTTCAGCCCCATTTTTTCCAGCAGGCGGGCGCGGTAGGTGCTGACGGTGGCCACGCCGAGATTCAGCGCCTCGGCAATCTGCGTCAGGGTCTTGCCGGCGGCAATCATCACCAGCACCTGGTATTCGCGATCGGTGATGCGCTCATGGGGCGACTTGTCGGAGTTGTCCGAAATCGCCTCGGCGAGTTGCTGGGCAACCGCCGGACTCAGGTACTTCTTGCCCGAGGCGACCTGGCGGATCGCGGTGACCAGCAGTTCCGGCGCGCTCTGTTTGGTCAGGTAGCCCGAGGCGCCGGCCTTCAGCGCGCGCACGGCATACTGTTCTTCGGGATGCATGCTGAGGATCAGCACCGGCAGGCGCGGAAATTCCTTCTTCAGCTGTTTCAGGGTATCGATGCCGTTGCGGTTGGGCATCGAGACATCGAGCAGGAACACATCCCAGGGCTGCTGCCGGGCCAGATTAAGCGCTTCGGCGCCGTCATCGGCCTCGCCGGTGACGAGCAGGTCATCGGTTTCGGAAAGTATCTGCCTGAGACCCTGGCGCACGATGGCATGGTCGTCGGCAATCAGGACGTGGATCTTGTCGGCCATAGTCAGAACAGATTACGTTGCAATTCTTCTTCGCCGGGAGGTTCGACATCGGCTCGTTCCGGCACCCGCAGCATGATATGCGTTCCGCCGTGTTCCGCCGGGCCGATGGAAAATTCGCCGGCAAGGCTCAGGACCCGCTCGCGAATTCCGCGCAGACCGAAGGACTTCGGCTTCTGCATGTCCACCTCGGAAATGCCGCGGCCGTTGTCCCGAATCTCGAGCAGGATGTTACCGCGTTCGCGCCGCAAGCGCATCACCACCAGCGATGCGTGGGCATGTTTCGCGACGTTGGTCAGCGCCTCCTGCGCGATGCGGAACAGCGCCAGCGAGGTATCGGGCTCCGGCTCGATGCCGTCTTCGTCGCATTGCACCCGGCAGGCGATGCCGAAGCGCTGGGTGAAATCCTCCGCCTGGCATTCGATGGCGGCCGGCAGGCCGAATTCCTTGAGGATGCCGGGGCGGAGTTCGCGTGCGACACGACTTGCGGTGCTCATGGCCTGGCCGAGCAGGGTTTCGATCGAATGGGCCTTTTCCCGCAGGCGCGTTGCATCGGTGGGCAGCTTGGCGGCGAGTTGCGCCGCTTCGATCTTGAGAAACACCAGGATCGAGCCGAGCTCGTCGTGGATGTCGCGCGAGATCCGCTCCCGCTCTTCTTCCTTGACGGCTTCGAGGTGGGTGGAAAGCTCGGCCAGTTGCTGCCGCGAAGCACGCAGCTGGGCTTCGCTTTCCTTGCTCTCCGTGATGTTGCTGGCGATACCGCGCCATTCGACGACGCCGTTGTCGAAACGATAAGGCGTCGAGCGCAGGTTGATCCACTTTTGCCGGGTGCGCCCCCGGGTGTAGCCTTCCCAGTTGAGCAGCGTGCCTTTGGCGGCCGATTCGCCCAGGGCACTTTCGAGGCTCTTGCGTTTGTCGGTCTCAAGGGCGTCGAACAATTTGCCGGCCGAAGCCAGCAGATGCTGCTGCTTGAAGCCGAACAGCTTCTGGCAGCCTTCGCTGACGAACAGGAAGCGGTATTCGCCCTCCGCGTCGCGCCGCAGGTGGAACAGCATGCCGGGCAGGTTGGAGGCCAGCGCGTCGAAGCGGGCCTGGCTTTCGTTGAGCATTTCCAGCGCCGCGCGGTGGTCGGCACGATGGCGCGCCTCGCGGACTTCCCGCTCGATCGCGGGCAGCAAACGTTCCAGCCGGTCGGCGTCGATCACGTCGCGGGCGCCGGCCTTCATGGCACGCTGCAGCGAAAACTCCTCCGCCGGGCCGGCAACCAGGATCAGCGGCAGGTCGAGGCCCGCGTCGTCTATCTGCCGCAGTGCATTCGGCAGCGACAGCGCGGCCACCGCGGAAAGATAGAGCACGGCATCCCACGGCCGGTCGGCCAGCGCGGCGCGCAAAAAGTCGGCGCTGTCGACACGGTGAATTTCGTCCGACCTGCCCAGCACCGGCCGCAGGCGCTCCACCTCGGCCCCGGACGCGGCGACGACCAGCAGGTGCAGGGCTTGGCGGGAAGGCGAACTGGCGACCATGGGCGACGGAGGATAGGGTGGAGGCGGAGTGTATAGCGGATCGGCTCCGCTATAATCCGCGGCGAGCCGGCATAGCTCAGATGGTAGAGCAACCGCCTTGTAAGCGGTAGGTCACCAGTTCGATTCCGGTTGCCGGCACCAGGAGAAAACAGACAGGCCATTCTTCGGGGTGGCCTGTCTGCTTTTCGCTTTCCAGCCCATGCCTGGCGGGCTATGCGGAAGGTGTAGCCCGCTGGCGGAGCGTCTCGTAGAGCCCCGCGTGATTCAGCAGGATGTCCTTCATGCCGCCCTGAATGGTTGGCGAATTCAGCGCCTGGGTGCTCATGGCGTTGTGCGCGTCCAGCGCGCCCATGATGGCGTTCAGCAATTCGGTTTTCAGGTCGGGTGAATTGGCGAACTGTTCCTTGGTGTTGTTGGTCGCCTGCTGCTGCAAGGTTTCCGACTCCAGCAGCTTGCCCTTGATGACGTTGTTCACGTAGACCAGCTTGTCCTGGTCGGTGAGGTCGCCTTCAAAGAGGGTGTTCACCTTCTCGATGATCTCGTTCAGCCAGGCCTTCTCCTTCTCCTGCACGCTGCCGCTGCCGGCTTCGGTGATGGGGTAGAGCATGGGCTTCTCGCCATCGCCCAGCGGCATGGCCTGCTTGCCGAGGTTCTTCAGGTGGTGATGGGTCAGCACCACTTTCGACAGGTCGATACCCTCGCGCTCGCGGCCAAATTCCAGCAGCGGCAGCAGTCGCTTGTAGAAGATGGCGCGCTTTTCGATGGCGGTGTTGCCGTAGTCGAAGATTTGCGACAGGAAGGTGTAGAGGCGGATGAATGCGCCCATGTCGTTCTTGAACAGGATCAGGGCGTTCAGCTCATCCTGTGCCGCCTTGGTGGCTGCGTCGTCGGCCTTGGCCTGAGCCGCGTTTAGCGCCTGACGGGCGGCCTTGTAGCGTTTCATCACGCGGTCCTGCACCGGCTCCAGCGCGGCGATCAGCTCGCTCTGTTTGGCGTTCGGGTTCAGCTCCACCGCGACCACGCGATCCACCTCGAAGTCGTCGTAATGGCCGGCGGCATCGAGCTTGGCACGCAGGTTGAAAACCAGATTCGGATCCGTGGTGGTCGCCAGCTCGACCGTGGCGTAGTAGGTCTTGAAGGCGGCCAGCACTTCCTCGGTGTCGTTCACGAAATCCAGCACGTAGGTCGTGTCCTTGCCGGGCCAGGCGCGGTTCAGGCGCGAGAGGGTCTGCACGGCCTGGATACCGGCCAGGCGCTTGTCCACATACATGCCGCAGAGCAGCGGCTGATCGAAGCCGGTCTGGAACTTGTTCGCCACCAGCAGGATTTGATACTCGTCGCCCTTGAAGGCTTCGCGGATGTCGCGGCCCTTGAGGTTGGGATTCAACGCCGGGCTGTTCTCGGTGAAGCCGTCGGGGCCGGATTCCTTGTCGTTCACCTCGCCGGAAAAGGCGACCAGGGTGCCGATCCTGTAGCCATGTTGCTTGATGTATTTGTCGATGGCCAGTTGCCAGCGCACGGCCTCCAGCCGGCTGCCGACCACCACCATGGCCTTGGCCTGGCCGTCGAGCAGGGGGGCGACGTAGCGGCGGAAGTGCTCGACCACGATCTCGACCTTCTGCGCGATGTTGTAGGGGTGGAGCTTGACCCAGCCCATGATCCGCTTCAGCGCCGCATTGCGCTCGACCTCCTTGTCATCCATCTCGCGGCCTTCGTGGGCCAGCTTGAAAGCGAGGCTGTACGGCGTGTAGTTCTGCAACACATCGAGGATGAACTTCTCCTCGATGGCCTGGCGCATGGAATAGACATGGAAGGGGGCGGGCACGTTGTCCGGCGCGGGTTTGCGCGAGGGATCGGGGCGCGTGCCGAAAATCTCCAGGGTCTTGTTCTTCGGCGTGGCCGTGAACGCAACGAAGGTGATGCCGCCCATTTCGCCCTCGGCGGCCCGCGCCGCCATCTGCGCCGCGAGGATGTCTTCGGTGCTGACTTCACCGCCGTCGTTCAGCTCCGCCAGTTCTTCCGGGCTCAATACGGCCTTGAGCTTCGCCGCCGCCTCGCCGGTCTGCGAGCTATGGGCCTCGTCGGCGATCACCGCGAAGCGTTTGCCCTGCGTGGCGGCCAGTTTGGTCACGGCCTCCAGCGCGAAGGGGAAGGTCTGGATGGTGCAGACCACGATTTTCTTGTCGCCGGAGAGGGCCTCGGCCAGCTTGCCGCTCTTGCTGCCGTCCTTGTTGGTGATGGTGGCGACCACGCCGCTGGTGCGTTGGAAGTCGAACAGCGCCTCTTGCAACTGCGCGTCGATGACATTGCGGTCGGACACCACCAGCACGGTGTCGAAAACCTTCTTGTGCTGGACATCGTGCAGTTCAGCGAGGAAGTGCGCCGTCCACGCAATGGAGTTGGTCTTGCCCGAGCCGGCGGAATGCTGGACCAGATACTTGCCGCCCGGTCCGTCCTTGAGCACGGCGGCCTGGAGCTTCCTCGTCACGTCGAGCTGATGGTAGCGGGGGAAGATGATCTCCCTGATCTGCTTTTTCTTGTCGCGCTGGGCGATCAGGTAGCGGCCAAGGATTTCCAGCCAGCTTTCCCGCGCCCAGACCTTTTCCCACAGATAGGCGGTGCGGTGGCCGCCTTCCGGGTTCACGGGGTTGCCCGCCGCGCCCTCATCACCCAGGTTGAAGGGCAGGAAGGCCGTGGCCGGGCCGGCGAGCCGGGTCACCATGTGCACTTCGCTGTTGCTCACCGCAAAGTGCACCAGCGCCCCGTTGGGAAAGGACAGCAGCGGCTCGGCGGCCTGACCCTTGGGCTTGGGGTTGCGGTCGAAGCGGTACTGGTCGATGGCATCATTGATGCTCTGGGTGAAGTCGGTCTTCAGTTCCGCCGTGGCCACCGGCAGGCCGTTGAGGAAGAGGCCGAGGTCGATGCTGTTCTCGTTGTGCAGCGAATAGCGCAACTGGCGCACCACGCGCAGCCGGTTGGCGGCGTGGCGGGCGAGGATGTCGGGGTTGATCGCCAGCGCCGGTTTGAATTCGGCGAGCTTCAGCGGCGATTTCAGGCCCAGCAGTTCGATGCCGTGGCGCAGCACGTCGAGCGTGCCGCGCTGATCGAGCTGGTCGCGCAAGCGGGCCAGCAGGGTTTCGCCGGCCTGCGCGCCGTGGTTCTTGGTCAGAGTTTCCCAAGCCTTGGGTTGCGTGGCCCGCACCCAGGCCAGCACATCCGCCGGGAACAGCGCCCGCGCCCGGTCGTAGTCGGCTGCATCGCCCTCGGCGTAGAGCCAGCCGTGCTCGGCGAGGTATTCGCAGATTTCGCTCTCGAAGCTGATTTCCTTGTGCAGGCTCATGGGGCATCGCTCACTTGTAGGGCAAGCGTTCTTCGACCAGACCGGGCAGGCTCTCGAATTCCGGGTCCTTGTGCACCAGCACCGCATCGCACTGCAAGGCGGTAGCCGCGATCCAGGCGTCACCCAGCGACATCGGGTAACGCGCCTTCAGGCTGGCGGCAAGTTCCAGCAGCGCGGGAGTTTCATGCACCCAGATGACCGGCAGGGCCTGGCAGGCGGCATAGGCGGCGCGTCCGGCGGCCTCGCCCTCGGTTTTCCATACGCGGTACAGCACTTCCATCAGCGACATGAAACATGCAAACACCGCAACGCCAGGCAGCACTGGCGTTTCAGGCTCAAGCGCCCGCGTCAGCAACCCGGCCACGCGCTCGCTCCCGGCCTCGTCGTAATGCAGCGTCAGCAGGGCGGAGGTATCCAGCACGTAGCGTGGCATGGTTTTTCGGATTTATTTGCCGCTTGTCTTGCGCCCGGCTTTGCGCGACTGTTCCTTGCGCATCTCGGCCTGGCGATCGGCTTGCCGATCCTGCAGCAACTGTGCGACCGAACCGCCGCGTCCCGCCCCGCGAAAGTTTGCGATGGCGGCGAGCCCCGCCTGTCTGGCTGCGTCGGCGCCCACGCCCTGCCGCTGCGCTTCAGCCGCCTGCGGCGTCATCAACACCGCCACCATGCGCCCGTGCCGGGTAATGACGACCGGCTCGCGCTGCACCGTGTCGAGCAACTGGCCAAAACGATTCTGGGCTTCCACCGAGGTAACGGTAATCATGAATGTGCTCCTTGAAATAATAGCTAACCTGTACAGTATAGCCAGAATCCAGCCCTTTTCTATCAGGGATTGAGCAAGTTCAAATCGAGCCCCTGGGGCACGAAGTTCTTGAAATCCCGGTCCAGCGTAACGATGCGCAAACTACTGCCGATTGCGAAAGCGGCGAGGTAGGCATCCATCCAGACTTTGGGGGAGGCCGTGTCATGCGCCGCCAGCCGATGCCAGAGGAGAAGCGTACCCGGCGGCTCTTCCCGTTCGCAAACTTGCGGTAAAGCCAGCAAGGCCGACAGTGCCAGCAAGGCATCGCGATTGGTCAAGCCCTCGGCGCCGTAGGCTTTCAATAGCGTGGGCGTGGAGGCCAGACGCAGAAAACTTTGCTGTGTCGAACGGCAAAAAACCGCCGGTTCCGTGGGCGTTGCCAGCTGAAGGACTTGTTGGGCTGTCAGGTGAAATGGATGGCTGGGGAAGATCGCCGCAACCCATACATTGGTATCAAACAGCGATCCCGGCATGCCGCAAGTCCTCCTCGGTCTGGGCTTGCTGTTCAAGCTGGAGCAAGGCCTCGACAGGCATGCGGCTGGCGGGGGCATCGGCACGGCAGCGAATTACCGGCAAGCCGTTAGCGCCGATTTCGACCATGGAACCGGCGGGAGGTCTCTCCAATGGCGTGCGCTGTCCCATGCCTAGCCCCTGCCGGAGCAAGTCGGCGACAAGTTCCTTGAGAGTGCGCCCCTGAACGACGGCACGCAATTTCATTTCCCGAACGATCTCATCGGGTAGGTCAAGTGTGGTTTTCATGTGGCAAGCTTACCAGCTTGCTGGCTTGCTGTGTCGCCGTTCCGCCAGCGCCGACTTTCCTGTCGGTGACGACTGTAGCGATCAATAAACCGCGTCATGGTCACCCACATTCACCGGGATGATTTGTTGATCCTGAATCAACAGTTCCAGCGTGATGCGGTAGGACAGATTGATCGACACCGAATGCAGGCCTTCATGCTTGCCGCGCAAAGGGTGCAGGCGCAGCGAGGGATGGGCGGGGTTGGCTTCCAGAAGTCGCAATGTCTTGGCGTAGGGCTGCCTGAGCTCGGGATGCCGTTTTAGAAACTGGATTTCCTTGCGTTTGAATTGCTGCGTAAAAATCAGTTGGAACATGCTTGATCAAGCCAGGCCAGATGCTCGTCCACGGATTCTTTCGTGAATCGGCCAGCCGCCAGGTCGGCGCGTGTTTCCGCCAGCGCGGCATCCAGCTCGCACTCGCGCAGATAGTGGTAATGCGCCAAATCCATCACCACGAATTTATCCTTGCCGCGCACCGAGACGATGGCTTCCGGCGCATCGCTGAGAGCAGCCTCGATGGCCGAGATGCCCTTGGTTTTAAGATCGTTGGCGCTGATGCTGGACATGGGAAGCTCCTGAACAATGGTTAATGCGTGCGCCAAAGAGTGCCATCAATCGTGCGATAAAGCAAGCGATCAGTGCGGACGCACGTCGATCTGGCCGGTGACGGCGGCGGAGATCAGCGCGCTGCGGCGTTCTTGCAG
>JADYZH010000034.1 GCA_020853215.1 Sulfuritalea sp. | reverse complement strand
GGGTGCAGAAGTCGCTGCTCGGCGAAGGCCATGCACACTAAGGGGGCAGCATGCTAAACGGAATTGTCGATCTCTCGCTGCGTTACAAACTCCTGGTCCTGCTGGGCTTCGTGCTGCTGACCGTTTTTGGCGTCCGCGCCGTGCTGACCGTGCCGGTGGACGCCTTCCCTGACGTCACGCCAAACCAGGTCAATATCTACACCGAGTCGCCCGGCCTAGCCGCCGAGGATGTCGAGAAGCTTCTCACAGCGCCGCTCGAAACCGCGATGGCGGGTCTGTCGGGCGTCGAACAGATCCGCTCGGTGTCGCTGTTCGGCTTGTCCTATGTTGGGGTCTACTTCAAGGATGATGTGGATATCTACTTCGCCCGGCGCCTCGTCGGCGAGAAGCTGCAGGAGGCGAAGGAGCGCCTGCCGCAAGGCTACGGCGAGCCGGCGCTGGGACCCAACAGCTCGGGCCTCGGCCAGGTGTTCTGGTACACCGTCGAGTCGGCCGACCAGAAGCTCTCGGCGATGGACCTGCGAACCCTGCACGACTGGAGCGTGCGCCTGATGCTGCGCACCGCGCCGGGGGTGGATGACGTGACCACCTGGGGCGGCCAGGAAAAGCAGTACCAGGTGCTCATTCATCCGCAAAAGCTCATCAAGTACGGCCTGAGTTTCAAGTCGGTGATGGAGGCATTGGCCGCCAACAACCGGCAGGTGGGCGGGCAGTACGTGAACCTCGGCCAGGAACAGTATCTGGTGCGCGGACTTGGGCTCGTCGCCAACACGACCGACATCGGCAATATCGTCGTCGCCGCGCACGAAGGCGTGCCGATCTATGTGCGCGACGTAGCCGAGGTCAAGGAAGGGCCCGCCGTCCGCTTCGGCGCGGTAACCCGCGACGGCAAGGAGGTTACGCTCGGCATCGCGCTTTCCCGCATCAACGAGAACGCCAAGGACGTGGTGAACGCGGTGAAGCAGAAGCTCAAGCTGGCCCAGCAGGCGTTGCCCGCCGGCGTCACGCTCAATCCTGTCTACGACCGTACCGATATCGTCGACAAGGCGATCAAGACCGCCACGGCGGCACTGATCGAAGGCTCGATCCTGGTGGCAATTGTGCTCTTCCTGTTCCTCGGTGAGATCCGCTCGGCGCTGGTAGTGATCGCGACCTTGCCGCTCGCCATGCTGATCGCCTTCCTGCTGATGCAATACTTCGGCCTGTCGGCCAACCTCATGTCGCTGGCCGGTCTGGCCATCGGCATCGGCATGATGGTGGACGGCGCGGTGGTGATGGTGGAAAACGGTTTCCGCCTGCTTTCCCATCAGGCGGGCAAGACGGTGAACCGCACCCACATCATCCTGGAGGCGGCGCGCGAGGTCATCAACCCGATCGCCTTCGCCATCATCATCATCATCGTCGTGTTCCTGCCGCTGTTCTCGCTCACCGGCCTCGAAGGCAAGCTGTTCAAGCCGATGGCGCTGACCATCACCTTCGCCATGGTGGGCTCGCTGATCCTGACGCTGACGCTGGTGCCGGTGCTCGCGGCGCTGATCCTGAAGCCGATGGAAGAGAAGGACACCTTCCTCGTGCGCTGGGTCAAGGCCGCCTACCTGCCGCTGCTCGACCGGGCGCTGGAGAACAAGAAGCAGGTGATCGTCGCCGCCGTGGTACTGCTCGTCGCGGCGCTTGCCACGTTTCCCTTCCTGGGCAAGGAGTTCATGCCCACGCTGCAAGAAGGCGCCATCATGTTCCGCGTCACCGGCATCCCTTCGACATCGCTCGAAGAATCGGTGCGCGTCTCGCAGAAGATGGACGCGGTGCTGAAGAAGGAATATCCGCAGACCAAGTCGGTGCTGGCCACCATCGGCCGCGCCGAGAAGGGCGAGACCACCGACGCCAACTACATGGAGGTCCTGGTGGACGTGAAGCCACGCGAGGAATGGCCAGAGAAGATCTCCATGCCCGAGCTGTCCGACCGGATGAAGGAGACCTTGGAGCAAGCGCTGCCGACCGTGGTATTGGGCAACACGCAGCCGATCCAGATGCGCGTCGAAGAACTGATCTCGGGCGTTCGCGCGACCCTGGCCCTCAAGCTTTACGGCCCCGAACTGGGCACGCTGGATCGCCTGGCGGCCGAGATAAAGCCGGTGCTCGGTACCGTGCCGGGGGTCGCCGACCTCTCGCTGGAGGCCAACAAGGGCAAGCCGCAGATCGTGGTGAAGGTCAATCGGGAGGCGGCGGCGCGTTTCGGCATCAATGCCGACGAGATTCTCGAAGTGGTGCAGGCTGGCATCGGCGGCAAGGCCGTCAGCACCCTGCTCGACGGTGTGCGCCGCTTCGACATCCAGGTGCGGCTTGACCCGGCCTTCCGCGACAGCCTGCAGGCCATCAGTGATATTCCCTTGCGCACCCAGACCGGCGCCCTGGTGCCTTTGTCGCGCGTTGCGACGGTGGAAATGGACGAGGGCTACACCTTCGTTCGCCGCGAGCAACTGAGCCGCTACGCCGTGCTGCAACTGG
>JADYZH010000033.1 GCA_020853215.1 Sulfuritalea sp. | reverse complement strand
TGTGTTCGGCGATGAAGCCGGTGACGCGCGCGATGATGCCGACCTGGTCGGGGCAGGAGGCGGTCAGCGTATAGAAGCGCGATTTATGCATTGGTTGCGTGCATCAGATGCGGGCCGAAGCCTTGTCGATTTCGGCGCGCAGCTCGGCGTAGTTCATGGTCACCGGGAACTGCGGGAATTCGTCGATCACGTTTTGCGGCGGATGAAACAGGATGCCGGCGTGGGCCTCGGCCAGCATGGCGGTATCGTTGTACGAATCGCCCCCGGCGATGACCTTGAAGTTGAGCTCCTTGAAGCGTTTGACCGACTCCATTTTCTGGTTCGGCATGCGCAGGCGGTAGTTCACCACGACGCCCGCGGCGTCCGCTTCCAGCTTGTGGCAGAACAGCACCGGCATGTTCAGCTGCGCCATCAGCGGCATGGCGAATTCGTAGAAGGTGTCGGACAGGATGATGACCTGGTAATCGCGGCGCAGGGCGTCGAGGAAGTCCTTTGCGCCGGCCATCGGCCCCATCTCCGCAATCACCTTCTGGATGTCCGGCAGGCCGAGCTTGTGGGTTTTCAGCAGCGCCAGCCGATACTTCATCAGCTTGTCGTAGTCAGGCTCGTCGCGCGTGGTCCGGGACAGTTCGGGGATGCCGGTGCGCCTGGAAAACTCGATCCAGATTTCCGGAACGAGTACGCCTTCAAGGTCGAGACAGACGAGTTGCACTGAATTTCTCCAAAAGTCGGCGCTGGCGACACGCCGCTTGACGGGCCGGCGCGACGGGCCAGATGCCGCGAAAGTGCGCGATTTTACCTATAATTCGGGAACTCGCTTTCGCGTCGTCGCAAGGTCCCATCGCCGTGCAGTTGTTCGCTCTCGGCATCAATCACCATACAGCCCCGCTGGCGGTACGCGAGCAGGTGGCGTTCGATCCGTCGCGCATGGGTCAGGCTCTGCACGACCTGCTCAAGGCGAAGTCCGTGCGCGAAGCGGCGATTTTGTCCACCTGCAACCGCACCGAGCTGTATTGCGCGGCCGAACACCCGCAGGGTGCGGCGAACTGGCTGGCCGAATATCACGCGCTGTCGCCGCAGAAGATCCAGCCCTATCTTTACCAGCATCCGCAGCAGGAAGCCGTGCGCCACATGTTCCGCGTCGCGGCGGGGCTGGATTCGATGGTGCTGGGCGAGCCGCAGATCCTCGGCCAGATGAAGCAGGCGGCGCGCGTTGCCGAAGAAGCCGGAACCATCGGCACGCTGCTGGGCAAGCTGTTCCAGCGTACCTTCGCGGTAGCCAAGGAAGTCCGCTCGACCACGGCGATCGGTGCCAACACGGTTTCCATGGCCGCCGCGGCCGTGCATTTGTCGGCGCGCATCTTCGACAGCCTGGCGGAGCAGAAAGTCCTCTTCATCGGCGCCGGCGAAATGGTCGAGCTGTGTGCCGCGCACTTCGCCGCGCACAGGCCGCGGCAGTTGACCATCGCCAACCGCACGGTGGAGCGCGGCGCCGACCTGGCCGCCCGTTTCGGCGGCGATGCCATGCGTCTGGAGCAACTCGGCGAACGCCTGGCGGATTACGATATCGTGGTGTCCTGTACCGCCAGTTCGCTGCCCATCATCGGTCTGGGTCTGGTCGAGCGCGCCCTCAAGGCGCGCCGCCACCGGCCGATGGTGATGGTCGACCTGGCCGTGCCACGCGACATAGAGGAAGAGGTCGCGCGGCTCGACGACGTGTTTCTCTACACCCTCGACGACCTCGGCCAGATCGTCGAATCCGGACTCGAATCGCGCCAGGCGGCGGTGATCGAGGCCGAGGCCATCATCACCGATCGCGTCACCGGGTTCCTGCACTGGCTCGAATCGCGCGAGACGGTGCCGACCATCCGCGCGCTGCGCGATGCCGGCGAACGGGCGCGCCGCCACGAGCTGGAACACGCCCTGAAGCGGCTGGCGCGCGGCGATGATCCGGGCAAGGTGCTGGACGCGCTGTCGCATGGCCTCACCAACAAGCTGCTGCACGCTCCGACTCACGCCCTGAACGAGGCGCAAGGCGACGAACGCGCCGAGGTTTCGGCGCTCATCGCGCGCATCTATCACCTGCATTCCGGGGAGTAGCTGCGTGGTCCCGCACCGACCGCCAGGCGCCCGCGCGGCGCATACGACTGTCCGCCCGTGAGCAACTTGTCCTTCCTCGATTTCACCGGCTGGACGCTGGACCTGCTGCGCCGGATCCTGTATCTGGGCACGCGCACCAAGGTCTTCCCCGAATCCCCGGAGGCGCTCAAGCTGCGTCCGGACTTGCCGGTGTGCTACGTGCTGCACGAACATCACCTCTCCAACCTGCTGGTGCTCGACGAGGAATGCCGCAAGCGGGGGCTGCCGCCGGCGATGAAGCCCTTGCGCGACGCCGCCTTCAGTTCGCCGCGATCCTTCTTTTTCCTTTCGCGCAACGAACGCGGACGCCTGGTGCCGAATCCGCGCAGCGATCATGCGCCGCTGCTCAAGTCGCTGGTCAGGGCCGCGGTGGCAGATCCGGGTTTCGACGTGCAGCTGGTGCCGGTGACCATTCTCTGGGGGCGCGAACCGCGCAAGCAGGACTCGATCCTGAAGGCCCTGTTCGCCGAAACCTGGCAGCAGGTGAGCACCCTGCGGCACCTGCTGGCGATGCTGATCCACGGCCGCCATACCGTGGTCCGCTTCAACGCGCCGATTTCGCTGCGCGAACTGCTCGCCGGCGACATCGAGGAGCGCCGGGCCTTGCGCAAACTCGGGCGCATCCTGCGGGTGCACTTTCGGCGCCAGCGCGAAATGGCGATCGGTCCCGACCTGTCGCATCGCCGCACCCAGCTGCACGCCCTGCTCAACACGCCCTCGGTGTGCAAGGCGATTGCCCTCGATGCCGAAACGCGCGGCATCCCGCTGGTCGCCGCGCAAAAATCGGCCAGGGAATTTGCCTTTGAGATTGCCTCGGACTACACCTATTCGGTGATCCGCGCCTTCGCGCTGTTCCTGACCTGGGTCTGGAACAAGGTCTATGACGGCGTCGAGGTGCACAACTTCGATCGCGTTACCAACGTCGCGCCCGGCCACGGCATCGTCTATGTCCCCTGCCACCGCAGCCACGTCGACTACCTGCTGCTGTCCTACATCATTTTTAACCGCGGCCTGATGGTGCCGCACATCGCCGCCGGGGCCAACCTCAACCTGCCGGTGGTCGGCTCGATCCTGCGGCGCTCCGGCGCCTTCTTCCTGCGCCGCAAGCTGAAGGGCGAACCGCTGTATGCCGCGGTTTTCCTCGAGTACCTGCACCTGATGATCGACCGCGGTTTCCCCATCGAATACTTCATCGAGGGCGGGCGCAGCCGCAGCGGGCGCATGCTGCCGCCCAAGGCCGGCATCCTCGCCATGACGGTGCAAAGCTTCGTGCGCAGCCATTCGCGGCCGCTGGTCTTCGTGCCGGTGTACATCGGCTACGAAAAGCTGATGGAGGGCAAGAGTTACATCGCCGAGCTTCACGGCCGGCCCAAGAAGTCCGAATCGCTGTTCGACCTGGTCGCCGCGGCACGGCTGCTGCGGCGCAACTTCGGCCAGGCGCACGTCAATTTCGGCCCGCCCCTGGCCCTGGAGGAGTTCCTCGACCGGCAGCATCCGGCTTGGCGCGAGGAAGCCTTCGATACCCAGGCGCCATGGCTGCGCGGCGCCGTCGATGCCACGGCGATGCAGCTGGCGCGCAGCATCAATGCCCATGCGGTGGTCAACCCGGTGAACCTGGTCGCGCTGACCCTGTTGTCCACGCCCAAGCATGCGGCCGACCGGCGCCTGCTGGAACGGCAGATCGGGCACGTCCAGGCCCTGCTCGGCGAGCCGCCCTGGGCCGGCTCGATCATCCCCTGCGAAATTCCTCCGGAGCAGGCGATCGCCAGCGCGCTCCGGCTCGACCTGGTGCAATGCCAGCCGCATCCGCTGGGCGACATCATCCGCGCCGACGAAAAGCAGGCGGCGTCGCTCGCCTATTTCCGCAACAACGTGCTGCACCTTCTGGCGCTGCCCGCGCTGCTGGCCTGCCTGGTCAGCCACAACCAGCGCCTGCCGCGCCCGCGCGCCCGCGACGCGATACGGGGCATCTACGGCCTGCTGCGCACGGAATTGTTCCTGCCATGGGAAGCCGGGGATCTCGACGCGGCGATCGAACGCAGCGAGGCGGCGCTGGCCCGGCGCGGGCTGATCCTGACCGAAGCCGAGGTGCTGCGCGCGCCGCCGCCCAACAGCGAGGCCAGTCCCGAACTGCGGCAACTGGGTGAAATCATCCGCCCGATGCTGGAACGCCAATTCCTGACCCTGGCCCTGCTGCAGCATCACGGCAGCGGCAGCCTGACCCGTGCCGCGCTGGAGGATGCGACCCTGCTGCTGGCGCAGCGACTGGCGATGCTGTACGAATTCAATGCCTCGGAGTTTCCGGAAAAACTGCTGTTCGCCAACGTGATCCGCAACCTGGTCGATGCCGACATCCTGCAGGTCGGCGACGACGGGCGACTGCGCTTCGACGAGCGCATCACGCTGGCGGCGGCGCAGACCGAACTGCTGCTGGCCGCCGACGTGCGCGCCAGCATCCAACTCATCGCCGGCGCGACGCCGTCGCCGGCCCCCTGACCCCGCCATGAAAAAAAGCATCCTCGACAAACTCGAACGCCTCAGCGAGCGCCTGGCCGAAATCGACGGCCTGCTCGGCGGCGAACACGCCGCGCGCGACATGGACGGCTACCGCAAGCTTACGCGCGAGCGGTCGGACATCGAGCCAGTGGTGGAACTGTTCCAGGCTTACCGTCGCGCCGGCGCAGACTTTTCGAGTGCCGGCGAAATGCTGGCCGATCCCGAGATGAAGGAGCTGGCGCGGGCCGAGCAGGACGCCGCCGGCGCCGAAATGGCCCGGCTCGAAGCCGAACTGCAGCGTGCCCTGCTGCCGAAGGACCCCAACGACGAGCGCAACCTGTTCCTCGAAATCCGCGCCGGCACCGGCGGCGATGAATCCGCGCTGTTCGCCGCCGACCTGTTCCGCATGTACAGCCGCTACGCCGAACGCCAGCGCTGGAAGGTCGAGATCGTTTCGCGCAGCGAATCCGACCTCGGCGGCTTCCGCGAGATCATCGCCCGCATCGAGGGCAACGGGGCCTATTCGAAACTCAAGTTCGAGTCGGGCGGCCATCGCGTACAGCGCGTGCCGGTGACCGAAACCCAGGGCCGCATCCACACCTCGGCCTGCACCGTGGCGGTGATGCCCGAGGCGGACGAACTGGTGGACATCGAGATCAACCCGGCCGACCTGCGCATCGACACCTTCCGCGCCT
>JADYZH010000032.1 GCA_020853215.1 Sulfuritalea sp. | reverse complement strand
GCTGGCGCGCACCTGCAAGTTCATGCTGACCGAGGAAGCGCACCACATGTTCGTCGGCGAATCCGGCGTCGGCCGCGTCATCCAGCGCACCTGCGACGTGATGAACCAGCTCAAGACCGACGACGTGGCGAAGATCCGTGCCCAGGGCGTGATCGACCTGCCCACCATCCAGCGCTATCTCAACTTCCACTTCAGCGTGACCATGGACCTGTTCGGCGCGGATGTCTCGTCGAATGCCGCCACCTTCTACAACACCGGGCTCAAGGGCCGCTACGAGGAAACCACGCAGGACGACGACCATCTGCTGAACGACGCGGCCTATCCCGTGCTCGAAGTCGCCGACGGCAAGCTCCTCACGGTCCAGGCGCCCTACCTCAACGCCCTCAACGAGCGTCTGCGTGACGACTACGTGGTCGATGCCAAAGCCGGCATCGAGCGCTGGAACAAGCTCATCCAGAAAGCCGGCATTCCGTTCGCGCTGACAGCGCCGCACAAGGCCTTCAACCGCAAGATCGGGCCCTTGTCCGCGGCAAAGATATCGCCGACCGGCAGCGTGCTGTCGGAAGCCGAATGGACGCACCACCATCTGCAGTGGCTGCCCTCGATCGAGGACCGCGCCTTCGTCGCCTCGCTGATGGGCCGGGTCGCCGAGCCGGGCAAGTACGCCAACTGGATCGCCCCGCCCGCGCGCGGCATCAACAACCAGGCGGTGGACTTCGAGTACGTGCGTTTCAACTGATGCAGTCCGATGATCATCGCCGGCTATGGGCGCTACCGTTTCGGCGACGGTCTGAATAACTACGAGGCATGCGCCGCGTTGTACGACAAATAAGCAAATTCCCCAACCCCAACATGCAAGGCGACAGCAGATGATAACGAAGGACAAGTTCTACATAGCCGGCGCCTGGACGCCGCCCGCCGGTAGCGCCTCCATCGAGGTACATTCGCCTACCGACGGCGCGCTGCTGGCACGGATTCCGCAAGGCTTCGCAGTGGATGCTCAAGTGGCCGTTGCCGCGGCGCATAAGGCCTTCGATGCTTGGGCCGCGACGCCGCCGATGCGGCGCGCCGAGTTGCTGAAAAAAATCCAGGAAGGGCTCAAGGCACGCACCGACGATATCGCACGCACCATCAGCCTAGAGATGGGCATGCCCTACAAGCTATCGCAGCGCATCCAGGTCGGCTCGCCCACGGCTACCTTCGGTATGTATGCGCGCATGCTCGGCGAATTTGCCTTCGAGGAGCAAGTCGGTAATTCAAAGATATTGCGCGAACCGGTCGGCGTCGTCGTTGCCATCACTCCGTGGAACTACCCGTTGCACCAGATCGCGGCCAAGGTCGCGGCGGCGCTGGCGGCCGGTTGCACCGTGGTGCTCAAGCCCTCCGAGGTGGCGCCGCTCAACGCCTTCGCATTGGCCGAGATCATTCACAACGCGGGCGTGCCGGCCGGCGTGTTCAACCTGGTCACGGGTTTCGGCCCCGAGATCGGCGAAGCTCTGGTCGCTCATCCCGATGTGGACATGGTGTCCTTCACCGGATCGACCAATGCGGGCAAGCGCATCTCCCAGCTTGCCGCCGGCACCGTCAAGCGCGTGGCCCTTGAGCTGGGCGGCAAGTCCGCCGGCATCGTGCTCGACGATGCCGATTTCGGCGTCGCCGTGAAGAGCGTGGTCGACAACTGCTACCTTAATGCCGGCCAGACCTGCACTGCGCAGACCCGCCTGCTGGTTCCGGAGTCACGCTACAAGGAGGCGGCGCGCATCGCCGCCGCCACGGCTGCAAAATTCCGCGTCGGCGACCCGCTACAGCCCGAGACCACGCTCGGGCCGCTGGCCTCTAAGATGCAGCAGGATCGCGTGCGCGACTACATTGCCAAGGGCATCGCCGACGGCGCCGAACTGCTGGCTGGCGGTGCTGAACTTCCCCTCGACGTGCCAGCCGGTGGTTACTACGTGGCACCCACCGTCTTCGGTCGCGTCGGCCCGAAAGCGACCATCGCCCAGGATGAAATCTTCGGCCCAGTGTTGTCCATTATCACCTACCGCGACGAGGACGACGCCGTGCGTATCGCCAACGACTCGATCTACGGGCTTTCGGGTGGAGTTTGGTCGGCCACCGACGCGCATGCGGAAGCTATCGCGCGGCGCCTGCGCACCGGCCAAGTCGAGATCAACGGCGGACCGTTCAACCTTTACGCGCCCTTCGGTGGCTACAAGCAGTCGGGCAACGGGCGCGAACTGGGGCGGTTCGGGCTCGAAGACTTCCTCGAATACAAGTCGTTGCAGCTTCGACCGTCACTTAAGGGACACTTCTTCCAAGAAAGCCAAACAGCATGAACGAACAAGCCTTTATCTGCGACGCAATTCGGACACCCATCGGCCGTTACGGCGGCACGATGTCCGGCATCCGCATCGACGACCTGGCAGCGCTGCCGATCAGGGCCTTGATCGCACGTAATGGCAAGGTCGATTGGGAGGGAGTCGAGGATGTCATCTATGGCTGCGCCAACCAGGCCGGTGAGGACAACCGCAACGTCGCACGTATGGCCGGCCTGCTGGCTGGACTTCCGGTGGCCGTGCCCGGATCGACGATCAACCGCCTGTGCGGCTCGGGCATGGACGCGGTCGGCACGGCGGCGCGCGCCATCAAGGCCGGCGAGACTGCGCTGATGATCGCCGGCGGCGTGGAAAGCATGAGCCGCGCGCCCTTCGTCATGCCCAAGGCCGACAGCGCGTTCTCGCGCAGCAACGCCGTATATGACACAACCATCGGCTGGCGCTTCGTGAACAAACTGATGAAGGCGCAATACGGCATCGATTCGATGCCCGAAACCGCCGACAACGTCGCCGCCGAGTTCGGGATAGCCCGCGCCGACCAGGACGCCTTCGCTCTGCGCTCGCAGCAGCGCTGGGGCGCCGCCAACGCAGCCGGCTGCTTCCGGGACGAGATAGTCCCGGTCGAGGTCGCGCAGAAAAAGGGCGAGACTAAGCTCTTCGATACCGACGAACATCCGCGCACCAACACCACCCTGGAACAACTGGCCAAGCTTAAAGGCATCAACGGCCCTGAACTGACGGTAACAGCGGGCAACGCGTCCGGCGTCAACGACGGCGCCTGTGCGCTGCTGATCGCCTCGGAAGCCGCCGCGAAGGCCCATGGCGTGACGCCGAAAGCACGTGTCGTGGCGATGGCCACCGCCGGCGTGGCGCCGCGCATCATGGGCTTCGGCCCTGCGCCGGCGGTGAAGAAGCTGCTGGCGCAGACCGGCCTCTCCTTGGCACAGATGGACGTCATCGAGCTCAACGAAGCTTTCGCTGCCCAAGGCCTCGCCGTCACCCGTGACCTCGGCCTCGCCGATGACGACCCGCGCGTCAATCCGAACGGCGGCGCCATCGCCATCGGCCATCCGTTGGGCATGAGCGGCGCACGCTTGGTCACCACGGCCATGTACCAACTGCACCGGACCGGCGGCCGCTATGCGCTGTGCACCATGTGCATTGGGGTCGGCCAAGGCATCGCGCTGATCATCGAAAGGGTCTGAGACCCTGTCAAGAATGCCGCAGGTGTCGCGGGCTTTTAGACTTGTCCGGTTCTGTAGCACATGAATTGTCCGCTTTTTCTGTTGGGGGCGGAGAGCGGCGGAGGGCGTAGCCCAAAGCCGGTTTCCGCCCCCAACGGCGCGCTTGGCGGACGGTTCAGGCGGCCTGTTGCAAATCATCAGTGATGGGCCTGAATCGTATTAGCGCATCCGTCAAGGCTACCAAACGCTGATTCCGTGTCTTCACTCCGGGAACTCTACGAGTACCAGCCGTCGTTCGTCATAGGTTTTCATGGCTGCGACAAGAAGATTAGCGAAGGCCTGTTAAGTGGCAAGCCCAGGCATCTCGATCCTTCCCACACGAAGTGGGATTGCTTCAGGGCATGGGATCCTACTTCTGGGAAGGCAATCCACAGCAGGCCAAAGAATGGACTTACGACTGCGTTGCTGCAGGGTAGATCAAAGTGCCCTTCGTCATCGGCGCCGTGATCGATCTTCGTCATTGCCTCGATCTGCTTGATAGCAGCGGACAGCAACAGGACAATGATGCCCATGAAATGCTGGTGTCCATTCAAGCAAGAGCCGGCTGTGATCTGATTATCATGGGTACTCATGCTCGCTCCAGTATTGGGAAGTTTTTTCTGGGAAGTGTTGCTGCATTTGTGCTCGGAGAGTCCGAGATGCCGGTGTTGCTCTACCGCTGAGGTAGTTGGTTGGTCGCGTCCCTAACATTGGTAAGTCAGCAAGATTGCGATGTCTGGATGCTCAATGCTCGCTAAGAGATTTCGCGTCAATCACGAGCGCGTGCAGTAGGTAGCCGGCCTGACCGGAATCGCGTTCAGATTGGAGGGTGGGACTTACAATACTCAGGCTACCGTCAGCGCTTTTCCATTTTGCTTCGGCCCGAGCTTCAGCAGAAACGGAACGGCACGCTCTGCCCACGCGGTCGCCGATTCGTATTCGCCCGCGGCTTCGCCGAACGACCTGCGCAGCATATCGGTATCGATGATTCCGGGATTCAGCGGAATGGCGGCCATGCCCTTGGGCAGTTCCTGCGCCAGGGATCGAGTTAGCCCCTCGATGGCCCACTTGCTGGCGCAGTAGGGGGCGGCGTCGGGTGCCGAAACGCGTCCCCAGCCCGAACTGAAATTGATGATCACTCCGCTGCCTTGCTCGATCATGGCCGGCACGAAATGGCGCACCATGTTGGCCGTGCCTTTTACATTTACGTCGATCAGAGCGGCAAACTCCGCTGCCGGTACTTCCCATAGCGGGGCCGGGGTATTCGTCAGCGCGGCGTTGTTGATCAGGATGTCGGGTGGTCCCATCGTCGTCAGTACATGGCGTGCCCATTGGCCGACCTGCATATCATCGGCGACATCCACGGTCGCAAAGCGATGAGGTGCCACGAACTGCAGCCGGAGTTTCTCGATGGCGGCTTCGGAGCGCCCGCATCCGGCAACGCTATGTCCACGAGCCGCGAATTCGTCGAGCATGGCGCGGCCGAGGCCACGGGTCACGCCGGTGATTACGATGCGTTTCATCGATTTGCTTGTTCCGACTTACCTGTGCTCGTTCGAGGGTCCCGATCCCGCATTGGGCGGGGGAGGGCTGTTCGTCATCCCGACCAAGAATGAACGGGCGGCCAGAGCCATGACACTGAGTGCCAGCGCCATCGTCGATCGGAAGAGCATTCGGAGTCGAGCAGGTTTCAGGATGTCGTCGATAGCACTCTGTAGCATCGTCATTTCTGCCCGAACTTGTCGACCAGTTGTTGCAGCTTGGCCTGATGTTCCTGGGCCTTGAGCTGTTCGCGACGTTGTTCTGCCTGCTTGCGAAACCGGTCCTTGAGATCCTGGTTGGCCTGTTTCTGTTGTTCCGGAGTGATGTCGCCAGTCGGCACACCATCAAGTCCGAATCGGCTGCCACCTGCCG
>JADYZH010000031.1 GCA_020853215.1 Sulfuritalea sp. | reverse complement strand
TCTGGAAGGCGAAGGGCAGCGTCGAGGAGAACTGCGGCCCCAGGTTCCAGTAGATGACCAGCCACAGCATCGAGGCGACGCTGGCCAGGCCGGTGGCGAACATCAGCAGCGACTTGTTCAGCCGCAACTCGTCGCTGTCGTTGGGGTCGATGCCGGCGGTGCGCAGCCGGTCGAGGAGGCCGTTCGAGCCGCCTGCCATGCGGGTCTCCGTCTGGGTTGTCGGGGCAGGGCTGCCCCGGTTTTTAACGAAGTTTCGCAGGATTATGCCGCACTGGCAAGGATGGCGGCATAGTGCATATGGGGGATGCGGGTCAGGGCAGCTTGCCGGCGGCGATCATGCGGTTGTAGAGAAGGTTTGGAGAAAGCCAGACCATGATGTCGTCGAATTGCCCGCCGGGCGCGTCCGCCGGCGCCGGCTCGTGGCTGACGAAGGCGCGGTCGTTGGCGAGCACGGAATTCGGGTTCGGATTATGACGCTCGTCCGCTCCGCCGCCGCCTGAGGCGGCGTTCTTGCCGCGCGAATAGATCACGGCGACGGCGGTTTTCGTCAGAGTCTCATTGACGGCAGGGCAGTCCGTATTACCAAGACCTTCGTTCAGCATGCCAACGCCGCTGTTGCAGATAATGAGCAATTCGTTCGACATGTTCGTCATGCCTTTGCTTTTGATGCCGTCGGCAGTGGTAACTGCGGAACTGTCTTCCGCAGTTACCGCGTAGTGCAGCGGAATCCCCCAGCCGTCGAGCAGCCGTCCCGTACTGTCGATCGGGGCCAGACCGAGTGTGGCAGCAGGGACGAAGCCAACCGCCACCTTGTTGGCGGAAGCCGTGCACACGCCGCCTCCGACGGGGTCTTCGAGCCCGTTCGATGCCGCCGAGGCCGGACAGGGCAGGCGGCCGTGCGCGGCGGCGAAACCGAGCAACGCTTCCTGCGCGGTGGCCATCGTTGCGCGGGTGTCGTTGTAGCGGCGGTTCTCGTCCTGCGCGCCCATGGTCATCAGCATGCCGCCGAGGAAAATGGCGACGATGACCAGCACCAGGGCCAGTTCGATGAGAGTGAAGCCGCGGGAAAAATTCAGTCTCCGCGGGACGGCGCGGGTCAGGGCAGCCATGTCGTGAAGTAATTCCCGATGGTGACGGTCTGGTCGTTTATGGAAGTGCGTTGCCCGATGGTGAAGCCGAGTCGCGCATTGCGGAAAGGATAGGGGATGACCGGATTGTTGCGCAAATGGGGCGGAAACTCCTGGGGCGGATCGATCAGCCCGATCAGAAAGCTCATCGGACGGGTGGTGTCCTGCATGGCCGCGATGCGCTGGCTGTAACTCGGGCTGTCACGCAACAGCCATGCCTCCAGCAGGTAGTGTGGCGAGGCGTCGATGGCTTCCCATTGAATGGCGTTTGTGCCAACCGTGCCGCCGTAGGGCATGGCCGTCTGGCGAAAGGCGCGGCCGGCATCGCTGCCCGAGAGCACCTGCACCAGTGCGCCGGCGAGTACCGGGCCTGAATCGAAGCCGCTCACTCTGCCCATCGTGCCGCCTTCCCCATTCCAAAGGTAGACGCCGTTTTCGGCGGCGTTGGCCTGGTGCCTGACCAGGATGCGACTGCCGGCTGCCGGCGCTATGCCGTCGATGACGGCCGGTGCGCTGGAGAGATTTGTAATCGGCTCCTGGGTGGACAAGTTCGCCCAGAGACGCTGCCAGTTCGACCCGCTCCAGCGGTACCAGCCGTTCCAGTCGTTCTCACCGTTTCTCTGATCGCCTTTCCGCACGTAGGCCACATGGCCGGTCAGTGGGGTGGAAGGAAGGTTGCTGTACAGGGCGACGCTGGCAGGTTGCCAGTCAAATATCGTGCAATCAACTGGCTTCATGTTCGGGTCGACACAGGTTCCCGGCTGCACTGTCTGCTGCCGCCAGAGTTGTCTGGCATGGGTGGTGCCCTGCGTCACTTCCACAATCAGACCAGCCAGCGCGTCGACGCTGCCGGCATCGCCAGCGCGTTTCATGACCTTGTCAGCGCCTTCCCAGACGTAGATGCCGTTCTGTTTCGGGTCGCTCTGATTTTTTACCAAAACACGGTCGTCGGGGAAAAGATAGACGCCGTCGACCTGAAACAGGTGGATGCCGTTGGCGTCGATCGTGCCCGGTGCTCCGAGGTTGATGTTTTCCGTCGTGGCAACGCGGACACGAGGCAAGTTATAGGATGATGGCGCGCGGGTGAGTTCCACACGCACGTGGAAGAGTTGGTTGACCGGCACGCTGGTGGTGTCCGGATCGAGCTTGTAGACGCCTGCGGGGGTGTCCGGGGGAACGGTGAGGCGTGGAATGGGCGCGGCCGGATTGAGTGGCGGCGCGGGGAATCCGCTTCTGGCGTCGGCGACTTGGCCGTGAACGTTGTCATCCTCCTCTTGCGGCAGGGTGCAGACACCGCCGAGAGAGTAGGCCGGTGCATCGCAGGGAGAAATCGCCGTTGCGGTGGTGGGCGTCTCACCGCCCCAATAGACTAGTGCCACATGTCCGCCGCGGTAGTTTGCCGAATCGGTGGGCGGGTCATTGCGGCCGTTGGTCAGATGGCTCGTACTCGACGATGGGTACAGGTCTGGGTCTCTTCTTGGATCGATCTCGAAAGCAATTTTGGGCGGGGCGATGAACGGGGATTCGGCGTTGTTGCCGGAATAACCTAGGTGCTGGCCGGCGGCACCGCAGACATCGGTGCCGTTGTTGTCGCCGTCGATGATGGCGAATGTCAGGCCGAGTTGGGGCCAAGCGCTGTACAGGCCGGGGTCGTCGATGCGGAAAGTGAAATAGCTGCGTAGCCCGCCACCCATCGCGCGCGTCTCGGGCCGCCAGGCGCAGCCGTAGAGGTAGTTGGCGAGCGAGGAGGCCAGGGCGGTATGTACCTGCTGACCGAGCGCAAGGGTGCGGGTGGTCGTCGAATAGGCGGCAAGCTGGGAAAATTCTACTGTCCCCAGATCTTTTGCTGTCTGCAAACCGGACGACTGGGTGGTCACGAACGAAGGCAGGGTGCCGGCCGGAATGCAGCGTACGATGTCCTGATGCGCGGTCTGGTTGATGGAAACGCGCTCGAAGATTTCCTGGCCGGAGAAGACTGCGCCTGATGTTTTGAAGCTGGAACGGTTGATGCCTTCGAGGTAGTTGTCATAACTGCCGGGCGGATTGTCTTTCTGTGCGTTCGTTGCCCGCAGCTGGTCGGTGTTGCGCTGGCCGGAAAACAAGAGCACCCCGGCGCAGTTTCCGGACCCATTGACCTGCATCGCGCCAGGCGCGGTGAAAATCATTTCCCTGTAATGCTGAAAATAGCCTTTGGGTACTGCCTGAGAGCCGTAACAAAGGGAGATATCGTCAGTGCCCGTTATTTTTCCGTAGCCGCCGGGTACGCCGCTGTCACGCAGGCAGTCGGTTATGCGGTCGAGCAGGGCGTTGATGTCGGTGCGGAAGTAGGCGTGCTTGCGGATGGCCGCGAACAGGGTGTCGCCGGTCAGGGGAAGACCGGCGTCGTTGCCGGCCAGCGCGCAGTTCGTGCTGCCGGCTGGGCAAGCCGCTTTCAGGGGCAGAGGTGGAAGCGTGCCGTCAGTAAATATCCTGCCTTGCGTTGAAATGGCCAGGGGGGCCGCACTGGTGTCAGTAGCCCTGACGCCGGTGAAGTAGGTGCTGGCAGAAGCCGCGCCGGTGTAGTCGAGCAATGCCGCAGCCAGACTGGGATCGAGATAATGCTGCGGATCGTAATTGCCGCCGCATCGGGTGACGACGTCGGCGCCGGCCGGACTGCGGTCTTGAGCGCCGAGTGGAGGGCCGGCAGAAAGGATGATTGCGATCGGGCGATCATGGGCGGACGCGATCCGGCTTTTCAGTGCGCTTGTCTCGATCGGTTTGTTTGTGTCCACAATATCAACCTGGCCAAGTGCGTCCCAGTTCATCGGGGAGACACGCTGCTGGTTCTGGTGACTGCCGGAGACGGCATACCAAAGACACTCGCCGTAGGCGTCGCGCAGCGGCTCGATGCCTAGGGTGCGCCAAGGCAGGCGGCCGATTACCGTGGTGTTGAGGGCGTTGCCGGCAAAGTTGGCGGCGTCGCAGCCTTCATTGCCGCAGCCGGCATTATTGTTCCGTGTGGTGCCAAGGTCGGGCAGCGGCAGATAGCCATAGACACGGTCGTACTGCCCGTCGGCCATCT
Organism: Sulfuritalea sp.; assembly: GCA_020853215.1. Classification (GTDB taxonomy): domain Bacteria; phylum Pseudomonadota; class Gammaproteobacteria; order Burkholderiales; family Rhodocyclaceae; genus Sulfuritalea. Next base: position 808 of record JADYZH010000031.1, on the reverse strand, counting down.
GGTCTTCGCGGTATCTCAGTGCGTAGCCGATCAGCGCTTCCCTGGCCTGCGAGAGGGCTTGCTGGGTCTTCTGCGCGCGGCGCGCCTCGATTTCGCTGGAGGTGAGGTTGCTGACGAGATAGGCGAGCGCGCCCGCCATCAGCACGAGCAGGAAGATCAGCAGCGCCGCGCCGGATTGGCGGGGCCGCCGTCCCGCGGAGACTGACTTTTTGCGACAGAAGGTCATGGCCTGGCGAGGCGGCTCGCCTATTTCTGCTGGGCCGCGCCGCGCTTGACGACGACGTGCCCTTCGCCGATTCCGCTGCTGGTTTCGCCGGTACTGCGGTCAAGGGCTTCGCCGACCTTGAGGCGGGCGGGCTTGTCCTCTCCGGTCGCCACGCTGGCGGTGGCCGGATCGGTGCGGTCGATTTGCACTTGTACGCTGCCGCCGGGGACGCGCGGATCCTGGGGTGCATTGTTGATCCAGGCGGTGTCGCGGCCGCTGCTGCGCCGGACAATGCCGGACACGCTCAGGGTGGCGTCTTCGGTGGTTTCGCGCGCGGTTTCCTGGATATTGAACTGGCGCTGTCGATCGAGGGCGGCGCGACGCTCGGGAGTAAGGAAGAGTCGGCCGAGTTCCTCGGCCGGCGCTGGCACCGCGGCGATCTGCAGAAGTCCGGCGACGAGCCAGCGTGCCGCACTCCGGGCGATGGAGGCTGTTGCTTCGCTCATTTGGCCTCCTTGTCCCGGATGGTGATCCAGTCGATGGTGCATTCGGCGGCAAGCTGCGGGGGCGGGCCGCCTTTGTGATTGGGATCCTTCTGCACGC
>JADYZH010000030.1 GCA_020853215.1 Sulfuritalea sp. | reverse complement strand
TCGGCTCGACGGTCGGCGCAAGCGAAGTTACCGCGACCGGTTGGGCGATCGCCTTCATCGCATTCAGCTCGGCGGTAAGGTCTGCCTCCTCCCCGGGCATGCGGCGTTCGGCAACCGCACCCAGCATGCCTTCGAGGGCACCGGCGCAACGCGCAAAAACAAAGCGCTGTGCTTCGGTGGGAACGGCGGCTTCGAGGGACAGGCGCGTCAGCGCGTTCTCGAGTGCGCGGGCAAGGGTAGAGACCGGCATGAAGCCGGTCGCAGCGGAAATGCTGGCGGTGGTATGGGCGGCGCGGAGGACGTCGATGCCAGGCACTTCTTCAGCGCCGAGCCGGGCTTGCAGCGTGACGACGTATTCGCGGGTCTCGTCGAGGTAGAGCTTGTAGAGGGCGGGCGCCACTTCCAGGTCGCCGACCCTCACCGGTGGCGGCGCAGGGAAGCTGACGACATCGGCCGACGGCTGCGGTTGCACCGCAACTTCTTCCGTTGCAGCTGCTGCGACGACAGCCTCTTCGTGCACAGGCTCTTGCTGCGCAACTTCGTCCGCAGCGGCCGCCTCAGAAGTCGGTGCCGGCGGGACGGCGACGGGTGCCTCGACATTTTCGGTTCCGCCCAGGATGTTGCATTGCCGGATCAATTCGCCGGCCTCGAAGTGCCTGCTGCCGCCACTTTCGAGCTGGGCGATCCAGCCTTTGAAAACGTCCGCCGCAAGGGTGAGCATGGCAAGCAGTTCGGGCGTGGCGGGACGCGTCTCGTGCAGCCAGGCGTTGAGCACCTGCTCCACGGCCCAGCCGGCTTCGCCCAGATCGACGAGGCCGACCATGCGGCCGCTGCCTTTAAGGGTATGGAAGCTGCGGCGCATCGTGACCAGCGACTCGTGGTCATCCGGGGCGGCTTGCAACCGGGGCAGCTGCTGGTGGATGGTCGCCAGGACTTCGTTGGCTTCCTCGAGGAAGATGCCGAGCAGTTCGGCGTCGAGGTCTTCCTCGCTGGACTCCATCATGCGCACGGCGTCTGCCGACGGGGCCGGGACCTCCGCGGGCGGCGCCGGCGCTGCGGCAGGGGGCTCGGCGGGTGCTTCGAAACCTTCCACGACGAAGTCGGGCGGGGCCTCTTCGGCAATTTCCGCCGCCATGTGGGCGGTTTCCGGTTCCGCAGCCGGTACTTCGGCCGGAACAGAGAGCTCTGCCGCCGCTGGCGTTTCGGTCGTTTCGGATGGTGCCGGCGCCGCGAGCGCCTCGGGCGTCGGGGCGGGTGTTGCCGCGGCCGGCACGACCGCCTCGACTTCTTCGCGGACGGGTTTGGCGACTACCGGCGGCTCGAGGATGGCGTCGATGTCGGCCGCACCACCCTGCAACTGGGTGACGAAGAAACCCAGCGCGGAGAGCTTTTTCGCCACGGTCTCGAAGTCGTTGGCTTGCGGCATGAAGCCGGGAGTGGCGAAACGCTCGATCTCCCGGGCGCATTCGGAGAGCACCGCATTGGCGCGATCCTGGCCCAGCACCATCAGTGCGCCCTGGATCTGCCGGATCGGCTGTGCCAACGTCGCCAGGGTACCCTGGCGCGAGGTGTCGCGGAAGTAGGCGTCAAGCGTGGTTTCGATGGCACCCAGATTGGAGCGGACCTCGCGCGCCACCGATGCCAGCAGCAGGCGCTCCTGGGCCCGGCGCGACATCGCGTCCAGATGTGGCAGGTCCATCCTGCCGAGCTCCTCGCCGCGACCCAGCGCGGCAAGGCGTTCGACGACGGTTTCGGTGGTGCGGGCGAATTCGGAATCCAGCGACTGGAAATTCTCCAGTGCCGATTCCGCGAGGACGAGGGCTGTCGCGATTTCCAGGGCCAGTACTTCATCGTGCCCAGCCGGATCGCGACGCAACCGGTCGGCTTGCTCCAGAATCGCCGCAGTCAGCCGTGCGTAGTCGGGTTGCCCGGTCGCAGCGCCTTCCTCGGCGATCTTCGCGGCGCGTTCGTGGAAGGGTGGCAGGGCGGCGGCGGTCCCGGCACAAAGCTTGTTCCAGTCGTCCTTGGCGGCCGCCAGCAATTCGCGCAAACGGCGCAAGATAGGCAGCAGTCGCTCCGTTTCCGAGGGGGTCGCAGTGGGGACCATGCCGTCCAGGCGGTAGGCGGCACGTACCACGGCCAGCGGCTCGCCGCCTGCGGTTGCACAGGCCGCCAGGTAAAGCGCCTCGCGCAGAAGCTGTTCGCTTACCTCGGCAGTTCCCTCGACGAGCTTCTTGATCTGGGCGCCAAGGCGCATGGCGAACATCTTCGCCTGCATGGCATCGGGCAGTCCGCCGGCCGCCATGGCATCGAGCACGCCGAGCGCTACCCACCAATAAGCGCGGGCGGCCGGGGTGCTGCGGGTCATTTCGATCATCGTCACCGAAACCTTCATTTCGGTGACGCCCTTGGGGTCGTCCTTCAGCCATTTCAGCAGGCCGCGCTCGAAACCCAGGCGGGCCGCCTTGAGTCGTGCCGCGAGGGCTTCGGGCGCCAGCGGCGGGATCTCACTTTCACGCTTGGGCGGACGCTGGGTGAGGTCGGGAAAGAACAGGGCGACGGGTCCGGGCGCCAATTGTCCGCGTGCCACCACCATCGTCTGGTAGGGGGCAATAAGCTTCAGCGGCTGGTCCGGGTGGCCAGCCATCAGGTCATCCAGATAGCCGCGCAGCGCGGCGAACCCAGCCTGGGCTGCCTCGGTGGCCGCCGCCGCGTCCGGCGCGCTGCCGTCAGCCAACGCGGCGAGCAGTTGCTCGATGGCCGCGGCGAATTCAGTTATGCCGTCAAGTCCGACGATGGCCAGCGCGCCATGGGCCTGGTGCATGCCGGCGCAGGCCTTCTTCAACTCGTCGCTGGACGGGTCTGCAACGTTGGCGGCAAGGCTCTGCCCGGCGCGCTCGAGCGCAAGGTCGATTTCCCCCTTGACCCAGGACAGCGGACCGATATCGAGATCCATGCTCATGAAATGGTGTACGTCATGCCGTGGCCAGCCGGATTCCCGATCACACCTTGAAGCCCGAGACCGAACCCTTGAGTTCGACGGCAAGTTCGGTCAGCTGGCCGATCGAGACGGCGGTCTCTTGCGTGCTGGCGGTGGTCTGGCCGGTGATGCGCAGAATGTCCTGCATTGACCCGGCCACCTTGGTGGCGATATCCGCTTGCGCCTGGGTGTCCGCCGAGATTGCCTGAATCAGGCGGGCAAGATCCTGCGAAACGCTGGAGATTTCGTTCAGCGCCTGGCCGGCGGCATCCGACAACTTGGCACCTTCCACCACGCCTTGCGTCGAATATTCCATGGCGGCCACGGCGTCGTGCGTGTCGGTCTGAATCGTCTTGACGATGGCGGCAATCTGCTTGGTCGCCTCGCCTGAGCGCTCGGCCAGGCGCTGCACTTCCTCGGCAACCACCGAGAAGCCGCGTCCCGCCTCGCCGGCAGAAGCCGCCTGGATGGCGGCGTTCAAGGCCAGTACGTTGGTCTGTTCCGTAATGTCGGAAATCAGCTCGACGATTTCGCCGATCTCCTGCGAGGATTCGCCGAGCCGCTTGATCCGCTTCGAGGTTTCCTGGATCTGGGTGCGGATTTCGTTCATGCCGGCAATCGAGTTCGACACCGCCGCCGAGCCCTTCTGCGCGGCTTCGAGAGACGCGTTTGCAACCCGGGCCGACTCCAGGGCGGACGAGGACACCTGCTTCATCGAGTCGGCCATTTCAAGAACCGCGGCGTTGGCGCCCCTGATTTCTGCCGACTGCACTTCCGTGGCGGCCAGCAGCTGGTTGGAGGTGGTCTGCGCGGCGTTCGAGGCGCTGGTAACGCGCAAGGCGGCATCGTTGATGCGGCGCACCAGCACGGCGAGTTCCTCGACGGTGTAGTTGACCGAGTCGGCGATCGCTCCCGTGATGTCTTCCGATACCGTAGCGCGTATCGTCAGGTCGCCGTCGGCGAGGTCGCCCATTTCGTTCATCAGCCGCAAGATGGCGCCCTGGGTCGCGTCCTTCTCCGCTTCTGCAAGCCGGCGCTGGTGATCGGCTTCGCCGCTGCGGCGCAGGCCTTCGTCGTTGAAGGCCTTGACCATGACGACCAGCATCAGCAAGGCCAGCGAGCCGAATATCGTGGCCGCGAACAGGGACGCATCCTGCTGGGTGATTTCCGCTTCATAGGCCTTGACCAGATCTTCCGTGCTTGCCGTCATTCCGCGCCAGCCGGCGATCAATTTGCTGCCAGCATCGCTCGCCTGCTGCAGCGGCTTGAGGTCGCCGGCCAGGCTGGCGGTTGCCTGTTGCATGACGTTGAGGCTTTCCGCCACCGGGGTACCGGCCGGTACCAGGGCGACTGCGTCGGAAATGTCCTTTGCCAGTTGAGCGACAAGGGCTTCATCAATCCCTTGCATTCCCGCCAGCCGGGGAATCGCGCGCCGGATGCGCTCCGTCAGGCCGGGCAGATTGCCACCGGCAGCGGCCGCAGCGTCGCTCATCGCTTTGCCGCGCTGCGTCGACTCCTTGGCGAGCCGTCCGATCGGCGCAAAGCGATTTTCCAATGCCAGCAGTTGGCCGATGAACTGGTTTTGCTTGTTCCATTCACCGCGCAAGGCATCGAGTACCGGTCGCGTTTTGGTGCTGCTGGCTGCCACCTTGATGCCCTTGACCTCGCCCCCGTCGGTCAGGCGATCAAGTAGTTGGTTGTAATTGTCGCGGGCATCGCGCAATGCCGTGAAGCCTTGTGTTTGGCCCTGCATGGCGTTTAGCGTAGCGACCGGGATCTGCTGCGTCAGCGACGATAGCTGGCTGGCGACCGACAGGTAGGTGAGGCCGCGGCTGGTCGCCTGGACTTGCAGGAACACTGCGGCAATGGTGATCAGCAGGCTGAGCAGAAAAACGGTGCCGAGGATACGGAACTGGGTCTGGATATCGAGATGGCCAATCAAGGGCAACCTGTTGCCCCGGTTGCTGCGGCGTTCCACCGGGGGCGGGTCCCCCGCCTGCCCCGGGGTACGATTGCGGCGATCGAGTGTCGGCAGGGTGAAGGGAAGCTTGAATGCCATGGCTGGTCCTTTGCGGGGCGCTCAAAGCGCGATGTCGAGGTAACCGGGGTCGGCCAACAGCGCCGGAATGCGGAGCTGGGTCCAGGTTTGGTCTTGCGGATCCTTGAAGCGGCCGCCGAGCCAGGGCGCGGGATCGTCCATGTCGTACGCCCTGGTTTCACCTGTGGCGTGCAGGTCGCGCTGCGGACGCAGTCCCAGCGCGCGGCGAATCAGCAATGCACTGTTGACGCCATGCCGGGCACCCACCAGCAGCAGGCGTGCCTGCGCGTTGATCGGTGTCGGTGCGCCGCCGCGCCAGGCTGAAAAATCCACCACACCGTAGAGCACGCCGCGAATGTTGGCGATGCCGGCGAACCAGGACCTGGTCAGGGGGGCGGGAGTCAGCGGCGGCAGGGGCGTGACCTCACCCGAGTCGGCAAGATCGATCAACCAGCGGCTGCCGCCGGGAAGTTCATCCGAACCGGACTCGATGCCGAGCAGGGCCTGGGCGCCGTCGCCGCGCCGCGCGGACACCAATCGCTCCGAGAGACCCTGCTGGAATTCACGCAGACTGATGCGCTTGGCCATCGTGGCTTCTTTATCCGAGTGCGGCGATCTTGGCCAGCAAGACTGGGCCATCCAACGGCTTGGTGACGTAGTCCTGGGCGCCCTGGCGCATGCCCCAGAGCTTGTCGGTTTCCTGACTCTTGGTGGTGCAGATGATGACCGGGATGTCCTTGGTGGTCTCGTCCCGCGACAGCGCGCGGGTGGCCTGGAAGCCATTGGTTCCCGGCATCACCACGTCCATGATGACGAGGTCAGGCTTGCTCTGTTTGGCGCGCTCGACGCCCTCGTCACCGCCTTCCGCCGTGCTGACTTCGTAGCCGGCGCTCTGCAGCAGCTGGGTCAGGAGGTGGCGCTCGGTGGGGGAGTCGTCGACAACCAGAATTGTTTTGATGGGCATGATGGCTCGCTCGCAAGTAGAAAGAATCCGCTTAGCCGCGCGCGGCGTGATCGGCGACGGTCTTGATGAGACTGTCCTTGGTGAAGGGTTTGGTGAGGTATTCGTCGGAACCGACCATGCGCCCGCGCGCACGGTCGAACAGGCCGTCCTTGGATGAAAGCATCACCACCGGAGTGGAGGCGAACTTGGGGTTCTTCTTGATCAGCGCGCAGGTCTGATAGCCGTCGAGCCGGGGCATCAGGATGTCGCAGAAAACCACGTTGGGCAGATGATCGTTGATCTTCGCCAGCGCGTCGAAGCCGTCTTCTGCCAGCACCACTTGGGCACCGGCCTGGAGCAGGAAAATTTCCGCAGTCTTGCGGATGGTGTTCGAATCGTCGATCACCATCACCTTGATGCCGGAAAGCCGTGGTGTCTCGCTCACGTTACCCCATGTTGGATGCATATTTCGAACAGGGTCGCCGGGAACCGGGCGGTCCGGCGACATTTCTGGTGGCAAGCGCTTTCCATTCCCTCTCTTGGCGCCCCGCGTTGATCTTTTTTCTGGTCAAACCTTGTTTGACTGCAATCATACTTAAATTTCTAACATTTCAAAGTCTTCCTTGCGTGCGCCACATTCCGGGCAGGCCCAGTTCGGCGGAACTTCATCCCACCGCGTGCCGGCAGGCAGGCCTTCTTCGGGAATTCCCCTGGCCTCGTCGTAGATGAAGCCGCAGGTCAGGCACATCCATTTCGAATACGGTTGTCGGTGCGTCATTGCCGGGCTGTGGTCTGCTGCCCAGCGCCTGCGCTGGGGACGGCATGCCTTCGGATAGAATTGGCGGATATTAACTCAAGCTGCACACCGTCCGAAATATCGGGTCGGGTCAGGAGATCCATGGCTGCTGCCGTCCCCGCCAATCCATCGCCGTCCATCGTGCTCAGCTTTGCCGCTTCCGATCCGACGGGGGGCGCCGGCCTGCAGGCGGACATCCTGACGCTGGCCAGCCTGGGTTGCCTCCCGCTGTCGGTCGTGACCGCGATTACCGTTCAGGACACCGCCGGGGTTGAGGGTGTATTGCCGCTGGATGCGGAATGGGTGGCCGACCAGGCGCGGGCCCTGCTGGAGGACATGCCGGTGGCGGTATTCAAGCTGGGCATGCTGGGCAGCGTCGAGGCGATCACCGCGATCGCCGAGGTGATCTCCGACTACCCCGATATCCCCGTGGTGCTCGATCCGGTGCTGGCCTCGGGGCGCGGCGACCAGTTTGCCGACGAGGAGATGATCGAGGCCATGATCGGCCTGCTGCTGCCACAGACCACGCTGCTGACGCCCAACAGCCCGGAGGCGCGGCGACTGGCCCAGCAACTGGGCGAGGCGGATGGCGACGCCCGCCACGAACGCAGCCTTGCCGGATGCGCCCATTCCCTCATCGATGCCGGATGCGAATATGTATTGGTCACGGGAACCCATGAAGCCGGCCTGCAGGTGGTGAACACCCTCTACGGCAGCCACGGCGCCGTGCGCACCGATCGCTGGGATCGGCTGCCGGGCAGCTACCACGGTTCCGGCTGCACCCTGGCTTCGGCCATTGCGGCACACCTGGCCAGCGGGGTGGATGTGGTGGACGCGGTGCTGGGGGCACAGGAATATACCTGGCGCACCCTGGCCGCCGGCTTTCGCCCGGGCATGGGACAATTCATTCCCGATCGCCTGTTCTGGTCGCGGGAAGCGGATGAGGAAGCCGATGAAGCCTGACTTGCCGGAGCAAGGAAGACCGCAGAGGGAGAGCCTGGCGCTGGATATGCCGCTGCGCGGCCTGTGCGCCGTGACCCTGGATGATCTGCTGCTGCCGCGCCTGTCGGCGCTCGTCGGGGCCGCCCTCGATGGTGGTGCGCCTTTCGTCCAGTACCGCAACAAGATCGCGCCGCGGCCGCTGCGCCGTGCCCAGGCAGCGGAGATGCTGCGCATCTGTCGTGCCGCCGGCGCCCGGTTGATCATCAATGACGATGTCTGGCTGGCGGTCGAAATCGGCGCCGACGGTGCCCACCTCGGGACCGGCGACGCACCCGGCGGATCGCTGCTGGCCGCGCGCGAGGCGCTCGGGCCGAAGCGCATCCTCGGCGTCTCCTGCTACAACGACCTTGCGCTCGGCGAGGAGGCCGCCAATGCCGGCGCCGATTACCTCGCCTTCGGCAGCATGTTTCCCTCGCGCACCAAGCCCGGCGCGGTGAGCGCGCCGTTGGAACTCCTGGGCGAAGCCAAACGACGCTTCGGCCTGCCGGTCGCCGCCATCGGCGGCATCACGCTCGACAACGCGCCGCAACTGCTCGCGGCCGGGGCCGACATCCTCGCGGTGGTCAGCGACCTGTTCGATGCGATGGACATCAAGGCTCGCGCCGAGGCCTATCAGCGATTGTTCGCCCAGGTGGACAAGAAGCGGAAGGCGGGCGAGTCCAACACCGACGGCGCCAGGCGCCGTTAGAATTCCGTGATCCCCCTGTTTGCCGTCCTCCGACCATGACCCGTAACGAAGAACTCTTCTCACGCGCCCGGAAAACCATTCCCGGCGGCGTCAATTCCCCGGTGCGCGCCTTCCGCTCGGTCGGCGGCGCGCCGCGCTTCTTCGCTCGCGGCGAAGGTTCGCGCGTCTGGGACGCCGATGGCAAGGCCTATCTCGACTATGTCGGCTCCTGGGGGCCGCTGATCCTCGGCCATGCCGATCCGGATACCGTGGCCGCCGTGCAGCGGGTCGCCGCGCTGGGGCTTACCTTCGGTGCGCCGACGGAAGCCGAGGTGGAACTGGCCGAATTGCTGGTAGCGCGCGTGCCGAGCATGGACATGGTGCGCCTGGTGTCCTCCGGCACCGAGGCGACCATGAGCGCGATCCGCCTGGCGCGCGGCTTCACCGGACGCGATGCGATCGTCAAGTTCGAGGGCTGCTACCACGGCCATGGCGACAGCCTGCTGGTCAAGGCCGGCTCCGGCCTGCTGACGAATTTGCAATATACGGGCAATCCATCCTCGGCGGGCGTGCCGGCTGATCTGGCGCAGCACACCCTGGTGCTCGACTACAACGATGCCCAGGGCCTGGCGGATGCCTTCGCCAAACATGGCAACACGATTGCCTGCGTCATCGTCGAGCCGGTCGCCGGCAACATGAACCTGATCGTGCCGAAACCCGAATTCCTCGCCGCGATGCGCGACTTGTGTACGCAGCACGGCGCCGTGCTGATCTTCGACGAGGTGATGACCGGCTTCCGTGTCGGTCCGGGTTCGGCGCAGGGGCTCTACGGCGTCACGCCGGACCTGTCGACCTTCGGCAAGGTGGTCGGCGGCGGCATGCCGCTGGGCGCCTTCGGCGGGCGGCGCCAGATCATGGAACAGATCGCGCCGCTGGGTCCGGTCTACCAGGCCGGCACGCTCTCGGGCAATCCGCTGTCGGTGGCGGCGGGGCTGGTGACGCTGAAGAAAATCGCCGCGCCGGGGTTTCATGAAGCGCTTGCGGCGAAGACCCGATCGCTGGTCGATGGTCTCGCCGCCGCGGCGAAGCGGCGCGGGGTGAAATTCTCCGCGCAGTCGGTGGGCGGCATGTTCGGCGTCTACTTCACCGCGACGCCGCCGACCTCCTACGCCGAAGTGATGGCCAGCGACAAGGAAGCCTTCAACCGCTTTTTCCACGCCATGCTCGATGCCGGTGTGTATCTTGCGCCCTCGGCTTTCGAGGCGGGTTTTGTTTCGGCTGCGCACACCGATGCCGACATCGCGGCCACCGTGGCGGCGGCCGACGCGATTTTCGCCGCCGGCTGAGTCGGGCGTCTGGCAAAAAGTCGGCGCTGGCGAGACGGCAAGACAACCGGCATGCAGACGCTGACGCCCGCCACCGCCTGGCTGGTACTACTGGTCGCCGGCCTGTGCGAAGTCGGCTGGGCCATCGGCCTCAAGTACACCGAGGGTTTCACGCGCCTGGTGCCCAGCGCCTGGACGCTGGCGGCGATGGCGGCCTCCGTTGTCCTGCTCGCCTGGTCGCTGAAGACCCTGCCGGTGGGTACCGCCTACGCGGTATGGACCGGAATCGGCGCGGTCGGTACGGCGCTGCTCGGCATGGCGCTGTTCAACGAATCGCGGGAGGTCGCACGATTGGTCTGCATCGGCCTGATCGTGGCCGGCATCTTCGGTTTGAAACTGGTGACGAAATAGCGCGGGCGGCTCCTGCTACAGCAGGAAAATCGTCGCCAGGCCGAGGAAGATCAGGAAGCCGCCGGAATCGGTAACGGCGGTGATCATCACCGAGGCGCCGATCGCCGGGTCGCGGCCGATCTTCTGCAGGGTCATCGGAATCAGCACGCCGACGCTGGCCGCCACCAGCAGGTTGAGGATCATCGCGGCCGTCATGACTGCTCCGAGGCGGGCGTCGCTGTAGAGCCACCAGGCGATCAGGCCGAGCAGGCCGCCCCAGAGCACGCCGTTGATCAGCGCGACGCCGAATTCCTTCTTCAGCAGGCGCCGCTCGGCATCGGGCTGGACCTGGCCCATGGCGATGGCGCGCACGATCATGGTGATGGTCTGGTTGCCGGCGTTGCCACCGATGCCGGCGACGATGGGCATCAGCGCGGCCAGCGCCACCAGCTTTTCGATCGAACCCTCGAAGGCGCCGATCACGCGGCTGGCGACGAAGGCGGTGACCAGGTTGATCGCCAGCCAGGCCCAGCGGTTCTTCACCGAGTCGATCACCGGGGCGAAAATGTCTTCCTCTTCCTTCAGGCCGGCCTGCGCCAGCTGGTCGGCCTCGGCTTCGCCGCGGATGTAGTCGACCACCGCGTTCACGGTAACGCGGCCGACCAGCTTGCGCTCCGCGTCGACCACTGGCGCCGAGACCAGGTCGTAGCGTTCGAAAGCCTGCGCCGCGGCTTCCGCCTTGTCGTTCGGTTCGAGGGTCAGGGTTTCGGTCAGCATCACCACCGCGACCTCGGTCTCCGGCGCATTGACCAGCAGAACGTTGAGCGGCAGGACGCCGCGCAGGCGTTCGTCGCGATCGATGACGAAGAGCTGGTCGGTATGGTCGGGCAGTTCGTCGAAGCGGCGCAGGTAGCGCAAGACGACCTCCAGCGTCACGTCCTCGCGGACGGTGACCATGTCGAAGTCCATCAGCGCGCCGACCGCATCCTCCTCGTAGGACATGGCGGAGCGCAGTTCCTCGCGCTCCTCGGCCGGCAGCGAGCGAAACACGTCGGCCAGCACGCCTTGCGGCAGGTCGGGGGCAAGGTCGGCCAGTTCGTCGGCATCGAGCTGCTCGGCGGCGGCTACCAGTTCCGAGGGCGCCATGTTCTCGATCAGCGATTCGCGCACCGCATCGGAGACTTCGAGCAGGATCTCGCCATCGCGCTCGGCCTTGACCAGGTCCCAGACCAGCAGGCGTTCGTCGAGCGGCAGCGCCTCGAGGATGTAGGCGATGTCGGCCGGGTGCATGGCGTCGAGCCGCTGCCGCAGTTCGGCGACATGCTGCTTGTGCACCAGGTTCTCGACCAGGTCGTGGCGCGGCATGTCCTGCCGGTGCACCAGGTTTTCCACGCGCCTCTGTCGTGCGAGCAATAACTGGACCGCGCGCAGGCTGTCCTTCACGTCATCCTGGTGATGCGGCTCGTCGCGTTCGGGCGGGGTGTCGGCTGGCTGGCTCATGGCAGTTTCCGGAGAGGCCCGTCATTGTAGCCGCGGAACATTCGCGTGAAACAGCAGGATGGCCCGCACGTGACATCGAGCGCAGCGAGCAAATTCAGGTCCTTGCCCCAAGGCGGGGAATAGGGGTGGGGAGCCCCGATGATGTTGCTGATTTTCATGATCGGGGGCGTAGCCGACGCATCATGAAAGTCAGCGGGGTACCTCGGCGTGGGGCATGCGGGCGAGGATCAGTTGCGTGCGGCCGTTCATGTAGGCGGAATAGGGGTTGCGTTCGTAACGGCGCGGCGCGGGCAGCATGACGGCCAGCCGCGCCGCCTGTTCCGCCCCGAGCTGCGCCGCGGAAATGCTGAAGTAGCGGCGCGAAGCGGCCTCGGCGCCGAACACGCCGTCGCCCCATTCGACGACGTTGAGATAGACCTCGAGAATGCGCCGCTTGTCCCACAGCAGTTCGATCCAGACCGTGATGATTGCTTCCTCGCCCTTGCGCAGGAAAGTCTTGGTCGGCGACAGCAGCAGGTTCTTCGCCAGTTGCTGCGAAATCGTGGAGCCGCCCGCGACCACCTTGCCCTTCTTCTGGTTTTTTTCCAGGGCCTTCTGGATGCCCTCCCAGTCAAAGCCCTCGTGATCGACGAACTTGTCGTCCTCGGCGGCGACCACCGCGCGCTTGAGGTGGATCGAGATTTTTTCGTAAGCCACCCACTGGTGTTTCAATTCTGCCTTGGGATTTTTTTGCCGGGCTTCGTCGAGGCGCTGGCTCTGGAAACTGGTCATCCCTGGATTGACCCATTTCCACCAGAGCACCCAGCCCAGGTACCAGCCCTGCCAGAGCAGTAGCAGCCCGAAAACTGCCGCCAGCCCGTATTTCAGCCAGCGGGGCGCTGGCTTCATGGATTGCCTTTCAGCGCTGACAGCACCGGTGCCGTTTGCGGGCGCACGCCGCGCCAGACAAAAAAGGCCTCGGCGGCCTGCTCGACCAGCATGCCGAGACCGTCGCCGACGCGCGCGCCCGCGTCGCGCGCCTGGACCATGAAGGCGGTTTCGCGGCCATACACCATTTCATAGGCGACGCAGCGCGGTGCGAACACGGAAGTCGGCAGCGGCAGCACGGCGTTGCTGAGCCCGGCCGAGGTGGCGTTGATGACGAGGTCGAAGGCGCGCCCGGCCAGCCTCCCGAAACCCGTGCCATCGGGTTTGACGGCGACCGCGCAGCCGGGCAGGCGGGAAAATTCGAGGGCCAGGCGGGCCGCGGTTTCCTCGGTGCGGTTGGCGATCACGAGTTCGGTCGGATTTTCCAGCAGTAGCGGCAGGATCACGCCGCGTGCCGCTCCGCCGGCGCCGAGCAGCAGGATGCGGCGCCCGGCCGGGTCACAGCCTAGGTTGTGCTTGAGGTCGCGTACCAGGCCGGCGCCGTCGGTGTTGTCGCCGACGATGGTGCCGGCGTCGAAGCTCAGCGTATTCACCGCACCCGCGGCCTCGGCGCGCGCCGTGCGTCGCGTGGCGAGGCGGAAGGCTTCTTCCTTGAAGGGTACGGTGACGTTGGCGCCGCGGGCGGGACCGCCCTTGGCCGCGATGAAGGCGCGGATCGCTTCGGCGAATCCGTCAGACGGCACCAGTATCGCCTCGTAACTGAGATCCTGCCCGGTCTGCTTGGCGAACAGCGCGTGGATGCGCGGCGACTTGCTGTGGCCGATGGGGTTGCCGATGACGCAGTAACGATCTGTCATCAGTCGGCCCGCAGGCGGTCGGCGTTGGTGAAGGTCCAGGTCCGCGTGATCTCGAGCAGATCGGTGTCGCGCCGGATGGCTTCGGGGAAGGCAGCGTAGGGGGTGGCCATGCGCACGATGCGCCGCGCCGCGTCGTCGAGCAGGCTCTGGCCGGAGGAGCGGTTGACTTCGACGCGCTCCAGATCGCCGTTGGCCTTGATCACCACGGTCAGCACCAGGCTGCCGTAGAGCTTGCCCTTGGCTGCATCGGGATAGTTGAGGTTGCCGATGCGCTCGATCTTCTGCCGCCAGTCTTCGACGTACTGGGCGAAGCGGTATTCCTCGACCCGGGCACCGATGAACTTCTTGCGCGGCCGCTGGTTGTATTCCTCCATCTGGCGGGCGATCTGGCCCTCGAGGCGGGCGATGGCCATTGCACTGCTGGCGAGGTCGGCGCCGGAAACGTTTGGCTCGGGCGCCGTTACCGGATCGGGTTTCGACTTGTCCGGGCTGACGGCCCGATCGCCCTTCAACCGTGTCATCTGCTGCCGTGACTGCGCTTCGAGTTCGGCGACGCGACGTTGCGCCTCGATCAACTGGTCGCCTTCCCTGGTACGGGGCGACGGCGGCAGCGGCGTCTTCGCGCGGCGGTCTTCGTCGGTATTGCCGCCGCCGTCGAGGTTGGTCTGGGCCTTGGCCTGCGCCTTGTCCGGCTTGGCCTTGCTTTTGCTGTTGACCAGGATGACCTCGAGCGCCCGTTCGCGCGCCTTGTCCATGAAATCTGGCGGCGTGAAGCGAATCGCCAGAACCAATGCGTGAAGCAACAGCGATGCCGCGAGCGCCAGCGTCAGATTACGCCGCGGCGCGTCCATGGCGGCGAGAAAGGCCGGCATCGGCAGGGGCGGCAATGAAGGCCAGGCGAGGCGCGACAGGCTGGACGGGGTGGGCATGAGCCCGTTGATTTTACCCCGCGACCCCGTCACCCTCGTCGTCGGCGAAGGCCGCATCAGGGCAGCTATTGGACGCCAATTCGGGCGCCGGTTCGAGAAAGCGCAAGCGCAGCTCGGCTTCCAGCAGGTCGATGCCTTCGATGCCGAGGCGCACGTGGGCGCCGCGCGGCAATTCCGGCAGGGACGGGACGCGCGCGACCAGCGGGATGTCGTCGAGCCGCGCCAGGGACTCACGCAGCACCTGGGCCAGGACTGCCGTCGCTCCCTGCTGCAGCAGCCAGCGCAGGCACCAGTAGCGCTCCATGCCGCGCTGGAATTCGGCGTAAGCGGCGTAGCTCAGCTCGAAGTCGCGCATGGCGGCGAGCAGGTCCGCCGATTTAGGCGGGAACGGCGGCGGCTCGCCGTTCAGCAGCGCGATCAGCTGCCACTGGTTGAGCAGGTCGCAATAGCGCCGCAGGGGCGAGGACGACCAGGCATAGCAGTCGACGCCGAGGCCTTCGTGCGCCGCGGCGATGGTGCTCATGCGCACCTTGCCCGCCGTCTGCACCCGGTACAGCGCGGGAATCCCGGCATCGCGCAGCATCGCGCCCCAGGTGGCGTTGGCCATGATCATCAGCTCGGCGACCAGGGTGTCGAGCGGGGAGCCGCGTTCGCGCTGCTCGATGCGGACGAAGCCCGTGCCCGGTTCCGCGCCGATGCTGCTGTCGGCGGTCCAGTCGACGCTGAAGTTGTAGTCCTTGCGGTTGCTGTTGTCCGAGGGTTTGCCACGCCCGGCTTCGAGTACCTGGGCGAATTCCCAGAGCAGCTTCAGCTCGTCGCAGTAGGGAAATTGCGGCAGGCCGGCGGCCAGGGTATCGGTGTTGAACAGCGGCTCGATGTCGTGGTGGCGCAGGTTGGCGACGATGGGCACGCGCTCCATGCGCGTTTCGTGGCCTAGCAGGCGGTAGTCGGTAGCGACGTCGAGGTAGAGCGAGATTGCGGCGACGGTATGCCCGGCGGCCAGGGTGAAATGCTCGACGATGTCCTCCGGCAGCATGGTAATCTTGCGCCCCGGCATATACACGGTGGACAGCCGTTCGCGGGCGATGCGGCCGAGGTCGGAGTCCGGACCGAAGCCGAGGCCAGGTGCGGCGATGTGGATGCCGATCTGCCAGCCGCCGTCGGGTCGGGGCGTGACCGAAAACGCGTCGTCGATCTCGGTCGTATGCGCATCGTCGACACTGAATGCGGCGACAGCGGCGATCGGCAATTCGGCGGGTTCGCTGGGTGCCGGGGAGTAAGGGAATCCCGTGCCGCCTTTGCTCTCGGGGAAAAACTCGAACAGGAAGCGGCCGAGGTGGTAGTCGTGGGTCGAAGGCAGCGCGCCGCAATCGAACAGCAGGCGCGCCGCGGATTTTCCGGTTTCCGCGCAGGCGGCTTCGAGCGCCTTGGTCTCAGGGCGGTTGCGATCGGGCTTGTAGATCAGTTGCGGTAGGATGGGCCGGAACTCGGCGGGCAATTGGCCGTGCTTGAGTTCGTCGACCATGCGCTCGATGGCCGCCGTCTGCTGGCGCTTCTTTTCCAGGCCGGCCAGCGCGGCCTGCAGGATTTCGGGCGGCGCCTTGCGGAAGCGGCCGCGGCCCTTGCGGTGGAAATGGATCGGCGCCGCATGCAGGCGCAGCAGCACCGCTGCCGCCTGCACGGAATCCGGTTTGGCGCCGTGGTACTCGGCGGCGAGATCCTCGAAGCCGAACTCCTGTTCGCCGCAGACTTCCCAGAGGAAATCGATGTCGATGCCTTCCGCTTCCGTCTCCGCCCGCTCCAGCAGTTCGCCGGGTGCCGGTGCGGCGAAACGCAGCAGGATGTTGGCGGCCTTGACCTTGCTGCGCTTGCCGGAGGCCAGCTCGATCTGCAGCGAGGTCACGTTGTCGGCCAGCACGCTGCCGGCACGGAAGGCGCCGTCCTCTTCAAACAGGACATTCATGGGGGAGACCCCGGCAGGGGATGTGAGCGAAACGCGAGGGGGCGAATTATACCGGCCCGGCCGTGGCGAGCAGGACGGTGCTGGTCAGGCGATAGCCGCCCGACACGGCGTACGGCGCCAGCTCCGCGGCGACGGCCGCGGCCAGCGCCTGCTGTTTTTCGGCGGGCAGGCGCGCGAGGCTTTCCGCCGCGCCGCCGGCGAGATCGAGAAAGCCCTGCCAGTAGGCGGCGGCATCGGCGAACCCGACCGTGAAGCGATGGGGCCGGATATCGATGTCGCAAAAGTCGGCGCCGGCGAGACGGCGATTCAGTTCGCCGGCCTCGCCGAAACGGAAAATCGACGGCCGCGCCACCCTGGGCGGCGGCAGCAGGCGTCGCATGCAGGCCAGCGCGCACTCGACCAGCGGTACGTCGTCGGCGGCACCCCAGACCGACAACGCCAGTCGTCCGTGCGGCGCCAGCACGCGGCGGATTTCACGCAAGGCCGCCTGCTCGTCGGGAAAGAACATCAGGCCCAGACCGCAGAGCACGCGATCGAAACAGGTAGCGGCGAAGGGCAGGGCCTCGCCGTCGGCGGCGACCCGTGGCAGGTCCGGACAGCAGGCGAGTTGCCCCTCGCTGATGTCGCTGGCGATCACCAGCCCGTTCGGTCCGACCACGGCGCCGGCGTCGCGCGCCAGCAGGCCGGGGCCGCTGGCCAGGTCGAGCAGGCGCTGGCCCGGTTCGAGTCGCGCCGCGGCGAGCAGGGCGGCCGCGAGTTCGCTACGCGCGCCCGCGGCAGCCAGGTAGCGCGGGCCGAGCCGGTCGTAGCCGGCGCGCTCCAGGCGCTTGAACTGCTTCGTATCGAAACTCATGGCAGCGGAGCTTCCTGGTGTGCGGAGGTGGCCTTGAGCAGGTCGACGCTATACACGGCCAGCCCGACCCAGATCGCGGCCAGGCTCAGCATGCGCTGCGCATCCAGCGCTTCGCGATAGACCAGCACGCCGATCAGGAAGGCGATGGTCGGCGCCAGGTACTGCAGGAAGGCGATCCGGGAAAGCGGCAGGCGCCGCGCGGCGATGGCGAACAGCAACAGCGGAATCGCGGTGACCGGTCCGGTGGCGATCAGCAGCAGGTCGCCGCCCGACAGCAGGCCGCTGCCGCCGAATTGTCCCTGCCCGGAATACGCCAGCCAGCCCAGCCAGGCCAGTGCCGGCGGCATCAGGCAGACGGTTTCGAGGAACAGGCCGCTGGCGGCGTCGAGCGGCAACTGCTTGCGCAGCAGGCCGTAGATGCCGAAGGTACCGGCCAGCACCAGCGCGATCCAGGGCAGGCCGTCGGCGCGCGCCGCTTCGATGGCGACGCCGAACGCGGCGCACAGCACGGCGACCCATTGCAGCCGGCGCATGCGTTCCTTCAGCACCAGTACGCCGAGCGCGACGTTGAGCAGCGGCAGGAGGAAGTAGCCGAGGCTGGTTTCGACGATGTGACCGTTGTTCACGCCCCAGACGAACGTCAGCCAGTTGCAGATCACCAGTGCCGAGGCCAGCGCGATTTTCGCCAGTTGCGCCGGAATGCGGGCGACCCGCAGCGCGTCGGCGAAGCCGCGGCCGAAGCCGAGCAGCGCAGTCATCAGCAGCATGGCCCAGACCACGCGATGGGCGATGATTTCGACGGCGGGAACCGCGGCCATCTGCTTGAAGAAGATCGGCACCAGGCCCCAGATGACATAGGCGCTGATGCCGGCGAGGATGCCGGTTCGGGTGTTTTCGGGCGTCGCGGCCGGCTGCGCTGGATTCACAGCGAATCGGCGAGTCCGGCGAATTCGATGATCGGGTCGAGGACGGCGTTCCAGCGTGTGAAGCTGTGGTCGCCGCCGGCCAGCACGGTCTGCCGCGCGCCGAGATAGCGGCACACGGCATGGCGGTAGTCGAGGGTCTCGTCGCCCTGCTCCACCAGCAGCCAGAAGCGTTCCGGCTGCGCCAGCAGCGGGATCTCGATGGCGCGCAACTGCTCGACGTGCTCCAGGGTGAAGTCGAAGCGCTCGCCGGTGTAAAGCCAGCGCTGCGGACCGACGTACTGCTGTAGCGAAAGGTGGGCGACGACCGCCGGGTTGACCAGCACGCCCCTGAGGTCGAAGGTCTCCGCCAGATACGTCGCGTAGTAACCACCGAGCGAGGAGCCGATAACGGTGGTGACGCCGTGGCGGCGGATCAGGTCTTCCGCCAGCGCGATGGCGTCCGCCGGTGCTGCCGGCAATTGCGGTGCGAGGAACTTGTCGCCCAGGCCCAACTCGCGCATGCGCTGGCCCAGCGCCTGCGCCTTGTGCGACTGCGGTCCGCTGGTAAATCCATGCAAATACAGAATCAAGGTGCGCTCCAATCGACGATGCCCATCTGCCAGGTGACGAGGACGATGATGCCGAAGGCGATCCGATACCAGGCGAAGATCGTGAAGTCGTGGGTCGAGATGAAGCGCAGCAGCCAGCGCACGCAGAGGAAGGCGGAGACGAAGGAGGCGGCGCAGCCGACCAGCCACAGGCCAAGGTCGTCGAAGGCCAGCAGGTGGCGTTCCTTGTAGAGCTGGTAGGCGCTGGCGGCCATCAGCGTCGGCACGGCAAGGAAGAAGGAGAACTCGGTGGCCGCCTTGCGCGACAGGCCGAACAGCAGGCCGCCGATGATGGTCGCGCCGGAGCGCGAGGTGCCGGGGATCAGCGCGCAGGCCTGGGCCAGACCGAGCTTGAACGCGTCCAGCGCGGACAACTCATCGACGCTGTCGACCCGGATCACGTGCTGGCGCCTTTCGGCCCAGAGGATGATGAAGGCACCGACGATGAAGGCCGTCGCCACCGCCACCGGGTTGAACAGCGTGGCCTTGATTGCCTTGCCGAACAGCAGGCCCAGCACCGCCAGCGGCATGAAAGCCACCGCGATGTTGAGCACGAAGCGTCGCGCCGCCGGGTCGCTGCCGAGCCCGGCCAGCACGTGGCCGAAGCGCGCGCGGTATTCCCAGCAGATCGCCAGCATCGCCGCGGCCTGGATCACGATCAGGAACAGCTTGCCGCGCTCGTCGTTGAACTTGAGCAGGTCGCCGGCGAGGATCAGGTGGCCGGTGGACGAGACCGGCAGGAACTCGGTGAAGCCTTCGACCAGGCCGAGAATCAGCGCCTGCAGCAGCGGGTGGAAGTCCATGTCGGAAGGATAAATTGGCGCCGGGAGAGGCGGCCGAGTCTAGCATGCGGCGGTAGCCGCCTCCAGGTGCGACAGCCAGGCCAGGGCGTACTCGCGGCTGTCGCCGCACATCTCGGCCGAGGGTTGTAGGCCGGCGCAGCAGGACGGCCGCCGCGAGCTGCCGAACAGCGTGCAGCGATAGTCAGGCGTCAGGTGCACGCAGGGCTCGCCGGCCGGCTTGCCCAGCGTGCTGATCGAGGGCGCGATGCAGCAGGCGCCGCAGCCGGGTCGGCAGTTCATGGGCCTGAAATCGCCGTATCGCCAGCGCCGACTTCTATGAAGCCTTGTAAATCTCGCTGCCGGCCTTGACGAACTCCACCGACTTCGTTTCCATCCCCTTGCTCAAGGCCTCCTGTTCCGAGACACCCAGCGTGGCGGCGTAGTCGCGCACGTCCTGGGTGATCTTCATGGAACAGAAATGCGGTCCGCACATGGAGCAGAAGTGGGCCAGCTTGGCGCCGTGCTGCGGCAGGGTCTCGTCGTGGAATTCCCGCGCCTTGTCGGGGTCGAGGCCGAGATTGAACTGGTCTTCCCAGCGGAACTCGAAGCGCGCCTTGGACAGCGCGTTGTCGCGCACCTGGGCGCCGGGGTGGCCCTTGGCGAGATCCGCGGCATGGGCGGCGATCTTGTAGGCCATGATGCCGTCCTTGACGTCGTTCTTGTCCGGCAGGCCGAGGTGTTCCTTGGGCGTCACGTAGCAGAGCATGGCGGTGCCGTACCAGCCGATCATGGCCGCGCCGATGGCGCTGGTGATGTGGTCGTAGCCCGGCGCGATGTCGGTGGTCAATGGGCCGAGCGTGTAGAAGGGCGCCTCGCCGCACAGTCGCAACTGCTCGTCCATGTTGAACTTGATCATGTGCATCGGCACGTGGCCGGGGCCTTCGATCATCACCTGCACGTCGTGCTTCCAGGCGATCTTGGTCAGCTCCCCGAGCGTTTCGAGCTCGCCCATCTGCGCCGCGTCGTTGGCGTCGTAGATCGAACCGGGACGCAGGCCGTCGCCGAGGCTGAAGGCGACGTCGTAGGCCTTCATGATTTCGCAGATGTCCTCGAAGTGGGTGTAGAGGAAATTTTCCTTGTGGTGCGACAAACACCACTTGGCCAGGATCGAGCCACCGCGGCTGACGATGCCGGTCATGCGCTTGGCGGTCAGCGGCACGTAGCGCAGCAGCACGCCGGCGTGGATGGTGAAGTAATCGACGCCCTGCTCGGCCTGCTCGATCAGCGTGTCCCTGAAGATTTCCCAGGTCAGGTCTTCGGCCTTGCCATCCACTTTTTCCAGCGCCTGGTAGATCGGCACGGTGCCGATCGGCACGGGGGAGTTGCGCACGATCCACTCGCGCGTCTCGTGGATGTTCT
>JADYZH010000029.1 GCA_020853215.1 Sulfuritalea sp. | reverse complement strand
TTCCCTTCCTTATCGCCGCGCGCGCCATGTCGCACAGCATCCAGCTGGTGGAGCGCTATTACGGTGAGCTGGCCATCACCCTGGACTCGAAACAGGCAGCGCGCAATGCCTTCGACGATCTGTTTCGCCCCGGTTCCCTCGCCATCGTCGTCGATGCCGTCGGCATTCTGGTGATCGCGCTTGGCGCCGCGCCAATCAACATCAAGCTGGGCTACTACGCGGGCTTCTGGGCCTTCTCGGTCATCTTCACGGTGCTGCTGGTAGTACCCCTGCTGCTGCTCCTGATGCCCCAGCCGAAGAAAACCGCAAACAAGTTCGGCATTCTGCGCGACCAGATCGTCAGCTCGATCAGTATCGCCGGCAAACGCTCGGGAGCGCTGGCGATACTCGGCGTGTTCGGCGTCCTGATGGCTGCCGGCAGCATCTTCGCCGTCAAGGTCAAGATCGGCGAAGCCGAGCCGGGTTCGCCCCTGCTCTATCCGAAGCACGATTACAACGTTTCGTCCAAGGCGATCAACGAGCGTTTCCCCGGTTCGGAGGAGCTCTATATCGTCGCCCGCACCACCGACAGGGGCGGGCTGAAGCGCCCCGAAGTGCTGCACGCCATGACGGCCTTCCAGAACCACATGCTCTACGACCCCGGCCTGGGCGGCGTCAAGTCGCTGCCGACCCTGATTGCCAACGTCAATGGCCTGATCCATAACGTCGAGCCGCGCTGGTACCAGATTCCCGATTCGGCGGCGGAAGTCGGCGGCCTGATGTTCGCCTACATGGCCGGCAGCCCGATTCCGGGCGCCCTCAACGAGTTCCTCAATTCCGACGCTACCGATGCCAACATGGTGTTCTTTTACAAGGACCACCAGGCGGAAACCATCCAGCGCGCCGTTGCCCTGGCCCGGGAAGGCATCGCCAAGGTCGACAGCCTGGGCGTCAAGGACTTCAAGATTCTGCTCGGCGGCGGCGTCATCGGGGTGAATGCGGCAATCAACGATGCCGTCTTCGACGACAACCGGCTGGTCGTGCCGCTGGTGCTGTTCCTCAGCTTCCTGTTCGTCATGGCCTTCTACGGCTCGTTCCATGCAGGCTGGCTGATGGTGCTGCCGATGATCTTCGCCACCATCCTTACCTATGCCTACATGGGCATCAACAACATCAGCGTGAATATCAATACCGTGACGGTGATCGCCGTCGGCATCGGTGTCGGCATCGACTACGCGATCTACATCATGAACCGCATCCGCGAGGAAATGGCGGCCCTGCGCGACCTGCCCGCGGCGGTGATGAAGGCGCTGGCCACCACGGGCTTCGCCGTCACGTTTACCGCGACTACCCTGGTCGCCGGCATCATCATGTGGGTGTTCCTTTCCGACCTGCGCTTCCAGTCCGATTCGGCCCTGCTGCTGAGCATCATGCTGATCCTGAACGCGGTCGCGGCGCTGCTGCTGATGCCGGCCTGGGTGATGATCTTCAAGCCGCGCTTCATCATGAATGCGTACCTGGATGAGGACGGCGTGCTGCAGGTGGGGCAACCGTCCCCAAGCGTCGCATAAGCGCAACAAAATTTCTAATTGATAGCCGAATAGCTGCATTTAGTTTAAGGATTTGATGCTAGGGGAGTACTTTCTCCCGATGTCTTCCCGCAAGTGTTCCACCGGGGCGGCGTCCGGGAAATGAGTCAGCAAGGGTAGCGAGGAGGTATCTGGCGGAAGGTCTGGTCCGCCGATGCGCAAGAGAGACAGGCAGCGGGTTGAAAGCCGTTGCCCAGGTCCAATAAAACGAGGAGCGAGACAATGCAGATGCACCACTCATTCAGGTTGAAGCCGCTGGCTGCCGCGACAAGCGTGGCGCTCTTGGTCGGTTTTGGCGCGGGCGCAGTGCGCGCGGCGGACAATTTGCCCGACATGGGCGGTTCGGGCGGGCAACCGTGGCGGGTCGACACCTTCTACGAAAACGACACCCACGCCCGCAAGGATGTGGGGCTGTCGAAGTTCCGCAATACGATCCAGGTCGAGGCCGACAAGGATTTTGGCGGCAACGGTACCTTCTCCAGTATCAAACTCCGTACCAAGTTCCGTGGCACCTATGACGGCGTGTACAAACTGAATGATGATGAGTACGGTAAGAACGCGGGGGGGCCGATCAGGCTGGAGAACGGCCGCGCGGGTGTTGATTACGGACTGAACATCGGAGCTCCTCCGGCCGTGCCATTCTTGCAGGGTGGCGGAACGGTTCCACATGGCGGCGCTCCCATCAATAATACAAACGTTGCTCTTTTTGGTGGACCGTTTGCGGGCAATAAGTTTTCCGATACCTATCCCAACAATCCAAACGACGGCATGATCGTTCTCGGCAGCAATCTGCACAAGACGAAAGGCGGTGTTGCCTTCGGCGTGCCGCAGGCTCCCTGTGATTACGACAGCCGGGGCTGCATCAAGGATTACATGGATGCCAACTCGCACGAACTCGCATCGCCGGAATTCAACGACCGGCTCGACTTCATCCGCGAAGCCTTCCTCGTCGCCAAGCTGCCGATGGCCGATGGCCGTAGCTGGAACTTCCAGCTGGGCAAGCAGCAGGTGGTCTGGGGCCGCACCGACCTGTTCCGCGTGCTCGACGTGATCAACCCGGTCGACTACTCGCGCAATAACATCTACGACGAGTTGCAGGACATCCGCATCCCGATGTGGATTTTCACCGCCGAGTACCGAATGGGTGCGACGGAAACCTTCGACGACACCAACGTCCAGTTGGTCTGGAACTTCGACAAGTTCCGCCCCAACAATCTCGGCCAGGGCGGCACGCCAAACCAGATTCTCGGCGCCGGTGACTTCTTCCGTGGCATGAAGAACCTCTGGGACAACGGCGGCACGGTGGCCAACTTCGCCGGCGCTGATCCGACCGGCGGTCTCGCCACCAACTTCGGCCCGAACCAGATTGGTATTCGCAAGGCGCACATGCCCGAATGGTCGTTCGCAAACACCCAGCTCGGCATCAAGTGGGAAGGCGTTTACCAGGGTACCGGATTCTCGCTGAATGCCTTGACCTTCCGCTCGCAATTGCCATCGTTGCGCAACCTTGCTTCCAAGGGCGTGGCCAACATCAACTCCTTCACTGGAGCAACAGCGGTACATCCCTATCTGATCGCCTTCGACATCTACTTCCCCCGGGTCAACCTGGTCGGCGGCTCGATGGACATGCAGCTCGATTCGATCAAGTCGAGCCTCCGTCTGGAGACCGCGCTCACCAAAGGCGAGGAATTTGCCAACACCGCAAAGCCGGGCCTATATTCGGAATCGAAGGTCTGGCGTTACGTCATCGGTCTCGATCGGCCGACCTTCATCCCCTTCCTCAACGAGGGCCGCGCCTTCCTGCTCTCCGGCCAGATCTTCGGCCAGCATCTGCTCGATCACGAGGAGTATCGCGGGCCGTGGGGCAAGTACGGCATGCCGGATCACGAGCACAACCACATCGCCACCTTCCTGATGAAGGGGTGGTACCAGAATGACCGCGTCAGCCCGCAGATCATCATGGCGCATGACTTCGAGGCCGGCTCCAGCGTGGCGGCGCCATCGCTGGAATGGCTGTTTTCCGACAACCTGAAGATCACCGTCGGCGCCAACTACAAGTTCGGCGACGGTGCCCAGAAGTACAGCGATGCCCGCGACGGTAACCCATTCCCGCCGTTCTCAGGTGGCCAGAACGGGCGCCCAGGCACCGTGCAAGGCATGGCCGGCCTGACCGGCTACGAGCCTCTCGGCCGCTTCCGCGCCGGCCCGATCGGCATGGCAAACAAGGAGGACGAAGTGTTCGTCACCGTCCGCTACAAGTTCTGAACCCAGTAGAAACAGACGCGCAACCCGGCCCCGTGGCGGGAGGCGCATCCCGATGATTGACCAAAGGATCTGCCAACATGAAAAAAACCGTTTTCAAACTCTCGGTTATCGCCGCCGCCGTACTCTCCAGCGGGCTGGCCGCCGCCGCCGCGCCGGACGAGATCATCGATAGCTCCTTCTATCCCTACAAGAAGGGCTTCCCCACACATCCGGTCGTCAAGCCCGGCGCAGTGATCAACAAGAGCAACGTCGACTCCGCCAAGGACGTGCTTGACCCGGCGATGTACCAAGTGATCAAGAACGGCGACTATGAAATCACGGTCGGCGCGACAACTTCCTTCGATCTGCACAAGAGTTATGTCGACGCCACCCGCGCCGGCATCGGCAAAGTCAAGCTAGGCGAGAAGAACGGCCAGATCATCGGTTATGTCGCCGGCCGCGCCTTTCCCGAAGAGCCCGACCTGAAGGATCCGCGCGCCGGCGAGAAGCTGGCGTGGAACTACAAGTACGGCATCAACTGGAGCGACGCCGCCTCGATCGAGCCGTTCTACTGGAAGTACCGCAAGATGGACACCGGCAAGATCGAAACCGTCAACAAGTTTGGTTTCCACTTCCTCAACTACAAGCATCGCATTGCCCTGCCGCCGATTCCGGAGATCACGCCGAACCCGTCAAACCTGTTCCGCGCCATCTACCTGAAGGTCTTCGAACCGCTCGACATCAAGGACACGCAGCTCCTGATCCAGCGCTACGACGACGACCTCAAGCAGGATGACGCCAACCTTTATCTCGGCTTCCAACGCCGGGTGCGTCGCCTTGCCACTGGCCAGATCACCGACTCCTTCCTCGGCAGCGACCTGATGATCGAGGACTTCGAAGGCTACAATGGGCGCGTCTCGGACATGAAGTGGAACTACAAAGGCACCACGACCATCCTCATGGCCTATTACAACCACAATGACCAGAAGCAGTTGTCGACGGAATTCAAGGAGAAGGACGGTTACCAGTACGTCGAGTTTGGCGGCAAGGGCGGCTGCTACCCGCTGGTGACCTGGCAGCTGCGCAAGGTCTATATCCTTGAAGCGGTGCCGACCGACCCCAACCATCCGATCAGCAAGCGCACCTACTACATGGATACGCAGGCGGCGACGCTGAGCCGGACCCTGATCTACGACCGCAAGGGCGAGTTGTGGAAGAGCTTCATTATCGGCAAGTCGCATCCGGACCACCATCTGCCGATGAACAAGGGCACCGGCATTTCCATCGACGATGCCTTCAGCATGGTTGACCTGCAATCCAAGCACTGTACCACCGGCCAGTTCCGCGGCATGGTCAGCCAGGAGCAGAATCCGCCGAGCTTGTTCACGGTACAGAACATGCGCGGCGCCAACTAGGCGCATACGGGCTGTCCAGGTGGTAGGGAGAAAGGGGCGC